>CANJME010000006.1 GCA_947475875.1 Caulobacteraceae bacterium | reverse complement strand
CCGGATATCCTTCGCCACCCGTTCACCGGGCGTCGTCTTATGGGGCAAGGGTTTTGCTCTCATCTTCGTTCCTACGTCACTGCGATGAGACCAAAACCCTCCGTTAGCGGGAACCCTCAATCTGTCTCATTGGTGCTGACGGCGGACAACGTCCGCTACGGGTCGAAAGCGGTCTTTGGCGACACCGCCAACAAGCGGCACCTCGGAAGGTCAGCTAAGCTGCCCGCCGTGTAGCGGCCGACGCCGACGCTCTTTAGCCTGGAAGGCGGGCGGCCTCCTGGAGATCTGAAGGCGAAAGGACGCACTTTTTTGAGGGCTGCGGATCGGCCTGGGGGTTATTTTGGGGGTTACCCTAAATCTGACCAGATGAGAACTATCTGTAAAACAATCAATTAGATGAGCTTCGCGGTTCCTTTCCTGGCACCATTCGGTGAGTAGAGTTCCCGCATGAGCTGCGAGTTCAACCCCGACGCGTTCTAAGCTGACGTCCTCTAGGCGCCACACTTTGCATCGAGACAAGGCGCGCCTAAAAGAACCCATTCCAGCGGAGGCGCCCGACTTGACCATCCACCTGCATCACGGCGACCTGCCCGACGGACTGAACCTGGGGGCCTCGGTGGCCATCGATTCAGAAACCATGGGCCTTCGGGTCGGGCGCGACCCGCTGTGCGTGGTGCAGCTCTCGGCCGGCGACGGGAATGCGCATGTGGTGCAGCTGGATCGCAAGACCTACGACGCGCCGAACCTCAAGCGACTGTTGACCGATCCGGGCGTGCTGAAAATCTTCCATTTCGGCCGCTTCGACATCGCTATGTTCGCCCATCACCTGGGTGTCCTGACCACGCCCGTCTACTGCACCAAGATCGCTTCGCGGTTGGCGCGCACCTACACCGACCGGCACGGGCTGAAAGATGTGACCAAGGAACTTCTCGGCAAGGACATGTCCAAGGCCCAGCAGAGCAGCGACTGGGGCGCCAAGACCCTCAGCCAGGAGCAGCTGGACTACGCCGCCAGCGACGTGCTCTGCCTGCACGAACTGAAGACCCGGCTGGACGCCATGCTGGAGCGCGAGGGGCGCACGTCCCTGGCCGAGGCTTGTTTTTCCTTCCTGCCGCATCGCGCGGCGCTCGATCTGGCCGGCTGGGAAGAAGTGGACATCTTCGCCCATGGTTGATGCGGTGGTTCGCAATGGTCCAGCCCGTCAGGCCGTGATCGACCGCTGGCGCCGCAGGTCGCGCATGGTCGGATTCTGGCGGATCATCCTGCCGCTGTCGATCTTCGCCATCGGTCTGGCGCTGGCGGGGTGGATCGTGGCGCGCAGCGTGCTGAAGAGCGAAGTGGTCCAGGTGATCGCCGCCACCGACCGGCTGGTGACCAACCCGCGGTTCTATGGCCGCGACCGCCGCGACCGGGTGTTTCTGCTGACGGCGATGAAGGGTGTGCGTGACACCCTCTACCGCGACAAGTTCACTCTGGAGAATCCCAACTTCAACCTTGGCAGCAGCAGCGTTCGGGCCAGGGAAGGCATCTGGGACAAGGGCTCGACCAGAATCCTGCTGCACGGGGATGTCGTGGCGATCAGCAGCAACGGCAGCCGAATGGAGACCGAGGACGCCCAGATCGACACCAAAACCGGCACCATCTCGAACACGTCCGTGCGTCACAGCAAGGGGATGGAGCTGGAGACCAGCACGGGCAAGATCAGCGCCGACGACTACACCATCGCGAAAAACGGCGTCGTCACCTTTCAAGGCCGGGTGCATGGCGTTATCAATGGTCGTTAGCCTGGTCTCCCCTCAGGCGATGAGAGTCTTTCCGCTATGACCTTTGCCAGCAGAACTCTCCCCGCGATGACCGTCGCCCTGGTCCTGGCCAGCGGGATCAGCGCCGCCAGCCTGGCGCAATCGCAGTACAAGCTCGATCCCGGCGCGCCGATGAAGTTTGAGTCAGACAAGACCAAGATCGATCCGAACACCTGCCTGCAGACCCTCTCGGGGCGGGCCGATTTCACCCAGGACCGCGTGCGCCTGCGCGCCGACCAGGTGATCGCCACCCAGGCGAAGGATCGCGGCCGTTGCGGCGACGTCACCCGGCTTGAAGCGCGCGGCAATGTGTTCTTCGTCACGCCCGAGCGCACGGTGCGTGCCGACAGCGCCGTCTATGAGGACGGCGGCAATCAGGTTACCTTCAGCGGCGGCGTTGTCACCGTGCAGGGCAAGAACGTCAGCGTCGCCGACCGCATCGTCTACAACACCGAGACCGACGCCACGGAAATGACCGGCCATGTGCAGACGGTCTATTATCCCGAGCAGTCGGATGGCCCGTTCCGCACCGCCGACGCCAACAAGGACAACCGCCTCGACCGCGCCGAGTTTGGCATGGCCCTGGACGCCAAACGGGCCAGCGAAGCCAAGCCTGCCGCCGGGCGTCCGACCCTGGCCCCGGCGCCCGCCAGCGATGCGGCCGCCCAGTTCACCCGCTATGACGTCAATCGCGACGGCTTCGTCTCGCTGGACGAGTGGAAATATCCTCCCTCGGCGCCCCGCTGACCATGACGGCTCTTGCTCCAGAGACGGCCGCCGCCGGGCTGGTGGTGAGCGATATCGGCAAGTCGTTCCGCGGCCGGGCCGTGGTGCGCAACGTGTCACTGAGCCTGAAACGCGGCGAGGTCGCGGGCCTGCTGGGCCCCAACGGCGCGGGCAAGACCACCTGTTTCTACATGATCACCGGCCTGATCCCGGTGGACTATGGCCGCATCTTCCTGGACGGCATGGAGATTACCCAGCAACCGATGTTCCAGCGTGCACGCATGGGCCTGGGATACCTGCCGCAGGAAACCTCGATCTTCCGGGGCATGAATGTGGGCGAGAACGTCATGGCGGTGGTCGAACTGCGTGAGAAGAACCAAGCCAAGGCCCGGGACAAGGTCACCGAGCTCTTGTCCGAACTGCACATCGATCATTTGCGCAATTCTCCGGCGGGATCTCTGTCGGGCGGCGAGCGGCGGCGGGTGGAAATCGCCCGGGCGCTGGCGAGCGACCCGGCTTTCATCCTGCTCGACGAGCCGTTCGCCGGCATCGACCCGATGGCGATTTCCGACATCGGCGAGGTGATCAAATACCTGAAGGGCCGGGGCCTGGGCGTGCTGATCACCGACCACAATGTGCGCGAGACGCTGAAGATCATCGACCGGGCCTCGATCATCCACTCGGGCGAGGTGCTGTTCGAAGGCACCCCCGGCGAGGTGCTGCGCAGCCCCGAGGTGCGCCGCGTCTATCTGGGCGACCGGTTCGGCTGAGCCCTGCGGAGGCAAAGATTTCTTGCGGAATTAACTATCGGTTGGGAACCGCTGCGTAAGGCTGGCTAGCAAGAACCGCGCCAGCCGGAGCAAACCCCTTGGCCATTGGGCCCAGACTCGAACTCAGACAAGGCCAGGGACTGGTCATCACGCCGCAATTGCAGCAGGCGATCAAACTGCTGCAACTGTCGAACGTGGAGCTTGAGGAATACGTCGAGACCGAGCTGGAAAAAAATCCGCTTCTGTCGCGCGTCGATGCGGACGGTGACGGCGAGGCCGCAGCGCCGGAAGCCTCCACGCCCGACGCCGACTACGAGCAGGGCCAGGCGGCGGAAGCCGACATGGATGTGCGCCACGACGATCTCTACGATGGCGCCTCTCCGGGCGACCGGTCGACGGGCGATGCGGGCGACGCAGCCCAGGCGGAATCGGCGGGCGGAGCGATCGACTGGTCGCGCGCCCGCTCGGGCGGCTCGTTCGACACGGATGGCGAAGGTTTCGAGGACCGGCTGGTTCATGAAAAGACCCTGGGCGACCATCTGCATGACCAGTTGGCGGTGGCGGGCCTTTCCGGCGCCGAGCGCGCGGTCGCCACGGTGCTCATTGATGCCGTAGACGAGGGCGGGTATCTGCGCGCCGACCTTGTCGAGATCGCCGAGCGCCTCGGCTGCGACCTTTCCCTGATCGAAACGGTGCTGACCTGCCTGCAGGGCTTTGAGCCCACCGGCGTCTTCGCCCGCGACGTGGCCGAATGCCTGATGCTGCAGCTGAAGGAGCGCAACCGCTACGATCCGGCCATGGCGGCCCTGCTCGCCAATCTCGAATTGTTGGCCCGGCGCGACATGGCGGGCCTGAAAGCCGCCTGCGAGGTCGACGACGAAGACCTTAAGGACATGATCGGCGAACTGAAGGCGCTGACGCCCCGTCCGGGCGCCTGTTTCGGCGGCGAGCCAATGGCGCCGATCACACCCGATGTGTTTGTCCGCGAAGGCGCCGGCGGCGTCTGGCACGTCGAACTGAACGGCGACACCCTGCCCCGGCTGCTGGTCGACCAGCGCTATCACGCCCGGGTGGCCGGCGGCGCGCGGTCTGACCAGGACAAGATGTTCGTCTCCGAGTGCCTGGCCCAGGCCAACTGGCTGATCCGCAGCCTCGATCAGCGCGCCAAGACAGTGCTGAAGGTCGCCAGCGAAATCGTCCGCCAGCAGGACGCGTTCCTCGCCTTCGGCATCGAGCACCTGCGGCCGCTCAATCTGAAGACGGTGGCCGACGCCATCAGCATGCACGAATCGACCGTCAGCCGGGTGACCTCAAACAAATATCTGGCGACGCCGCGCGGCATGTTCGAGCTGAAATTCTTCTTCACCGCCTCCATTGCTTCATCCAGCGGCGGCGAGGCCCACTCCGCCGAAGCGGTGCGTCACAAGATCAAATGGATGATTGAGGCCGAGCGCGCGGCCGACGCCGTGCTGTCAGACGACGCCATCGTCGAGATCCTCAAAGAGGCAGGGGTGGACATTGCAAGACGCACTGTCGCGAAATATCGCGAGGCCATGCGGATTCCATCTTCCGTCGAACGGCGGCGTCTGTTGAAAGTGGCCAGTTGAGTCTCCAACTCAGAGGTTTTCAGAACTCGGCGCCCTCCCTAGGCGTCTGGCTGGAGCCTGCCCACCGGAACCCTATGCCTCTCGCCGCCTCCGCCATCGCTGACCGCAACAAGTCGCTGTCGATGATATTGCGCGAGCTTGTCGTGGCAGATCCCGCTTCGGTGGACACCATTGGCGAGATCATGGTGCGGTTTGGCCGCCGCTCGTTCGGCGTGGTGCTGTTCGTCTTTGCCATGATCACCGCCGTGCCCCTGCCGCCGGGCGTATCCACCATCCTTGGCCTGCCGCTGCTGTTCCTGGCGCCTCAGGTCGCGATCGGCCTCGGCGCGCCCTGGCTTCCCGCCAGCATTCGCAACCGGCCGGTCAGCATCCAGAACCTCGACAAGGTGATCGAAAAGGTGCTGCCCCGTTTCGAGGCGGCAGAGCGGCTGTCACGGCCCCGCCTCACTTTCCTGTTCGGCCCCGTCGGCGACCGGCTGATCGGCCTGATCTGCACGGCCCTGGCCCTGGTGATCATGTTGCCGATCCCGTTCATCCACGGCCTGCCAGCCCTGACCATGGCTGTCTTCGCCCTGGCGCTGTTCAACCGCGACGGCATTCTGGCCCTGATCGGCTATGCCATGACGGGCCTCTCGGCCTGGTTCTTGATCTTCTTCGGGCACAAGATCGCCTTAGGGATCCAGGGCCTGATCAACTTCTTCGGCGGCTGACCCACCGTTTCCCTCTGACATGCATGGGAACTGATTGGCTTCTTCGCGGGTCTTGATAAGGGGCCGCTTGACTCCCCATGTAGACAGGGATGGAGTACCCCTTATGCAAGTGCAGGTAACCGGCAAGCATGTCGATGTCGGAGAGGCTTTGCGGACGCGAGTCGCCTCCGAACTCACCACCAGTATTGGAAAATACTTCGATCGCGGCGGCGACGCCGATGTCGTGGTCAGCCGCGAGGGTCATTCCTTCCGGGTGGATTGCGCCGTGCAGCTGGCTTCGGGCCAGCTCTTGCGCAGTCACGGCCTGGGGGGCGACGCCCACCTCGCCTTCGACAGTGCGCTGGAGAAGGTGCAAAAGCGTATCCGCCGCTACAAGCAGCGCCTGCGCAGCCATGCCGTGGCGGCCAGCGCCAAGGCCGCCGAAACCGCCTCTTATTTCGTCATCCGGGCCAATGATGAGGCCCAGGACGAGCACTGGGAGGAAGAGGACCACAGTCCTCCGGCCCGCATGATCATCGCCGAGACCGACGCCCAGATTAAGACCCTGACGGTGTCCGGCGCCGTCATGGAACTCGACCTGACCGATTCTCAAACAATCGTGTTCAGAAACGCCGCGCACGACGGATTGTCAGTGGTATATCGGCGCCCGGACGGCAATATCGGCTGGATCGATCCGGCGCGGACGCGCTCTTCGAACGGAAACGGCTAGAACGGCTGAATAGCCGCTTCGCCGAATCGGCATCGTGGCGCTATCTGGCCGCGATCAGTGACTGTGCGTTGATGACACTAGAGTTCAGGACCCTATGGACATCGAAGACATCCTGGACCCCGGAGCCATCGCCCAGCGGGTCAGCGCGGCCGACAAGAGGCAGGCCCTGTCGATCGCGGCCGAGATCGCGGGCCGTCAGTTCGGCCTGAAACCTTCGACGGTTCTCAACGCCCTGCTGCGCCGCGAGACACAAGGGTCGACCGGCGTCGGCCACGGCGTGGCCATCCCGCACGCGCGGGTGCGCGGACTGGACCGTATTCATGGGATATTCGTGCGGCTGGAAGCGCCGGTCGATTTCGGCGCCGACGATCAAAAGCCGGTCGATTTGCTGTTCGCGCTGCTGGGCCCACCGGACGCCGAAGTGGGGCATCTGACTGCGCTCGCCAAGGTTTCACGCATCTTCAGATCAACGGAGCTGAGAAACCAGCTCCGCTACGCGAGCGGCGCCGACGCGATCAGGGCTCTGTTGTTCCAGACGGCGCGGCCTACCGCCGCCTAGTGAACCGACACCGGCGCCAACTCATGCGCCAGGGCGGCCGCGACGGCTGAACCGCGGTCGGACATGACCGCCAGACGCGCGCCATCGGCGCGGTGCACGGCGTAAAGCACCTGATCGGGATCGAATGCGATACCTTCGACCGCCTCGACCTGGGTGTCGGCGAGGACCTCGGCGGCCTTGATCGGACGCACGTAGACCAGGTCCGGGGCGCCAAGGGCGGCAAAGGCTTCACGAGTCAGTTGCGGTGTCATTACGACCACCTCCTTGTAAAAAATAGGGCCCCAGTCTTCCGGCGGTTCAGCGGCCTCATGACGAAGCCCCCGTCTGGATCGGTATCCGGCGACACCTGGTTTCGGGTTCCGGCCGGAAGACCTCGATATGCAGAAGGCCGTGTTCGAGGCGCGCAGCCTCAACCTCCAGCCCATCGGCGAGCACAAAGGCGCGGGTGAAACCCCTCGCCGCGATGCCGCGATGCAGATAGGCCCGCTCGCCTTCGCCGGCCTGCGCTTCACGCTTGCCGGTGACGATCAGCTGGCGATCCTCGACGCGGACGTCGAGGTCGCCGGCGGCGAACCCGGCCACCGCCAGGGAAATCCGCACGCGATCCTCCGCTGTCTCTTCGACATTGTAGGGCGGATAGGTCTCGCCGGCGGCCTGGGCGACGCGCTCGATGAGAAGCCTGGTCGGTTCGAAGCCCAGCAGAAACGGGCTGTCCAGATGCAAAATCCTGTTCACTTTCGAAGCCCTTAAGGTCCAAGCGACTCCGCGCGACTGGCGGGGCCCGATAAGCTTCGGCGTCCCGCCAGAGACGCCTCACTGAAGTGGCGATTGGGCGGGCCGGATTCAAGATCGGGCGGCTTTCCGGACCTGGCCAGAGGAGAGTCGCGCCATGCGCGAATACCGCACGCCAATATTCGCCCATCAGGTATTCGCCCCCGCAAACGGGGGGTAATCTTAGGGGCCATCCCGTGTAAATAATCGCACAATGTCTTGCTGGATGTACAATCCGACTTGACATTGAAGCCCTCTGGGACGCTGGATCGCACCTTAGGGACGTCATTTACGCGTTACTTTGGGGGAGCCCATGTCGAAGAAAAATCTGGACCGGCGTTCGTTCGTCGCCCGCATCCTGGGCGGCGTCGCCGTCGCCGGCAGCGCCACCGGGGCGATCACCGGCAAGGCGCAGGCCCAAAAGGGTTCCGGCCGCACCGACAGCGATTAAACCGACACCGCCGGTAACGGACGCGGACGCGCCACCGGTCGTACCGACGGGGACTCCAGTGACACCGCCAACCACGGCCGCACCGGGGTCACCGACGCCGATAGCTCTGATACCGCAAACCATGGCCAGGGCCGTAGCGCGAGCCGGACCGGACTGACCGACAGCGACACAAGCGATACGGCCGGCAACGGGCGCGGACGCCGCACCGGCCTGACCGACGGCGATTCCTCCGACACCGCCGGCAATGGACGGGGCACGACCTCGCGCACCGGCATCACCGACTCTGACTCCACCGACACCGCCGGCAACGGCAGGGGCACCCGTCGCACCGGCCTGACCGACTCAGACTCGACCGACACCGCCGGCAATGGCCGCGGCGCCCGCCGCTCGGGCCTGACCGACGCCGACTCGTCCGACACCGCCGGCAATGGCCGGGGCTCGAGCCGCAGCGGCCTGACCGATGGCGACTCGTCAGACGTCGCCGGCAATGGTCGCGGAAGCCGCCGCACCGGCCTGACCGATGGCGATTCCTCCGACACCGCCGGCAACGGCCGTGGCAGCCGCCGCACCGGCCTGACCGATGGCGATTCGTCCGACACCGCCGGCAATGGCCGGGGCACGCGCACCGGCCGAACCGATAGCGACTCGTCGGATACGGCCGGATACGGCCGGTCCGGCAGATAGGCTTACCGGACATCTCCGGCTTCACATTGCCTGACGATCCAATCACGTGGCTGCTCGGCGACAAGGCCCAGCGGTTCATGGAGGACGTCTACGAGCAGACCTCGGTCATTGTGCATCATGGCGATCCCGATCGCTTCAAGGGCCTGCTCTCGATCGCCGCCGTCGACCGCATCGTCGCCGAGCGGGACCTGCGCGAAGGCATGCTGGTCATGGCCAACGCCGCCCGCGATATCTCCGAGGACGCTTATGTCACCTCGGGCGGGGCAATCGACCGGGCCTCGGTCGCCCAGCTCTACCGCAAGGGCGCGACCATCATCCTCAACCAGCTGCACCAGCAGGACCTGACGCTTGCCGACTTTTGCCAGTCGCTCGAGCGTATCTTTTCCTGTCACGTCCAGACCAACGTCTATCTGACGCCGCCCAGCAACCAGGGCTTCCACACCCACTACGACAAGCACGACGTCTTCATCCTGCAGATCGAGGGCGAAAAGACCTGGCGGCTCTATGACCAGGTCGATTCGCCCTATCGCGGCGAAGGCTTCCAGCGCGAGGAAGTCGAGGGGCTGGATCCCCTTGAGACTTTTGTGCTCGGCCCCGGCGATTGCGCCTATGTGCCGAGAGGCAAGATCCACGACGCCATGACCAAGGGCGATGGCCCTTCGCTGCACATCACCTGCGGCGTGATCGTCCGCACCTGGGCCGAACTGATGCTGGAGGCGGTGTCCGAGGTTTGCGTGGAAGAGCCGGCGTTCCGCAAAAGCCTGCCGCCCGGGTTCGCCACCCAGGGATTTGATCGCGCGGGAGCTCCTGGGCAGGCTTCTGGCCCGCGGCCTCATAGGACCGGCCTGACAGGTCGGGGTTAGTCCACCTTCAGTCGGATGAACAGCATTCCGCCGGTTGGCGAGCGGCCATAGGCGGCCGTCAGGGCCGAGGGAACCTGATTGACGGAAACAAGGCCGCCGAGACCGATCTTCGTGTGATCGCTGGCCTGCCAGTCATGAATAGCGCCGAGCGAAATCTTTCCGACCGAATAGATGGGCCCCGCATGACCGCCCACCGAGGTCAGTTCGTTGTTCTCCGTGCGCTCGGCCCGGGCGAAGACCGTCCAGGCCTCCGCCGGCTTGAGCGCTGATTCCAGCGCCAAAGCGTCCAGTTCATTCCCGCCGCTGGTACGCCGGCCCCAGGCGAGCGTCGTCGACCACCAACCGCCGTCATCGCCGAACGGGACGGTGTAGATGGCGCTAGCCGACCACTTGGTCTGGTCTTCCGTGGGCTCGAGCTGTTCCGGGCTTTTCACCTCGGCCCACGAGGCCTGCAGGGAAAGCGCATCGGTCGGGTTCCAGGCCAGGCGCACGGCCGTCGAATCCAGCGACCCGGTCTCAATATTGTAGCGGTTCTCGTCGGGCTCGCGCCCGTGGAAACGCGAGGCCTCGATCTTCCAGGCGTCGTGGATGTACCCGGCGGTGACGACGCCGAAGGTAATGTGGCCGGAGTCCAGCCAATGGTGGCTGATCGGCGCCTCCGGCGAATCCAGGATCGACATCCGGTGCATGAAGGCAGGCGGTCCGAACGCCGTCTCGCCCGGTAGCCCGGCGTAGACATAGAGGCTGTCCTTGTCCGAAAGCCTTTTGCTGTAGGACGCCGACAGCTCCATGAAGAGGTCATGCGGGTGCTGGCGATCGACCAGCGGGGTCACCCCGTCGGCGGTTTCGCCGGAAGCCAGCAACAGGGGATAACCGCGCTTGCCCATCGGCGGATCAGGACTGAGCATGGCGCGGAACTGCAGCGCATCGCTGCCTTCCAGCGGGCGCTTGGCCATGACCATCAGCATGCCCGAGACAAACGCGCCCTGATCGCCGCGCGGCCCGTTCTGGCGGTCATAGACGCCGTTGAGCAGGCCATGGAACATCACGGTCCATTCGCCATGGCGGCTGTGTACGCCGGCGTGTTCGGACGAGTCCGGCTGCCAGGCCGTGCCCGAGGCGTCGCGGGTCATGGGATAGTAGCCCAGGGCGCTCACCATGGGGTCGCTGGAAGCGGGCGCGGCCTTCGCATCCTGGGCCCGCGCGACAAACGGCGCCAGCAGGCCTGCCGACGCTACGGCGAGAAACAGCGACATCAAGGTTCGTGGCATGGAGGCTCCCGCTCAGAGTTACAGGACTATACGCAGGTGTCAGGTCTAACCCTCTGCGGATTCTGCCAGCATTTCCGCAAGTTTGGTCCGGGCGCGGCGAAGCCGCATTTCGACGCCCTTGACTGAGGTTTTAAGAGCCTTTGCGGCCTCGGCCTGGGAAAGCCCGCCCGCGGTCGTCAACAACAAAGGCTCTTTGTAAATCGCTGGCAGGGAGGCGATGGCCAGATCCAGACGCCGCAGCTGTTCATCCATCCGGCGCCCGCCTTCTACCGGCTCGGAGGGCGGCGGCGTTTCGACCGCGAAGGCGCGCGCCAGGGCCCGCCGCACCGCGGCTCTACGGCCATGGTCCCGGCATTTGTTCAGGGCGATGGTGCGAAGCCAGACGCCGAAGGGCCGGGCAGGATCGTATCTGTGGATGGATCGCCAGGCGGCGATGAAACTGTCCTGAACAATGTCATAGGCCTCGTCCGGATCGCCGACATAGCGGCGGACAAAGGAATAGAGCCCGGACTTCTCGCGTCGGACCAGGGCCTCGAAGGCGGCCTTGTCGCCGGCTTTCGCCTGCGCGCCGACCGAATCTTCAGGGTGTGAGTTCACCGCCCGCCCGGCGCCAGGGTGTCCGAGATGGTGCGGTCGAACTGGGCGGCCTGCGCGGGAGTGAGCACAGCGCGCATGGTCAGGATGTGCTGAATGGTCAGCTCCTGCAACTGGCTCATGGCCGCGTGGAAGCGGGCGACGGTCTGTTCGGCGTCCGGCCCATAGGTATGCTCACGCTCAAGAACGCCGGCGAGCTGGCGGTTGGCCGCCTGCATCTCGCTCTCCAGCGCGCCTCGTCGCTGATCGAAGGCGCGCTCCAGCGCCTCAATCCTGGCGTTCTGATCGGCCGAGAGCTTCAGGCGGTGATGCAGAACTTCATCAAGGCTGGCGTCGGCATGGGCCTCGTGCAGACCATAGCGAACCCCGATCCAGCCGCCCAGAGCGCCGCCGGCAATGGTCAAAACCAGGGCGGCGACGACCAGCCAGCCAAAGCGGATCAAAGGTCATGCCCCGACAGGCGACTGGACGGCGCCAGATCCATGTGCGGCGAAAAGACGCCCAGGGCAGAAGGCTCAGCCATGGCCTGGGTGGCCAGGGTTCCGCCCAGCACGGCGCTGGCGGCGATTGCCAGCGCCCCGATGGCGGCCTGGCCGATCGCCAGGGCTCGATACCGCCGCTCGGCCGCGTCGCGTGACGCGACACCTTGCCAGATGGCGCCCTCAAGATCATCGAGGGATCGGTCAGGCCGGCCCTGCAACAGGCTTTCGATTTGATCAACGTCCATTTTTCCGCTCCGCTTTCGACAGGCTCTCTTGTACGCATCGGACTTGACCATCCCTCTCGCGAGAGGGGCGAAGCGCGACGGCGCGTATAAGACCTGAAGACATCCACGGAGATCATAGTCCAATGTCGATTTTTCGCACCGCCGCCATCGCGGCCGCCGTATTGACCCTTTCGGCCAGTCAGGCCTTCGCCCATGCCGAGCTGCTGTCGTCAGCTCCGGCCGCGAATGCCACGGTCGCCGCCCCGACGCGCATCGTCCTGAAGTTTGGCGAAGCTCTGGAAGGCAAGTTGTCCGGCGGAGAGATTACCTCCACCCAGATGATGATGGCCGGTAAGATGGTCACCCACGTCATGAAGATCGACGGGGTCAAGGCCGAGCTTGATCCGGCCGACCACAAGACCCTGATCCTGACGCTGATGGCCCCGCTGGGCGCGGGAACCTACAAGGTCAACTGGCACGCGGTTTCGACAGATACCCACCGCGAGCAAGGTTCGTTCACCTTTACGGTCAAATAGCACCGTGCTCGAGGCGCTCCAGATCGCCGGGCGCCTCGTCCAGTACGCCCTGATCCTCGTCCTGTTCGGCGCCTCGGCCTTCAGCCTCTATGCGTCTGCAGCCGCCACACTGGTGTCTGTGCGGCGTCTGACCGGCGGCCTTGCGATTGCAAGCCTTGCCGCCTGCCTGATTGGACTGCTTGCCCAGACTGGAGCCATGAGCGGATCGGTCACCGACGCCGTAAACCCGGACATGCTGTGGACCATCGTCTCGGCCACCCACTATGGCGCGGCGTGGACGGTCAGGGTGATCGCGCTGGTTTTGGCGATCGTGACCCTGGGTTTGACAGCCACGCGCCCAAAGATGGCGTCTTGGCCTGTCCTGATCCTGTCGGGCGGGGCGGCTCTGACCCTGGCCTGGGGCGGCCACGGCGTGGAGGGCGAGGGCGCGGCGGGCCTTGTCCACCTCTCGGCCGACATGGCCCACATTGCGGCGGCCGGATTGTGGGTCGGTGCGCTCGTCTGTTTCAGCCTTTTGGCCCTGAGGTCGGGCGTGGATCACCTCAAGGTGACGGCCAGTGCCTTGGCCGGTTTCGCCGGGCAGGGATCTGTGATCGCGGGCGTGCTGGTCCTGACCGGCTTGATCAATACGGCGTTCATGACGCCGCCGAGCGCGATCCCGCAATTCCTCGGCAACGCCTGGGCGCAGGTTCTGGCTGTCAAACTGGTGCTGTTCGCCGGCATGTTGAGCCTGGCGGCCGCGAACCGCTTCGTGCTGACGCCGCGACTGACGCGGTCCCTTTCCGATCCGGCCCGTGAGGCCGAGGCGGTGCGACGGTTGCGCCTCAGTTTGCTTTTGGAAACCGCACTGGCCTTCGGCGCGTTAGGCTTGGTAGCCTGGCTGGGGACTCTACACCCTCCGTCACATGGAGGCTGAGCACAGAGCCGTGACGCCTGACCCGCATGCTGCCCACGGCCATCCGCAGAAGGAGCAGGCAAAGAGCGCAATTGACCCGGTCTGCGGCATGGACGTCGATCCGGAAACGACCTCCCACCGCGCCCACCGCGCCGGACAGCCCTATTATTTCTGCTCGTCAGGCTGCCGGGCCAAATTCGTTTCCGATCCTGAAGGCGTGCTCAACAAGGCCTCCGGCAAGGCGGTTAAACCGGCCGAGGCGGACGTCATCTACACCTGCCCGATGCACCCGCAGATACGCCAGCCTGGCCCGGGTCATTGTCCGATCTGCGGGATGGCGCTGGAGCCACTGGTCGTGAGCGCTGAGACCGGTCCCAATCGCGAACTTGCCGACATGACGCGCCGGTTCTGGGTGGGACTGGCCCTGGCTGTGCCGGTCTTTCTCCTTGAGATGGGCGGCCATCTGGCCGGCCACGCCCTGATGGTCAGTCCGCGGATCTCCGGCTGGATCCAGATGGCGCTGGCCAGCCCCGTGGTGCTCTGGGCCGGGTGGCCCTTCTTTCAGCGAGGCTGGGCGTCGATCCGGGCGCGCAGCCTCAACATGTTCACCCTGATCGCCATGGGCGTGGGCGTAGCCTTCGTCTACAGCCTGGTCGCACAGCTGGCCCCGGGGCTGTTCCCGCCGACCATTCGAATGGAGGACGGCGCCGCGCCGGTCTATTTCGAAGCCGCCGCCGTCATCACGGTGCTGGTGTTGCTGGGTCAGGTGCTCGAACTGCGGGCGCGGGAACATACGTCCGGCGCCATTCGCGCCCTGCTTGATCTCGCGCCCAGGACCGCCCGGCGCCTGCGGGCTGACGGGACGGACGAGGAGGTCACACTCGACGCGGTCGCGGCAGGCGATCAGTTGCGGGTACGTCCCGGCGAGAAGGTCCCGGTCGATGGGGAAATCGTCGACGGCCGGGTCGCGATCGACGAATCGCTGGTCACCGGCGAATCCATGCCGGTTACCAAGACCGTGGGCGACAAGGTGATCGGCGGGTCGCTCAACACCACGGGCGCTTTTCTGATGCGCGCCGAAAAGGTGGGGGCCGAAACCCTGCTTGCCCAGATCGTCAGTATGGTCGCCCAGGCCCAGCGGTCACGCGCGCCGATCCAGCGCATGGCCGATCAGGTCTCAGGCTGGTTCGTGCCGGCCGTTATCGGGGTTGCCGTCCTGGCCTTCGCGGTCTGGATGTTGGTCGGTCCAGAGCCCCGCCTGTCCTACGCCCTGGTTGCCGCCGTCTCGGTTTTGATCATCGCCTGTCCGTGCGCCCTGGGCCTGGCGACGCCGATTTCGATCATGGTCGGCGTTGGACGCGGCGCCCAGGCGGGTGTCCTGATCAAGGACGCCGAAGCGCTCGAGCGTCTGGAAAAGATCGACACCCTGATCGTCGACAAGACCGGCACCCTGACCGAAGGACGGCCGGCCGTCATCGCCGTCGAAATCACCCCTGGCTTTGACGAGGCCGAGGTGCTGACCTTGGCGGCCGGCCTGGAGCGGGCCAGCGAACACCCGCTGGCGGACGCCATCGTCAAGGCGGCCGCCGATCGGAACCTGTCCCTGTCTCAGCCCACCGAATTTGACTCTCCGGTCGGCAAGGGCGTCGTCGGAACCGTGTCCGGGCGGCGCATAGCCCTTGGCTCGGGCAAGTTCCTGGCTGAACAGGGCGTAGAGACCAGCGATCTTGCCGGCAACGCCGAAGCCTATCGAGCCCAAGGCGCCACGGCGATCTTTGTCGCCATCGGCGGCAAGGCGGCAGGGCTGATCGCTATCGCCGATCCGATCAAGGAATCGACGCAGGCCGCTATCAACGCTCTGAAGGCGGAGAGCATCCGGGTGGTGATGATCACCGGCGATAACCGCACGACCGCCCTCAGCGTCGGGGCCAAACTGGGCATTGATGAGATTGAGGCCGAAGTCCTGCCCGGCGACAAGGCCGCTGTGGTCGAGCGCCTGCGGCGGGAGGGCCGCTTCGTGGCCATGGCCGGAGACGGCGTCAACGATGCGCCGGCCCTGGCCGCCGCCGAGGTCGGCATCGCCATGGGCCCGGGTTCCGACGTCGCCATCGAAAGCGCCGGGGTCACCCTGCTGAAGGGTGATCTTCAGGGCATTGTGCGAGCCAGACGCCTGTCGCGCGCCGTGATGGGAAACATCCGGCAGAACCTGTTCTTCGCCTTTATCTATAACGCCGCCGGCCTGCCCATCGCGGCCGGGGTGCTTTATCCGGCCATGGGCTGGTTGCTCTCCCCGGCTATCGCGGCTGCGGCCATGGCCCTGTCGTCGGTAAGCGTCATCGCCAACGCCCTGCGCCTGAGAGCCGTCAAGCTCTGACGATTGTCCGTCCCGCTTGATCGGGATCAAGGCGCCGCGCGGGACTTTCGCGCAACCTGGCGTCCTGTTTCGCAAAGGACATGCCCATGACCAGAACCCTCACCGCCATCATCGTGCTGGCCGCTCTGGCCGCGAGCTCGGTGCTGGCCCAGCCGGCGGACAAGGCAACGCCGCCGGTGGCCGGCGCGCCTGCGGTTACGTCCCCTATGGCGGGCATGATGCCATGTCCGATGATGACGTCCGCAGCGGACAACGCCGGCCAACCGTCAATGCCCATGCAAAAGGGCCAGCCCATGCCCAAGGCCGCGCCGGCCATGCCGGACAAGGCGCCCATGCCCATGATGCCGAAGACGGCGACTCCTGGCGCATCAATGCCGATGCCGATGATGTGCATGGCCCCGCACGGACCTCAGGCGGCTGCGCCGCCGGCCACACCCACGCCTGAGACGCATCACTAGCGCGGCGAGGTTTGAGGATTCGAAGAAAGCTGGTCTGCACTTCTGCGCGCCATCCCCGCCCTTAGGCGAAGGATGGTGGAGCTAAGCGGAGTCGAACCGCTGACCTCTTGAATGCCATTCAAGCGCTCTACCAGCTGAGCTATAGCCCCGATTTCCGGGTCGTCCGTGGGTCGTCCCGAAGGGCTCCCCAAGAAGGCGGCGGACACTATGCCGGGCGCCCTGCCCGATCAAGTCCGACGCCTTCAGTTTTTTAGTCGCGTTCGTCGCTTTCGTCCGGCAGGCCCTCGATCTCGTCCTCGTCGAATTCGTCGTCGCCTTCGAGGAACGGCACGTCGTCGTCCTCTTCAACGGCGTCTTCATCGTCGGCGGCGAAGTCGACGCCCAGTCCGTCGTCAGGACCGGCCTTTTTCTTCACACCCACGCCGCCGCCTTCAACGGCGGTGTCGTCATCTTCGTCCTCGGCGACAACTTCCTCGACATCGACCGCATCGATTTCAGGAGTCTCATCAGCTTCCTCGCCGAATTCGTCCTCGGCTTCGACCTCCGCGGCCTCATCGGCGTCGGGCTTTTCCACCACTTCGTCGTCGTGTTCGTCGCTGGCCGGACGCGGCCGGCTGCGGCGCGTCTTGACCACTTCTTCCGGGTCGAACTCGGTGGCGCACTTGGGGCAACGAGCGGGCCGGCGCGTGAGATCGTAGAACTTCGCCCCACAGCTGGGACAGATCTGTTTTTCGCCGAGTTCAGGTTTTGCCAAGATGGGGGGCCCTTCAATGGATGGCGCAGGCGGCGGGTCCCTTGCCACGCGTCCAGCGCCTTGTCAAAGCGCAATCCGGGCGACGGACGCGCGCCCGTGCTGGTCTGTTATAAAGTAACATGTCATAGGGCGGAGCCATGCGGCCGTCGCGCACCCGTCTTCTCTATCTTGGCCTTGCCGGCAGGCTGGGTCTGGCGCTGGTCTGCGCGGCACTGGTGTGGGCGCTGACGCTGTGGGCGCTGTCATGAGCGCGCTTGCCCTGCGCAACCTGACCCTGGGTTATGACCGCCGCCCGGCCGTGCATCATCTTGAGGGCGCTTTTGCCGATCAGGGGCTGAATGCGGTGGTGGGCCCGAACGGCTCGGGAAAATCCACTTTGCTCAAGGGTCTGGCGGGGGATCTGCGGCCGCTGTCCGGAAGCATTGACCTGGGCGGCTTGTCCCGGCGGGATATCGCCTACCTGCCCCAGGACTCAGGGGTGGTCCGCGGCTTTCCCATGACCCTGGAGGGCCTGGTCTCGCTGGGCCTGTGGAGCCGGCGCGGACTCTTTGGCCGCATCACGGGCGAGGATCGTGATCGGATCTCGGCGGCCTTCGCCAGCGTGGGCCTGACCGGTCTGGAAGGCCGCAGCCTGGACGAGGTTTCGGGCGGGCAGCTGCAACGAGCCCTCTTTGCCCGCGTGCTGGTCCAGGATGCCCGGCTTGTCCTGCTGGATGAGCCATTCGCCGCCCTCGATGCGCGCACCGCGGCCGACCTGATCGGTCTCATCCGCCGCTGGCCGGCGGAAGGCCGCACGGTGGTCATCGTCAGCCACGACCTTGAGCTGGTGCGCGCGCTTTGTCCGCAAACCCTGCTGCTCGCCCGCCAAGCGGTCGCCTGGGGAAAAACCGCCGAGGTCTTGACACCCGCCAATCTGGAACGTGCCGAGCACCTGTCCGAAGCCTGGGCCGAGGGCGCCGGACCCTGTCACCAGGATGAGCACCCCCATCACGGCCACGCCGCATGAGCGCCGGACCTGTCGAAATCCTCGCGCTTCGAAGCGCGGCGGCCGGGGCGCTGGCCCTGGCGTTTGGCGGCGCGCCTCTGGGCGTGTTGCTGGCCGCCCGTCGCATGAGCCTTTCGGGCGACGCCATGTCGCACGCCATCCTGCCGGGGGTGGCGATCGGCTATCTGCTGGCGCCCAACAATCCACTGGCCCTGACCCTGGGCGCGCTGATCGCGGCCTTCGTGATCGCCGGGGCCGCCAGCCTGCTGTCGCGGCTTAAGACGATCCCCGAGGATGCGGCCTTCGCGGCGGTCTATCTGCCGGCGTTTGCGCTCGGCATCCTGCTGATCGGCCGCCAGGCGGACCCCGAGGCGGTGCACGAGCTCTTGTTCGGCTCGGCCGGCGCCTTTGACCGTGACGCGCTGATCCTGGCCGCGTCCGCCGCGACGGCGAGCCTGGTCGCATTGGCCCTCTTCGTGCGCGGATTCCTCGGCGAGGGCGCCGATCCGGTGTTCATGCGCTCGTCCGGGGCGCCGGGCTGGGCCCTGCATCTGGTCTTCATGGGGCTGGTGGCGCTCAATCTGGTGGCGGGCTTCCGCGCCTTCGGAGCGATGATGACCGTCGCCCTGATGATGATCCCGGCGGTCTCGGCCCGGTTCTGGGCGCGCGGGTTTGTCGGACAGGCGGGTGTGGCGGTGCTGATCTCGGCCCTGGCCAGCGGCGCGGGCCTGGCCATCGCCGCGCTGACGAAGGTCGAGCCTGGCGCGGTGATGACCCTGTCGGCCGCAGCCCTGTTCGCGGCCTCGGCCGTGGCGGGCCCACGCGGCGGCCTTCTTCAAAGCCTGCCCGGCCGTCCCCATCTGGAAGGCTGAGCCCTCCCCCGCTATAGGCCACTGATGACCCAGACTCCCGTTACCGTGCTGACCGGCTATCTCGGCGCCGGCAAGACCACTCTTCTGAACCGCATCCTCACCGAGGAGCACGGCAAGAAGTACGCCGTCATCGTCAACGAGTTCGGCGAGATCGGCATCGACAACGACCTGGTGGTCGGCGCCGACGAGGAAGTGTTCGAAATGAACAACGGCTGCGTCTGTTGCACGGTGCGCGGCGACCTGATCCGCATCCTGCAGGGGCTGATGAAACGCAAAGGCGGGTTCGACGCCATCATCATCGAAACCACGGGCCTGGCCGATCCAGGCCCGGTGGCCCAGACCTTCTTCGTCGACGAGGACGTCAAGGCCAAGACGCGGCTCGATTCAGTGACCACGGTGGTCGACGCCAAGCACATCCTGCTGCGCCTCTCGGACTCCAAGGAAGCGGCCGAACAGATCGCCTTTGCCGACCAGATCATCCTCAACAAGACCGACCTCGTCTCCGAGGCCGACCTGAAAATGCTCGAAGCGCGCATCCGGCGGATCAACCCTATCGCCCCGATCCATCGCGCCCAACGGGCCAATGTGCCGCTGGAGGCCGTACTCGGCCGTGGCGGCTTTGATCTCGATCGAATCGTCTCGCTGGAACCGGCCTTCCTAAACCCGGCCCACGGAGAAGCGGGCCATGTGCATGACGAGGATTGCCATGACCACGATCACGACCATCACCACCACGATCACCATGGCCATGAGCACCACGATCATGATCACGGCCATGACCATTATTCCGAGCTGCACGACGATGCGATCAAGGGGATCAGCCTGCGGCTCGACAAGCCGATCAACGGCGACAAGATCACCCGCTGGCTGGATGCGCTGCTCGCCGATCAGGGGCCGGACATCCTGCGCGCCAAGGGCATCATCGACGTGGCGGGCGAGGAAAAGCGCCTGGTTTTCCAGGCGGTGCACATGATCCTGGAGGGCGAGCTGCAACGGCCGTGGAAGCCGGGTGAAGCGCGCTACAGCCGCATGGTGTTCATCGGCCGTAATCTGGACGAGGCGGCGTTGAAGGCGGGCTTCGAGGCTTGCGCGGCCTAAAGCGCGTTCCGAAAAGTGGGAACCGGTTTTCGGGACAAACGCGCGACAACAAAAAATCCTAGCGCGATTGAACTTCGCTGATCAGCGACAGCTTGCTGATCCCGCCGATATTGAGCGCGGTCATCACCTTCATGAACTGCTCATAGCTGATCGTCTTGTCGGCGCGGACCACGACGCGGTCTTCATGACCACCGTCCGTCAGCATCCCGGTCACCGTCGCCGCCAACCCGTCCATCGAGGCGCGGACATCATTGACATAGACGCCGCCGTCCGCCGCAACGCTGACCACCACTGGAAGCCGGGGCAAGGCCGTGATCGATTTGGGCGTCGCCGGCAGGTCGACCTTGACTGCGCTGGTGGCCGCGGCGGCCACCACCATGAAGACGATCAGCAGCACCAGCATCACGTCCACGAAGGGCGTCACGTTGATGTCGGCGTTCTGGCCCAGATCAAAAGGGGATGGTCCCGCGCCGGCAAGTTTGGCCGCCATTGTCGTCTCTGCCGAATGCTGCCAGCCTGATCGCCGCAATTGATATTACGTTAGTAAACTTTTGGCCGGGAGTCAATGCAAAACGGGCGGACCGTTGCCGGTCCGCCCGTCTGAAGTCTTGAGTTGCTTGGACCTAGAGGTCTTCGGCGATCAGAGCCAGTTTGTGGAAGCCGCCGGTCTGCAGCACGTTCAGCACGCCCATGAAGTTCTTGTACTGAACATAGCGGTCGGCGCGGATCATGATCTGCTGCTCGGTCGGATTGGGAACGCCCAGCGCCCGCGTCAGATCGGCGTTGAGGCCCGGCCAGGAGGTCGGTGTCGCATTCAGAAATAGACCGTCGCGCTGGATGTTGATCACCACCGGCTTGACGTCCTTCGGCGGCGGGGTCTGGGTCGGAGGCGGCAGGTCGACCTTGATGGCAATGGTCGCCAGCGGCGCCGCCACCATGAACACGATCAGCAGCACCAGCATGACGTCCACGAAGGGCGTCACGTTGATGTCGGCGTTCTGGCCGAGTTCGAATTTGCCCTTGCCGCCGCCGGAAAGTTTGGCCGCCATATGTTTCTCTCCCATTTGCCCGCTGCCTTTAAGGCGCGGTGCTTGTCTTTGTATCCTTCGCCTCTAATCAAAGACTCCGCGCTCGTCCAGCACAGGCTTGGGCGAAAACGCAAAAACCGCTAAGCGCCGGGCATGATTTTTGATTTTGACGCCTATGTGACCGCCGTGGCCTTCACCCGCGAAGGCCCCGCCTTCGCGCTCGGCGACGGTACGGTGCGTATGGGCGCCGCCGAGATCGCCGCCCACGACGGGGCGATTCTGGCCGCCGCCGTGCATCCCTCGGGCGAGGGCCTGGTCACTGGCGGCGACGACGGACGCCTGGTCTGGACCCGCATGGCCGGAGCGAGAGAGCTCGCGACGGCGCCCGGGCGCTGGATCGACGCGGTCGCCACCGCGCCGGAATCAGGCCTCATCGCCTTTTCGGCCGGGCGCGACCTGCATGTGCTGGACGCCACCGATCCGGCCTTTCACAACCTCTATTCCCACGAAAAGTCGGTCAGCGGCCTGGCGTTCGATCCCAAGGGGCGGCGGATCGCCGCGGCCACCTATGGCGGGGCGGCGCTTTGGTTCGCGCGGATCGCCGCCCAAAAGCCGCTGTTGCTGAAATGGGCGGGCAGCCACGTGGCGCTTTCCTTCAGCCCGGACGGCAAGTTCCTGGTCTCGTCCATGCAGGAAAACCAGTTGCATGGCTGGCGCCTGGCCGATGCCAAGGACATGCGGATGGGCGGCTATCCCGGCAAGATCAAGAGCCTGACTTTCCTGGCGAAAGGCGCGGCCATGGCGACCTCCGGCTCGGCCGGCGCAGTGGTCTGGCCGTTCGGCGGCGCCTCGGGACCCATGGGCCGCCAGGCGAGCGAAGTCGGCTTCGAAGAAGGCGCGATGGTCACCGCGGTCGCCGCGGCGCCGGATCTGTCGCTGGTGGCCGGAGGCCTGGCGGACGGCCGGGTGTGGGTCATGAACATCGCCAAGGGCAAGCGGGTCTGGATTCGCGCCGAAAAGGGCGAGGCGGTTTCGGCCCTGGCCATGGCGGCGAACGGATCGGCCATCGCCTGGGGCTGCGAGGACGGCGCGGCGGGGGTGGCGGGGACTCCATCCCTCGATTAGGCTTGGCCTTGTGAGCGAATCCTCGGGCGGGAAACCTCGGCCAAAACGGCCTCTCAGCTTCGGACGTTGGATCTGGGGCTTGATCCAGTTCGGCTTCGTGGCCGGGATCGTTCTGCCCATCGCCCTCGTCATCATCTTCCGCTTCGTGCCGCCGCCGATAAACTATCTGATGATTGACCGGGCGGCGCACGGCCGGGGGCTGGACTATCAGTGGCGCTCGCTCGCCAGCATCTCACCCAACATGGTCAATGCGGCGATCGCCGCCGAGGACGGCCGGTTTTGCGAACACCACGGCTTTGACTTTGAGGCGATCGAAAAGGCCATGGACCGCAACGCCCGCGGCGGGCGGCTGCGCGGCGGCTCGACCATCAGCCAGCAGACCGCCAAGAACGTCTTCCTTTGGCCCGGTCGCGGCTGGGACCGCTGGGTGCGCAAGGGCGCTGAGGCCTACTTCACCGTCCTCATTGAAACCGTCTGGGGCAAACGTCGGATCATGGAGGTCTATCTCAACGTCGCCGAGATGGGACCGGGGGTCTATGGAACCGAAGCCGCCAGCCAGAAATACTTCCACAAACCCGCCAAATCGCTCACACCCTACGATGCCTCCAGAATCGCCGCGATCTTGCCCAATCCGATCCGCTATAAGGCGGTGGGCGGCGGGCCCTATGTTCAGCGCCGTTCACAGGCGATCGGCGGCAATGCGGTTACCGTGCGCTCCGAAGCCTTGTCGGGTTGCGTGATCAAAAAGAAGAAACGGTGAGGAAGACATGCGGGTGAGAGCTTTTCGGATGATTGGAGCGGGACTGCTGATCGCCGCGGCGACCGCCAGCCTGGCGTCGTGCAAGAAGGCAGAGACGCCGGCTACAACCGCTCAGGCCGGGCCAACGGTCGACATGCCCGGCTGTGATGTCGCCCGAGCCTATGTCGCCGGACGCCTCGGCCGTTTTGCCGACAAGTCCATCGTCGTTGTGGACGCAGCGGCTCCAGCCGTTGCTATCGTCACCGGTCTGAAGCCGGCGGACCTCACCCGCAAATACAATATCGGCGAGGAAAATCCCGCCGGCTGGCCCAAGGACGCGCCCTCGGCCGCCATGATCACCGCCTGGCAGGCGGCCGCCCAGATCAGCCCGTTCGCCTCCTGCGTCGATTTCGGCAAGGCGGTCGAGACAGCCGGCGCCGCTTTGGGCAAGGTCGCGCCGGGCGAAAAACCGGCCAAGGACAAGCCTGATCGCACCCAGATGAACTTTACGGTCCCGGTAGTGAGCGCCGATGGCAATGAGGCCATGCTGCTGGAGACCGGCCGCACCGGCGGGGGCTCGCAGGTTTCGATCGCGGTCCACCTGCGCAAGGACAAGGCCGGCGCCTGGGCCGAGACCGACTCGCTGGTCGTGGCCATGAACTGAACGCGCGTTCCGAAAGGTGGGAGCCGGGCAGTTTCCGGCGTAAGAGACCGCCATGCCGTTTCTCGCCACTGTCCTCACCATGTTTCCGGAGGCCTTTCCGGGCCCCTTGGGCGTCTCGCTGATCGGTTCGGCCTGGCGCGAGCACGACCTGTGGCGGCTGGAAACGGTGGACATTCGGGAATTTTCCGATAGTAAGCGCGGCTTCCTGGACGACACCCCCTTTGGGGGCGGTCCCGGCCAGGTGATGCGGGCGGATGTGATCGCCAGGGCTCTGGGTAGCCTTCAGATCGCGGATCGTCCGCTTTTGTATATGAGCGCCCGGGGTCGGCCCCTGACCCAGGCGCTGGTGAAAGAGTGGGCCGCCGGTCCGGGCGTCATCGTCCTGGCCGGGCGGTTCGAAGGGGTGGACCAGCGCGTTCTCGATGCGCGCGGGTTTGAGGAAATCGCCGTTGGCGATGCGGTGCTTGCCGGTGGCGAGGCCGCCGCGCTGGTGACGATCGAGGCGTGCGTTCGGCTATTGCCCGGTGTGTTGGGGAACGAGCAGAGCGCGGGCCAGGACAGTTTTGAAGACGGGCTCCTGGAGCATCCGCAGTTCACAAGACCGCGGACATTCGAGGGGCGCGATATCCCGGAGGTTCTAGCCTCGGGCCACCACGCAGAAGTGGCCAGATGGCGAAAGGCGGAACGGGAAAAAACCACGCGGGAGCGGCGGCCGGATCTCTGGGCGGCGCATCTCGCCAATCAACAGGCAAAGGGCGATTAAAGCCCATAGGAGATAGACTACGATGGCCAAGAACATCATTGCCGAGCTGGAAGCTGAAGAAACCGCTCGTTTGAACCCCACCAATAACAAGATCCCCGATTTCGCGCCCGGCGATACCGTGCGCGTCAATGTGCGGATCAAGGAAGGCGACCGTGAGCGCGTGCAGGCCTATGAAGGCGTCTGCATTGGCCGCTCGGGCGGCGGCCTGCATGAGAATTTCACCGTGCGGAAGATCTCGTTCGGCGAAGGCGTCGAGCGGGTGTTCCCGCTGCTCTCCCCGATGATCGAATCCATCGAGGTCAAGCGCCGCGGCGTCGTGCGCCGCGCCAAGCTCTATTACCTGCGCGATCGCCGGGGCAAGCGCGCCCGCATCGCCGAGCGCGGCCAAAGCACCGAGCGCGAAGACACGGTCGCCGACACCGAAGCCTAGCTTTCCTCAACGCCATTCATTTGGCGGCGACCTGAATGGGCTTCCAGTAATCCGGCAGACCCTGCCTGGTCGCGGCAAGGATGGCGATCGCCGCCGCCCCGCCTGTCGGGTCGATATGCGGCGCATCGGGCGAGCGGTCCTTGCCGCTTAGCAGGTCATAAAGACGCCGCCAAACCCGCTCTTTCGCGGCCGGGTTCAGGTTGTCGAACGCCTGGCTGTAGACCATGTAGCTGAGCGGATAGCGGAACACCCGCGTGCGCAGGTCGAAATCGCGCAGACTGCGGCCCTGCCCGTCGCGGGGTCCCTGCCCCGGAAAGGTCTGCGTAAAGCTGGACGAGCCTTCGACCGGCGACGGCAGCGGCGCCTGGTCCGCGAAGGTCAGGTAGCGGGCCAGCTCTTCAATTGACGCGTCAACCTCTCCCTGAGTGGCGCGACGCTCGGGCGGCAGCCTGTCGTTGCTCAGTCCAGCGTGCTGGGCGTTGATACGGGCAATGAGGTTTGACACCCCGGACTGATGCTCGAACGTCAGCATGGAGACGATGTCGCTGCCAGGGCTGAGGTAGCGCTGAAGGTTTATCCGGTCCGCCAGGCTGAGGATGTTCTGCCCACCCGCGGGAAGCGTCATCGGATCATCCGGATTGATGACGACATTTCCGCGATGCTTCATCGCCCCCGTCGAGCCGGTGATGTACCAGCCGCCGTAGCGCTGATCGTAAGGCGAGCGATCGTCGGTCAGGCGAAAAAGCCGTGTGGGATCGCTGTTGAGCACCTGTCCATTCGGACCCGTATCCAGATTGCCGACCATCAGGCCGGGCGCCCAGCGGCTGGTATAGCCGTGGCAGGCCATGCAGACCGAGGTCTGCCGCTCGAACCTGGGCTTGTCGGCCTTGTTGACGTCCAGGGTGTAGAAGGCGACCCCGCTGTTCTTGTCACTGACGATGAGCTCGATGGCCCGGCCGTTCTGAACCGTGCCGAGGGCCGCATCGTCCTGATAATAGATGGCTCTGGGGGTGTCCGGATGGATGCGATCGTACTGCAGGCTGCTGGCGGAAAAGACCAGAAGCTGGGAATCGCTGGGAATTCGGAAGGCTTTCAGCAGTTCTGGGACATAGCTCTTTCCGTCGTCGGCGTAGGCGAGCTTTACCGCCCCTGAGTCCAGCCGCCGCTGCAAGGCTTCGACCACGTTCGAGGCCGGACCGTCGTCCGCCATGCTGGGGGCCGAGACCACGAGGGCCGGCAGGAACGCGCCTAGCAGCACAAGCCTCGCGCCGAAACGCCCAACCGCGGAATAGTTCCGGCCCCCCGACAGGGATCGTTTGTCGCGAGCTCGGTCAACCTTACTCATGAAAGGGCCTTCAAGCGGATGTTCCCAAAGAAAAACCTGAACACATCCTTGTCGCGAAGACATTGACGCAGCTCAAAATGCCCGCGCTAGTCCGCCAGAACCCTCGGCAGTTTGAACACCACATCCTCGCGAGGCGCATCGCCTTCGCGCATGGAGACGTCGAACCGGTCATTCAGGGCGGCGATGACGCCGTCGACCAGGGCTTCGGGCGCCGAGGCGCCTGCGGTGAGGCCCACGGTGGAAACACCATCGAACCAGGACCAGTCGATGCCTGAGGCATCGTCGATCAACCGCGCCTGCGAGGCGCCGGCGCGTAGCGCAACCTCCACGAGACGCACCGAATTCGACGAATTGGACGAGCCGACCACCAAAACGAGGTCGCTCTCAGCCGCCAGTTCCTTGACCGCTTCCTGGCGATTGGTGGTGGCGTAACAAATGTCTTCCTTGTGCGGCTGGGAGATCTGCGGAAAGCGGGCTCGCAGCGCCGCCACGATGTCGGCGGTGTCATCCACCGACAGGGTCGTCTGCGTGACATAGGCGATCCGGGCCGGATCGCGCGGCTGGAAGCGCCTGGCGTCCTCCACCGTCTCAACGAGGGTCACTGCGCCGGCCGGCAGCTGGCCCATGGTGCCCAGCACCTCCGGATGGCCAGCGTGACCAATAAGCACGATCTCGCAGCCCGCCGCATGGTGCCGTTCGGCCTCCACATGCACCTTGGAGACCAGTGGGCAGGTCGCATCGAGGAAGAGCATGTTGCGCTCACGCGCCTCGGCCGGAACCGATTTCGGCACCCCGTGCGCCGAGAACACCACAGGCCGGTCGGCGGGGCACTCGTCCAGCTCCTCGACAAACACCGCTCCCATGGCCCGCAACCGGTCGACGACGTGGCGGTTGTGGACGATCTCGTGGCGGATATAGACCGGCGCGCCGTATTTCCCGATCGCCCGCTCGACGATCTGGATGGCGCGGTCGACCCCGGCGCAGAACCCGCGGGGGCTGGCCATCAACACATTGAGCAGCCGTCTTTCGGGGTTTGTCGCCATTGCCGGCTGATTTAGGCGCTTAGCGAATGGATTGCGAGGTCACGCAGTTGCCTTTATCTGACCCTAGCAGCAGCTTTACCGGCCGCCCGCCCTGAACTGGAAACCTGACGATCATGCGCCGCCTTCTACTGACCGTCTCCGCAGCCTCGATCCTGAGCGCCGGCATCGTGCTGGCCCAGGAAGGCCAGCTGCCGCCGCAGTCGAAGAACGGCGATACGCGTCGCCAGGAGGAAAGCCGTCAAAAGCGCATCGAACAGCAGTTCGCGCGTGACCAGCTGCCGATCCCGAACCTGGAAAACGAGGGCCCCTGCCCGTTCGTCAAGGTGCTCTATGACGCCAGTCGTCTGACCGAATTCACCGGTGGACAGAAGTCGGCGACCACGGTGGCCTATTCGGGTGAAATCGAAGGGGTCAGCGCCCTCTGCCGCTACAAGGCCGCCGAGCCGATCGTCGTCGAGATGATCACCACATTTCAGATCGGCCGGGGCCCGATGGCGACCGGCGACACCAAGACCATAAACTACTGGATCGCCGTGACCGATCGCAACAAGGGCATCCTCGCCAAGCAACCGTTCAGCTTCGTCGCCAAATTCCCGCGCGGCGCGGACCGGGTGCTCGAATTCCAGCACACCGATCAGATCACCATCCCCCGCGCCGCGGCCACCGTGTCCGGCGAAAACTTCGAGGTTCTGGTGGGCTTTGAAGTCACCCCTGAGCAGGCGGCGTTCAATCGCGACGGCACCCGCTTCCCGATCGACGCCACGGGCCGCAGCGCTCAGGCCGCCGGAGCGCCCGCCGCGCGATGAACGACCTGAAAACGGCGCTTGGCGAAGCGGTCGGGGCCGCCTTCGCGGGGGCTGGCCTGCCGCCTGAGCTTGGGCGCGTAACCGCCGCCGACCGTCCGGACCTCGCCGATTTCCAGTGCAACGGCGCCATGGCTGCGGCCAAACTCGCCGGCCAGCCGCCGCGCGACATCGCCACCCGCATCGCGGCGGCGCTGGAGGCTCACCCGGACCTTACCGGCGTTGAGATCGCCGGTCCCGGCTTCATCAATCTGAGGGTTTCGCCGCAGGCGCTGTCACGGCGCGCTGCGGACGTGGCCCGCGACCCGCGCGGCGGCGCGAGCCTGGCCGATTCGCCCCGGCGGGTGATCATCGACTATGGCGGCCCCAACGTCGCCAAACCCATGCATGTGGGCCACCTGCGCTCGTCGATCATCGGCGAGGCGCTGAAACGCATTCACCGGTTCCGGGGCGATGTCACCATCGGCGACGCCCATTTCGGCGACTGGGGTTTCCAGATGGGCCTCTTGATCCTGGCCACCGCCGATGAGATCCCCGCCGTCGCCGAAGTCATCGCCGGTGTCGACGCCGGCGGCGATCCGCTCGCCGCCGAGGCGACTTTGCGCGCCCACGTCGACCTGCCCCTCCTCGAGCGGCTCTATCCGCAGGCCGCCGAACGGGCCAAGCACGAGGCGGCGTTCCGTGACGCCGCCCGAAAGGCGACCGCCGCCCTGCAGGGTGGGCGGGCGTCCTACCGGCTGATATGGCAGGTCTTCGCTGACGTCAGCCGCGTGGCGCTTAAGCGGGACTTCCACGCCCTGGGCGTGGATTTCGACCTCTGGAAGGGCGAGAGCGACGCCGATCCCCTGATCCCTGAGATGGTCGCTGATCTGGAAGCCAAGGGCCTGCTGGAGACCGACCAGGGCGCGCGAATCCTGCGCGTGGCAGGTCCGGGTGAGACGAAAAAGAAAAAGCTCGATGACGGCTCGGTGGTGGTGGTGGAAAGCCCCGATCCGCTGCTGGTGATCTCTTCGGAAGGCTCGGCCATGTACGGCACCACCGATCTGGCCACCATCCTGCAGCGCCGCCGGGACTTCGATCCGCAGCTCTTCCTCTATGTGGTCGACCAGCGTCAGGCCGAGCATTTCGAGCAGGTGTTCCGCGCCGCCGCCAAGGCCGGCTACGCGCCGCGCGAGGATCTGGTCCACATCGGCTTCGGCACCATGAACGGGCCCGACGGCAAGCCGTTCAAGACCCGCGAGGGCGGGGTGCTCAAACTGGCCGACCTGATCGCCATGACCAGCGAAAAGGCGACGGCGCGGCTGCACGAGGCTGGGCTGGGCGCAGAGCTGGAGCCCGATGAGTTTGAGGACACGGCCCGCAAGGTCGCGGTCGCGGCCCTGAAGTTCGCCGACCTGCAGAATTTCCGCGGCACCTCCTACGTCTTCGATCTCGATCGCTTCACCAGCTTCGAGGGCAAGACCGGGCCCTATCTGCTCTATCAGGCCGTCCGCATCAAATCGCTGCTGCGCAAGGCGGCCGACCAGGGCGCCGTGGCCGGCGCGATCGTCATCGCCGAGCCCACCGAGCGCGAGCTTGCCCTGACACTGGACGCTTTCAACCAGGCCGTGGTTGAGGCCGACGACAAGTCCGCGCCGCACTTCATCGCCGAACACGCCTTTCGCCTGGCCCAGGTCTATTCAAAATTCTACGCGGCCTGTCCGGTGCTGACGGCAGCGGACGAGGCGACCCGCGCCTCGCGCCTGGCGCTGTCGCAGGCGGTGCTGGCCCAGCTGGAGACGGCGCTGGATCTCCTCGGAATCGAAACGCCCGAGCGCATGTGAAAAAGGCCCCGGATCGCTCCGGGGCCCTGATCATTCTTGCCTCTGTTGAGTCCTACCGACGCGCGCCCAGGAACATCAGCAGGAAGCGGAACAGGTTGATGAAGTCGAGATAGAGGTTCAGGGCGCCATAGCTGGTCGCCACCGACATCGCTGCCTCGTCACCGCTCAAGGCGTAGTAGCGCAGCTTCATATTCTGGGTGTCATAGGCGATCAGGCCCGAGAAAATCAGCACGCCCAGGCCGCTGACGATGTAGGCGATCGCCGCCGAGTGCATCCAGATATTGACGATGGAGGCGATGAACAGGCCCCAGACTCCCATGATCAGGAAGCTGCCGATACCGGTCAGGTCCTTTTTGGTCGTGTAGCCGATCAGACTAAGCACACCGAAGGCGCTCGCGGTCACCAGGAAGGTGGAGAAGATGCTGACACCTGTATAGAGGAAGAGCAGCGAGCCCATTGAAGCGCCGATCAAAGCGACGATCGACCAATAGATCAGGCTCGCGGTGCGCGGCGTAATGTTGCGGGCCAGGAAGCCCGACATCAGCAGGATGCCGAGAGGCGCGAGCGAGACGACCCAGCCCAGCGGCGTGTAGCCCTGGATCTGGCCATCCGGCGTGAGCCGGAACAATAGCACCTGAACCGCCGGGACACTGCCGGTGAGAAAAGACAGGGCCGCAGACACAACCAGGCCCAGCGCCAGCTTGTTGTAGACGCCCAGCATGAAGCGGCGCAGGCCAACGTCCACCGACATGTCGGCGACCCCCGCTGGCGTGACATTGCGGACGATATTCGGGTTGAAATCGCTCATGGCGATCGAATTCCTTTTTCAATTCCGGCGCATCGGCTGCCGACGCGCCCCCACGTAATATCGGGATTTCCTTGGCCGCTGACAAGGGACAGCGTTACAGAACCCCATGATCCGCCTTTTTGCGGCCATTGCCCTGCCCGGCGACATCGCCGCGCTGCTGGTTGCCCATCAGACAGGCCTGCGGGACGTGCGCTGGCGCACGGCTGAAACGCTGCACATTACGCTCCGGTTCTTCGGAGACGTCGACGAACGCCGGGCCGAGGACATCGCCGCAGCCCTCGAGTGCGCGGCAGGCGAGGCGTTTGATCTTTCCCTCACCGGCGTCGGCGCCTTTGGCGAGGGTGAGCGCGTGCGCGCCGTCTGGGCGGGCCTCCAGGAAAAACCGGCACTTCGCCAGCTGGCGGCCCGGTGCGAGACCGCCGTTCGCCAGGCGGGTTGCACGCCCGAGACTCGCAAATTCGCCCCTCATATCACGCTCGCCTATCTGCGCCGCGCAGAACCCGCCGAGGTCGCCGCCTGGATCGCCGGCAACAACCTTCTGCGCGCTCCGCCGTTCACGGTGCGGCGGTTCGGGCTCTATTCAAGCTGGCCAGGCGAGGCGGGCTCGCGCTACGAACTGGAGCGGTTCTACCTTCTGCGCTGAAAAGAGTTTCTTCACCTGGTCCGAGTATTGCTTGGCTGAACCTTCGGAGCATTTCCGCGCTCCGGATCGGGACGAGACCGGCCGTGAACCAGACGCTCGACATCAAACCCCTGACCGCCGTGCGGTTTTTCGCCGCCCTGTGGGTCGTGGTCTTCCACTACTGGCCTCACCTGGCCGGCGCCGGCGCCCGGCCCGAATTCGTCGCCCGAGGCTATCTGGGCGTTGAGATGTTCTTTGTCCTGTCGGGCTTTATCCTCTGCCACGTCTATCTGCCGCAGGTGGAAGACAAATCCTATTCCTACAAGGGATTCCTCTGGGCCCGCATCGCCCGGATCTATCCTCTGCACATCGCCACCCTGATCGGCGTGGGCGGCATGGCGTTGGCGGCGACCGCCGCGGGTATCGCCATCGATCCGCACATCCTGTCGTGGAAATCCCTGGCGGCGAACCTTTCCATGACCCAGGCTTGGGGCCTCGCGCCCGAGGCCGGCTGGAACCACCCCTCCTGGTCGATTTCGGCCGAGTGGTTCGCCTATCTCACCTTCCCGCTCTTCGCCGTGGCCGCCCTGGCGCTCAAGTCCAGACCCTATGTCGCTGCGGCCGGCGCGGCGGCATTACTCACGGGGCTCTATCTTCTGTTCCCGCTGGTCGCTGGCTTCAGGCTGACCCAGGCCACCATCGCCTGGGGCGCGCTACGCATCGTTCCCTGTTTCGCCTTGGGCTGCGCGGCATATCTGGTCTGGCGTTCGCGGCCGATTTCAAAGCCCGCTACGGCGCTAGCCGCTTCGGCCCTGCTGGTTACAGCGGCAGTCGTCATGGCGGCCCTCAGAGCCCACGACGCCCTGATCGTTCTAACCTTCGGCGCCCTGATGGTCTCGCTTGCCTCGCTGACCACCAGCGGCAGCCGCTTCGGCTCCGGCCCGGTCGGCGTATGGCTGGGTGAGGTGAGTTACGCGGTCTACATGGTCTGCGTTCCCTGGCAGCTGTTGTTCGTCGGCGCGGCGGGCAAGCTTCTGGGCTACGAAGAGCAGCTGCCGCTCTGGCTCTGGCTTGTGTTCACGGCGGGTGTCCTCCCGGTGGCCGCGCTCGCCCACCATCTGGTCGAGCGGCCGGCGCGCGGCGTCCTGCGCGGTTTCGGCAAACGCAAAACAGCGATTCAGCCCAGTTTCGCCTGACCGGGCGAATGAGCACTGCTCAATTCACAGGCAGTTGACCATTCATCCCCATTAATCTGGCGGAAAGACTCTTTTCATTATCGGCGGCGATCATTAGCCAAAACCCGCGTCTTCCCGGGGAATCCGCCTGCCTATGACCTTGTGGACCAAAACCGTTGCCGGCTGTCTTGCCGCATCGCTCCTGCTGAGCGCTGCGCCGCAGGCCGCCAATGCGGCCGACTACTGGCAGTGCGTCCCGGCGGCCCGCATCCTGTCGGGCATCCAGCTGTTCGGCGACGCCTACACCTGGTGGCGTCAGGCGGCCGGCAAGTATGAGACCGGAAGAACCCCGGTGGTCGGCTCGGTGCTGGTGTTCAAACCTTCGGGCCGCATGCGCAGGGGCCATGTGGCGGTCGTCTCGCAGGTCATTTCCGATCACGAGGTTCAGGTCGACCACGCCAATTGGTCGGAGATCGACGGGCGCCGTGGCAAGATCGAGGAAAACGTTACGGTGATCGACGTTTCCAGGGACGGCGACTGGAGCCAGGTCAAGGTCTGGTACGACCCGACCCACGACGTCGGAACCACGGTCTATCCGGTCTATGGCTTCATCTATCAGGACGAAGAAGCGACCCGGCATGCAGGCTCCATCGACGGGGTTCAGCTGGCAGTCGCCCTGGCCCGCCAGTTGCCCGGCGCTTCGACCGTGACCCAGGCGGGTGATGCGATCGGCGCTCTGATCGAACAGCTGCGGCGAGGCGAGCGCTAGCAGGGCGAGTTCTATCGGGTTCCCAACACGGGTATTTCCGCCTTGAACCAACAGAGCTAAGCTTGGCCGGGGACACCATTGACTCAAACGCTCACGAGGCGAACCATGAAAACTCTGATCACTCTTTTGGCGGCGTCCAGCCTGCTGGTCGCCGGCGCGGCCCAGGCCCAGAACCGCAGCCCGTCCGGCAATCCACTTTCATCCATCTTTTCCTGCCAGACCGCCAACAACAAGCAGGGCCAGGGCGCGGCGATCGGAGCCATTGTCGGCGGCATCGCCGGCAACAAGCTCTCCGACGACAAGGGGAACAACACGACGCGCAACACCATCCTCGGCGCGGCGATCGGCGCCGCGGCAGGATCCTACATCGGCTGCAAGATGGGAACCGACGACAGCCGCCGGGCTCAGACCGCCACCCAGACCGCCCTGCAGCAGGGCAAGGACCAGACATGGCAGGGCGCCAACGGCACGTCTGGCAAGATCCACGTCGTTGAGACCTACAACTACGGCTATGAGCAGAACGGCAAGCCCGGCCAGTTCAACCTGAGCCAGGTGCGTTGGGCGAACGGCGTCGAGCAGCCGCGCAACTACAGTCCGGCCAGCGGGGCCTATCGTGCGACCGGTAATGTGGTTCTGCGCGGGCGCCCCTCGAACGGCAGTCCGCAGGTGGGAACCTTGCGCAACGGCGACCTCGTCGACGGCTATGTACGTCCGGCCACGGCCGGCTGGCTCCTGGTCGGCCAGAATGGCGTCGCCCTGGGTTACGTGACCGAGGCCAGCCTGCAGGAGGCGCCGGTTAAGGGCGGCAAGAACAGCAACAACGGAAACGGCAAGCCGCGTTACGACCCGAAAGGCGGGCCGATGTGCCGCACCTTCGATCAGACCTACACCCCGGGCGGCGGTCAGGCCGAGACCCAGCGCTACGTCGCCTGCCAGACCGCGTCCGGCGACTGGGTGGTGCAGGGTAACGCCTAAAGATCCTCGACCTCGAACCCCAGCGCCTCTCGCAGGCGCTGGGCGACGATCTGGCGGTGACAGCCGCAGACATCGGCCTCGAAACAGAGCAGGGCTGATTTTTCCGCCCGTGCGATCTCGCCCGCTTCGGCCAGCTGCAGCTGCGCCTGCGGCAAGGCCAGCTGCTGCTCATAGATGGCGTGCATAGCCTCGATCTTTCCAGCTCGCGCCGCCTGGCGCCCGGCCTTGGGCGTGCCGAGGTCGCGCAGGTGGACATAGCCGATGCCCTGTTCGGCCAGGCTGGCGGCGAGCAGGCTCTTGGAAAACCCGGCCTTGCGCGATGAGGCCACGGCCCGCACGTCGATGACCTTTTCCACCTTCGCGGCCTTCAGTCTCCCGAGGAACCCGTCCAGGGTGTCGTTTTCGTAGCCGATGGTGGCGAGTTTCATGCTTGGCGATGGGCTAAAAATGGGGACTGGCTCACCTTTTTATCTCCTTCCTGGACGCCCCTGAACCCTCGGGACCGAAAATGTGTGCCTGTCCCCATTTTTAGCGGGCGCGGGCCCCAAGTTTACGATAGCGAGCCGGGCGATGACCGCTTTTGCCCGCCGCAGCCTCGATGTCTCCACGCCGACCGGAAAAGGGCAAGTTGCTTTTCTGGACTTTGGCGATCCAGCCCGGCCGGTCGATGTCGTGTTTTCCCACGCCAACGGCTTCAACGCCCTCACCTACCGCCACATCCTCGAACCGCTCGCTGGCGAGATGCGGATCATCGCCTTCGACCTGCGCGGCCATGGGCGCACGCGCCTGCCCACGGACACCGCCCCTCACCGGAGCGACTGGACGGACCTGCGCGATGATCTGCTGGCCGTGCTGGGCGCGCTCACCCTCGAAAAGCCCGTGGTCCTGGCCGGCCATTCCTTCGGCGGCACCTCAAGCCTGATGGCGACGCACCTGGCCCCCGAAAAGGTGAAATCCCTGATCCTGTACGATCCGGTGCTCTACCCGAACCCTCCGGGCCATAGGATCGAAAGCTCACCCTTCCTCGACGCGGCGCGCCGCCGCCGCTCGGTGTTTGCCAGCCGCCAGGCCGCCGTCGATAACTGGCGCGGGCGCGGGGCCTTCACCAACTGGCCGGAAGAAATGTTGGTCGACTACGCCGCCGACGGGCTCGTCGAAACGGCCGACGGCGTGCGCCTTTCCTGCGATCCGGCCTGGGAGACCTCAAGCTATGTGGCTCAGGGGCAGAATGGCGTCGAACTGCTGCTGACGACGCCCAGACCTACGCTGGCGTTCCGCGCCGAAATCCAGTCGACCTGCACGGTCAAGGCCGATGATCCCCGCATTGTCGCCAACCCGAACCTGAAGCTGGTCCAGATCGAGGGAACCACCCACTTCCTGCCGATGGAGCGCCCGGACCTGGTGCGCCAGTCGCTGCGGGACGCGGCCCTATAGGCCCTCGGCGGCGATCAGTTTCGGCCGCAGAACCGCATCGGCCGCGGGCGATACCGGGATGATCTTGCGCGTATCGAGGTCGAGCACGATAGCCACCGCGCTGGCCGCGCCCCAGGCCTCGCCGGTGCGCGGATCGAGCAGCCAGTGGAAGAGCGCCATGGTACGGCCATCGAGCGCCGAGGTTCCGGAGCGGATCTCAAAGCGGTCGCCGATCCTCGGCATGCGGAAATAACTGAGCCGGTTTTCCAACACGGCCCCGCCCGCGCGGGCGGGTTTGGTTTCGGCGTGTTCGGCGACGGCACGGCGGAAATCGCCCACGAGGCCCGCGACGCCGTCGGACACCCGGCCGATGAAGACCTGCGAATTCATCCGCCCGAACACATCGGCGTCGTGCGGCATGATCACGCCGGAGGTCAGACGCATCAGTCCCAGCTCATCGGCGCGCTTCAGGCTGGCCCCCGATCCGATCGGCGCTTCGGTGACGCTGCGGGCGCGGGCATAGTCGGGCGCCTCCACCATCAGGGCGGCGGCTTTCTTCCGGGCCAGAGCCGGCCACGGAAACGGGCGTTCGTCGCCCGCGGTGACATGACTGACCCTGACCATGAAGCTCGCGCCCGGCAGCTGGTCCTTCTGGCGCCACAGCACGAACAGGAAGCGGGCGTCACTCTCGCCCATCTCCAGCACGCCGGCCGTCATGTAGATCAGGTCGCCGGCGTGGGATTCCTTTTGGAAACGTATGTGCTGGTCACGGACCAGAACTGTGGCGCCGGCCGTTGTGGCGAAGGCATCTTCCAGACCCAGCTGGGCGGCGAACGAGGCCAGGGATTCTTCCAGCGCGGCGACATAGAAGCGGACGTTGAAATGCCCCATCCAGTCGCATTCCCAGGTATTGACGCCGCCGCGCCAGACCTCGATCCCGATTGGTGCGGTCATGCCTGAGGCGCGCTCTGGCAATCGGCGCAAAGGCCGTGGGCTTCGAGGGTGACGGCCGAGAGGGCGAACCCGTCCCGGCGGGCTTCCTCGGCGAGGGTCCGCGCCTCGCCCGGATCGAACTCGCGCGTCGCGCCGCAGCAGTCGCAGATCAGGAATGCCGCATTGTGTCCGCCGGGATGGCGGCAGGCTACGAAGGCGTTCAGGCTCTCGATCCGATGAACCAGTCCTTGGGCCGCCAGGAAGTCCAGCGCGCGGTAGACGGTCGGCGGCCCCGCTTTTCCCGCCCCGCCGGCGATGCCGGCCAGAAGGTCATAGGCCTTGAGCGGGCCGGAGGCCTGCAGCAACAATTCCAGCACTCGCTCACGCGGACGGGTCAGCCGCTCGCCGCGGGTGGCGCAAAGCCGCCGCGCCGCCTCAAGCTCGCGGACGAGGCCCGGCCCAGAAAGTCCGGCCTGCCGGTCGTGCGAATGTTCGCAAGGCTGCGTCATGGGATCGAGGTAGAACCGATGGCCGGGCCACGCAAGCCGGGGCTCTCGCTCACGCGCGCGCGCTGTGCAATTCTGCGCCCACGGAGATTCTGGACATGACCGCCGAGACGGCCCGAGCCGCCCTGACCCCGATGAAGGTGATGGTCAAACGCCACGGCCTGCTGGTGCGGCTGAACCACTGGGTCAATGTCATCGCCCTGGTCCTCCTGCTGGGGTCGGGCCTGCAGATCTTCAACGCCCATGCCGCGCTCTATTGGGGCAAGGCGTCAAACTTCGATCATCCCTGGTTTTCCATGTACGCCGAACGCAGCAAGGACGGCGCCCAAATGAAGGGCTTTACCACCCTGGGCTCGGCCAAGGTGGAGACGACCGGCGTCTTCGGCGCCTCGAAGCTCGACGGCAAGTGGCAGGACCAGGGTTTCCCCGGCTGGATGACCGTTCCGGGCGGCGAGTTCGACCTCACCAATGGCCGCCACTGGCACCTGTTCTTTGCCTGGGTGTTTGCGGTGAACGGCCTGATCTATCTGGTCACGGGCCTGATCGGCCGCCACCTGATCCGCGACGTCCTGCCCAGCGGCCGAGACCTGAAGACCATCTTCAAGGACCCGCACCTGCGTCTGAAATTCTCCAAAGGCCCGGAGTCGGCCCGCTATCACCAGGTTCAGAAGCTCGCCTATTCCGGCGTCGTGTTCCTGCTGCTTCCCACCATAGCCCTGACCGGCATGACCATGTCGCCGGGGCTGAATGCGGCCTTCCCCTTCCTGCTAGACCTCTTTGGCGGACGGCAGAGCGCCCGGTCGATCCACTTCATCTGCGCCAACCTCATTGTCGCCTTCGTCATCGTCCATCTGCTGGCCGTGATCCTCTCCGGCCCGCTCAATCAGGTGCGCGCCATGCTCACCGGCAAACTGGCCATTATTCCCTCGGACGAGGAGGCCCACTCATGAACCGCCGCACCTGGCTTCGCGGCCTTCTGGCCGGCGTCGGCGCCACGATCGCCGCCGGCTGCGAAAAGGTGGCCACCGCGCCCCCCGCCCTCAAGATGCTCAAGGTCGCCGAGAAATGGAGCCAGGGCGCTCAGCGCGCCATCATCGGCCGTCACGCTCTGGCGCCCGAGTTCACCGAGGCGGACATCTCGCGCACCTTCAAGGCCAACGGCACCCGGCGGCCGGTCGATGAAGAGTACAATTCGCATCTGAACACCGGCTTTTCCGGATGGAAGCTGGTCGTCGACGGTCTGGTCGAGACACCGCTGGCGCTGACCCTGGCCGAGCTTCGCGCCCTGCCTTCGCGCACCCAGATCACCCGCCACGACTGCGTCGAAGGCTGGAGCTGCATCGGCAAATGGAAAGGCGCGCGCCTGTCAGCCCTGCTCGATCAAGCCAAGCTGAAGCCCGAGGCGAAGTTCATCGTCTTCCACTGCATGGATACGCTGGGCGCCAGCAAATATTACGAGAGCATCGACCTTACCGACGCGCGGCACGAACAGACCATCCTGGCCTACGACATGAACGGCGCGCCGGTGTCCGTGGAACACGGCGCGCCCCTGCGCCTGCGGGTCGAGCGCCAGCTGGGCTACAAACAGGCCAAGTACATCGGCCGCATCGAAGCGGTCGCCTCGCTGAAAGGCATCGGCGGCGGCTCGGGCGGATTCTGGGAGGATTTCGGCTACGAGTGGTACGCCGGGATTTAACCCGCGCTCAAGTACCCCGGCGAAGGCCGGGGGATAGCGCAACGAAAATGCCCGCGCTCAAGCAGCGAGGCGCAGCCGAGCGATAGCGCACCGAAAATGCCTTACTGCGGGTAAGGCGTCTTTTCGATGAGATCATGCTCAACCTTGCAGGCTGTCGCATCGACCGCATTCGCCGGATCGGCGCGCAAGGTGGCAACCTCGGTCTTGGCGCTCGCCAGGTCCGCCAGGAAGACCGGTGCGCTGTGCATGACCGCCACCGCCATGCCGCCGGTGGTGCGCCCGCCCTCGATGGCGCTGGCGTTGTGGACGCCGCAGACCACGCGGCTTTCGCCGTAGGCGCGGGCGCGCATCAGGATGCCCTCGGCCCGGTCCGGCGCGATCTCCGCCAGGATCAGTCCAGCCGAGCGTCGTGTGACCGGAGGGGTAGTCGGGACTGGCGGCCAGGCCGTCGGTCTTGGGAATGCAGATATTGGCTTCATCGATCAGGTAGGGCCGCTGGCGCTTGAAGACGTCCTTGGCGGTGGCGGAGAACTTGTTCTGATCGACCAGCATGTTCGAGAGGATGCGCAAGGTGACCGGCGCGTTCTGCGGCGTCATCTTCGCGCCGATCCCGCAGCTGAACACTTCCAGCAGGTGCGGGGCGGTATAGACATTGTCGGCCTGGGCCAGCGCCCAGCGCGGCGTGCCTTCCAGCCGGCGGGTGAGGGCGAAGATGTGCCGGTCGTTCTCATAGCGCTCGGAACCCGCCACCGGCGCGGGCGGCAGGACCACGGCAGCCTGGGCAACCTCGACGCCCGCCAGATAGCCGGCCGCGCGGGCCGGCGCCGCCGGTTGTTGCGCGAGACCCGCTCCGGCGCTGAGTCCTAGAGCGAGGACAACAATTCCGAGTCGTGAAATCCGCATGTCCTACAGCCTCGGTTCAAATAGAATCTGGATTGCGCTTGGTGAACTCGACAGTCGCCCAATCAATGTCGGTGCTGCTGTCGTCAATGGTGAACCCTTCAATGGATGTAAGAAACCCATCTGTCGTCCAGAGCACGTGGCCTACGGGGCGTTTGAAGCCGGCAATGTCAAACCAGGCTGCGCTTCTAGGCAATTGTTCCGGCGTAGGAAGCGTGGGTGCGGATCGATTGGGATCGATTCTGCAGAAATAACCTGCGCCACTGTTTTCACGCTCACGAAGCGCAGCGCCTTCGAGCTGAAGTAACAGAGCAGCATCCTCGGGATGACCTGCAAGCCAATCCGAGAGTACCGCTCGTTCAAGCTTGGTGAGTTCCAACATAGTGGGCCTCCGCCGCCAACTCTCACACTAGGAGATGAGAGCCTAGCTGAACAGCTTCGCCCAACGGCGCTTTTCGCGCGTCTTCCAGCCGCCCCTGTGCCAGGCGTCCGACGCGATCAGCGGCACCACGGTGGTGGCTTCGGCGAACACCATCTGCTCCCACACCGTCTGCACCTTGCCCCAGGAGGCGGCCTCCTGAAGGGTCGAGGACGAGCAGGCGCCGTCGCGCACGTCAGCGACGGTGATCTGCACCGCATATTTGTGCATGTCGGCCTCGATGCCGAGGATCTCGGCGCAGACGACGGTGTCCTGGGCGAAGTTCTTGGGCACGCCGCCACCAACCATGAACAGGCCCGTGGTCCCGGCCGCGATCTTCACATCGGTCAGCTCACGGAAATCGGCCACCGCGTCGATGGACATGTAGGGCTTCTTCGCCTTCATCCGCTCCTTCTGGTGCTTGACCAGGCCGAAGCCGGCCGATGAGTCGACAAAAGCCGGACAGAAGATCGGCACGCCTTCCTCATAGGCCGTCTGGATCAGGCTGCCGGGCTTCTTCGCGTTGCCCGCCGCCAGCCACTTGCCCATCTCCTGGATGAACTCGCGGGACGAATAGGGGCGCGGCTCCAGGCTCTCGGCGATCTCGAAGATCGTCGCATCGCAGGCCTGCAGTTCCTCCTCGTCGATATAGGTGTCGTAGATGCGGTCGACGTAGTTTTCGCGCAGGATGTTGTCATCCACGGGACCGGCCGCCTGATAGTGCTTGAAGCCCAGGGCCTCGAAGAAATCCATGTCGACGATGGAGGCGCCGGTGGCCACCACCACATCCATCATCCCGGCGCGGACCATGTCACGATAGACGTGCATGCAGCCGCCGGCCGACGTCGATCCGGCCAGGATCAGCCAGGTCGAACAGTCCTTGTCCTCGATGGCCATGTTGAGGATGTCGGCGGCTCTGGCCGTATCGCGCGATGAAAAGCTCATCTTGCGCATGGCGTTGATGACCGGCCGGGCATCGTAGGAGGTGATGTCGACGTGCTCGACCACGGTGGCCAGCAGTTCGGCTTTGCGGTTCGGCGGAGGGGTGTTCATGGCGAGGGGCTCCCAAAAGAAAGGGCTGCTCCGTCGTTAGGCCGGACGGTGATGACGGCTGAGAACGAGAACTACCTGCGCCGGCGCTTCTTTCCACGGGCGCGTGAAAACTTCACGACATTGGCGGGCGCGGCGTCCGACTTCGGCGTCGGGATGGCCCGAGGCGCAAGGCCGTACATCGAGGCCATGGGCGCGTCCTCGACGATGGCGGCATCGATGTCGCCGTAGCCGTTGAACCGTGTCGCCAGCGCCACGCCATAGGCGCCCAGCATGCCGATCTCGATGAAGTCGCCTTCGCGCACATCAGCGGGCAGCCAGAACGGGCCGGCCATCTGGTCGAGAGAATCGCAGGTCGGACCATAGAACCGGTAGGGTTTCAGCTCAGCCGAAGCCTCGCCATCACGCACCAGGCGCGAGGGGAAAGGCCACTTGGTGTGGGCCGCGTCGAACAGCGCGCCGTAAGCCCCATCGTTCAGATAGAGCGCGTCACCCTTGCGCAGTTCGACCTGGGTCAGCAGCGAGGAGGCTTCGGCCACCAACGCCCGGCCGGGCTCGCACCACAGCTCGGTGGTTTCGTGGACCTTCATCTCCTCGAAACCGCGGTGGATCGAGGCCGCATAGTCGTCCATGGCCGGCGGGATCATGCCCGGATAAACTGAGGGGAAGCCGCCGCCGACATCGACCACATCAGCGAAGACGCCGGCGCGCACGAGGCTGCGGGAAACCTGGCTCATCGCCGCCTGATAGGCAGTGGGGCGCATGCACTGGCTGCCGACGTGGAAGGCCACGCCCATCAGATCGTCGGTCGCCCGACGCGCGGCCAGCAGCAGTTCAGGAGCGTTGTGGGCCTCGATGCCGAACTTGCCGGCCAGGGGATAGCTCGCGCCATCGGTCGAGACCGCCATGCGCACCATCAGGATCAGATCCTTGGCGTTGCCGGTCGCCTCCAGGATCTTGGCCAGCTCTTCATGGGTGTCGAGCGAGAAGATCCGCACGCCGTGATCGAAATAGGCGGCCGAGATCGCCCGGCGGTTCTTGACCGGGTGCATGAAGGCCATGCGCGCGCCGGGCGCGTGCTGGGCGACGAGCTCAATCTCCGGAATGGAGGCGACGTCAAATGCGCCGATGCCATTGGCGTACAGCGTTTCGACCGCCCACGGCGAAGGGTTCGCCTTTACCGCGTAAAAGACCGAGCCTTGAAATCTATCCCTGAACCAGTTTGCCGCTAGAGCCGCCGCGGCCGGTCGCACAAGGGCGACAGGACGTTCGACAGACCGCTCACGGACCAGGTCCAGGGGAGTATGGTACGTGTGCAATTCACGTAAACCCCTGTATTCGTTAACCCAATCCGGCGTTAGCAGCAGCAGTTGTCTTTGGGTCCGCCGGAACGCGTGCATGTAGGGTGCGCCGCCCGGAATGTAAAGACTTTTCGGACCCTCGCGGCCCCTTAGGCGATCAGGGGTTTGCGCCGCAAACGCGCCAGGCGTCGCAGGCGCCGCCACAGCCGGGTCTTCTCCGGTTCGGGATAGGGTTGCAGGTTGCGGACGAATTCCTCGGCGCAGACCCGCCAGGAATAGCGCTCGGCATAGGCGCGAACGGTTTTGCGATCGAGTTTGAGCGCTTCAAGGCAGGCCTCGCGCAGGCCCTCGGTCGGGGTGGCGGCCAGAGTTCCGGCGTCGGACCCTGGAATGATGTCGATCGGACCCGGCGCGGGATAGGCGGCCACCGGCGTTCCCGCCGCCATCGCCTCCAGGATCACCAGGCCGAAAGTCTCGGTCAGCGAGGGAAAGACGAAACAATCGGCGCAGGCGTAGCAGGCGGCCAGGTCCTCGCCGTGCTTGGTGCCGACGAAAACCAGATCGGGATAGCGCGCCGCCAGGTCCCCGCGTTGCGGTCCGTCGCCGACGATCACCTTGGTGCCGGGCAAGTCCAGGCGCGCGAAGGCCTCGATGTTCTTTTCCACGGCGATGCGGCCGACATTCACCCAGATCGGCCGCGCCATACCTTCGAAGACGTCCGGCTCGCCCTTGCGACGCGGCCGGAACATCACGGTGTCGACCCCCCGCGCCCAGGGCGAGATGTTGCGAAACCCGTGGCGGGTGAGCTCGTCGCGCATGGTTGGCGTGGCCACCATTAGCCGGCCCGATGGCCCGTGGAACCAGCGCATATAGGCATAGCCCGCGCTCACCGGCACCGGCAGGCGGGCCGAAATATATTCCGGGAATTTCGTATGATAGCTGGTGGTGAACGGCAGCTTCCACTCCACGCAGATGCGCCGGGCGGCGAGGCCGATCGGCCCCTCGGTGGCCACGTGGATCGCCTCGGGTTCAAACTGCTTGAAGCGCTCCTGCACCTTTTCATAGGCCCCGATGGCGACCTTGATTTCGGGATAGGTCGGCAGGGGAAAAGTCTTGAACTGGTCGGGCGAAATCACCTCGACGATATGGCCCATCTCGCGCATTTCACTGACCACGCGCGTCAGGGTGCGGACCACACCGTTGACCTGTGGCTCCCAGGCGTCGGTGGCCAGCAGGATGCGCATGGGGCGAAAATCCGCCGGCGCCTTGGTCCCGCCTTGCGCATCGCCCGCATCGCTCGCCTCGTCGGCAGGACCTTGCGTCTGCATCCAGGTCCAGAAGGCGCCCAGCAGCGCCTCGCGGGTCGGGAAATGCCGGTAGACAGTGCGTTCGGCAATCTTCGCATCGGCGGCGATGTCGGCGAAGCTGAAGTCTTCCAGACTGCCCCGGGCCAGCCGGCGGCGGACCGCCTGCATGATCATTTCGCGCCGGGCGGCCGTCTGGCTGCTTCTCGTGGCGCCGGCGGTCTGCGGCTTGATTGCCCCATTCATGTCAGTGGCGTTGTCACAATTTCAGTAACCAAGTCAATGACAGCCGTGTGAAGGTTGAACCCGGGTTCAGAGCCAGAACGTGGTCTTCGCCGGCTCCACCCGGACCAGCTCGTCGTCAACCCGGCGCAAGAGCCAGCCCTCTTCCACATCGATGATCGCCGCGCGGGGGATCGAGCCTGGCGGCGGCATGACGATCTTCGCTCGCTCGGGATAGAATCGCTTGCGCTGGCCCGTTCCCGGGAGGTGGGCGGGCGTTCCCTCGCCCGTCGGATCGGGATGGTCGATGACCGGCTTCACATGCGGCCACCAGCGAAGGCGGACATAGTCCTTGCGCAGCCATTCGCGACGCAGAGCAGTATTGTCACGGTTGTTAAACGCAAAATCGAGGCACTCATCGTCCGCCACGCCGGGATGCGCCTCGATCGCCGCCTGCCAGTCATCCAGCAGGGCCAGCGCCGCTTCGGTGGCTGACCACAGCTGGGTCCCGCCGCTGCAAAACAGCTGGGTCTCATCGAAATAGTCGATGGCGTGCCGGAATTCCCAGTAGCGGGACTGGCCTTCCAGCGGCCGCCAGGCGTCGGTGTGGTCGTCCGCCAGCCAGTTGTAGATCGCCAGGTCACAGGTTCCGGCCAGAGCCTCAAGATGTTCGGGCTGCTCGCGCACCATCATGTCGGCATCGAGCCACAGCACCGGCTCTCCAGACGCCGCCAGCGCCTGGCGGATAAGGGCGGGTTTGGTCGGCCCCCCAATCGCCCCGCCGCGCGCCGAGATCGAGGGATGAACCGCTGGCGCCTCGGTGAAAGCTGTTGGCAGACCAAACGCCGCGCAGCTGGCGGCCAGCCGCCCGGCCTTGGTGCGGTAGTCGGGCGTATGCAGGCTGACGACCAGGAGAGACATGACCGCCCCGACACTAGAGCGCTTCCTGGGCCTGGTCGATCACGTCCTATGGCGCGGTGGGCGAGGCAGGGTAATCTGCCCTGACGATGAGTCGCCGCTTCACCTTCTACGAATTCTTCGCCGGCGGCGGCATGGCGCGCCTGGGGCTGGGCGGGGGCTGGCAGTGCCTGTTCGCCAACGATTTCGATCCCCTCAAGGCCGCGACCTACCGAGCTAATTTTGAGGACGCGGCCGGCCATTTCCGTGAAGGCGATATCTGGCGCCTGACGCCCGACGATCTGCCGGGCGTGGCCGATCTGGCGTGGGCCTCCAGCCCCTGTCAGGATTTCAGTCTGGCAGGCGCGAGAGCGGGCCTTGCCGGCGGGCGCTCATCGGCCTTTTTCGGCTTCTGGAAACTGATCGAAGGCCTGGCGAATGAAAATCGCGCACCAAAGGTCATCGTCATCGAAAACGTCACTGGCCTTTTGACCTCGCACGGCGGCGCCGATTTCGAGGCCCTGTGCTCGGCCCTCGCCGCCCAGGGCTACCGGTTCGGCGCGCTCGAGATCGACGCCGGCCTCTTCACCCCCCAGTCGCGCGCCCGGATCTTCGTGGTGGCGGTGCGCGATCCATCGCCCGCCGAGGGCCCCTCGCCCTTCCACACCCGGGGAGTCCGCGCCGCCCATGATCGCCTGCCACCCGCCCTCAAGAAGGTCTGGGTCTGGTGGCCGCTGGCCGCCCAGCCCAGGCGCAACACGGATCTGGCGGCTGTGCTGGAACCCGACGCCGCCTGCCTGTGGCGCGCGCCCGCCCAGACTGCGGCCCTGCTGGACCTCATGGACGACCGCAACCGCGCCAAGGTCGACCTGCTCTTCCGCGGCGGCGGCGGCCGCCACGTCGGGGCCGTGTTTCGCCGGATCCGGGCCGGGCGCCAGCGCGCCGAGGTCCGGTTCGATGGCATGGCGGGTTGCCTGCGCACCCCCGGCGGCGGCTCGTCCCGCCAGCTCCTGCTGCTGATTGAGAACGGCGAGGCAAAAAGCCGCTGGCTGACCGCCCGCGAAGGCGCCCGCCTCATGGGCCTTGCCGACCACTACCGCCTGCCCCGCGCCCAGAGCCCGGGCCTCAAGGTCATCGGCGATGGTGTTGTGGTTCCGGTTGTCCGCCATCTGGCGGCGGGACTGCTGGAGTCCCTGCTCGCCGCTAAAGACGGCAAACCGGCGGCGGCCTGAGGTCCGGACCCATTGCCAATCCGCGCCTTCGGCGCGCTCTCCGACCGCTCCCGCTCAAAACCGGGCGCCCGTTTAGATTTCCTCTACAGACACCCCCGCGCCCAAGGGTCTAAGTTGAGCAAAACCTGATCAATGGAGTGAACTTTCCATGGCCGAATATGACGCCTCGCGCTTCAAGCGCGCCGGACGCGGCAGGATCTACGATTCGATCATCGACACCCTGGGCGATACCCCGCTGATCCGGCTGCCCAACCTGACCCGTGAACTCAAGCCCAAGGGCGAGGTGCTGGCCAAGCTGGAATTCTTCAACCCCATGGCCTCGGTGAAGGACCGCATCGGCGCCTCGATGATCGAGTATCTGGAGGCCAAGGGCCTGCTCAAGCCCGGCTCCACCATCGTGGAACCCACCAGCGGCAATACCGGCATTGCGCTCGCCTTCGTGGCGGCGTCCAAGGGCTACAAGCTGATCCTGGTCATGCCCGAAAGCATGTCGATCGAGCGGCGCAAGATGCTGCTGATCCTCGGCGCGAAACTGGAGCTGACCCCCGCCGAAAAAGGCATGCGCGGCGCCGTCGCCCGGGCCCAGGAAATCCTCGCCGACATCCCCGGCTCGGTCATGCCCCAGCAATTCGAAAACCAGGCCAATCCGCTGGTCCACCGGGTCTCGACCGCCGAGGAAATCTGGAACGACACCAAGGGCGGCGTCGATGCGGTGATCTCCGGCGTCGGCACCGGCGGCACCATCACCGGCGTCGGCCAGGTGCTGAAGGCCCGCAAGCCCGGCCTGAAAATGATCGCGGTCGAGCCGGAAGCCTCGGCCGTGCTCTCCGGCGGCCCGCCCGGCCCGCACAAGATCCAGGGTATCGGCGCAGGGTTCGTGCCCGGCATCCTCGACCGCGGCGTCATCGATGAGGTGGTGCAGGTCTCCAACGAAGCCAGTTTCGAAATGGCCCGGAAAGTCGCCCGCCTCGACGGTGTGCCGGTCGGCATCTCGTCCGGCGCCGCCCTGACCGCGGCCTTCCATGTCGCGGCGCGCGATGAGTACGCCGGCAAGCAGATCGTCGCCATCATCCCCAGCTTCGCCGAACGCTATCTGTCAACGGCGCTGTTCGAAGGTCTGTGACAGACTTTCCCTCCCGCTTGTCGGGAGGGTGGCTCGCGGCGCCGCCGCGAGACGGGTGGGCCGGTGACTGACGTCTACTCTCCCGAAAAACGCTCCGCCGTCATGCGGCGCGTCAAGGGGCGCGACACCCAGCCCGAGCTGAAGGTCCGAAAGGCCCTAACCCGCCTCGGCGCGCGCTATCGCCTGCATCGGGCGGACCTTCCGGGCAAACCCGACATCGTCATGCCGGGCCGCAAACTGGTGGTCTTCGTCCACGGCTGTTTCTGGCACGGCCATGACTGTGCCAGAGGCGCGCGGGTGCCGAAACAGAACCGCGATTACTGGCTCTCCAAGGTAGCCCGCAACCGCGAGCATGACGAGGCCCACCGGGCGGCGCTTGCCGCGAAAGGTTGGCGCGCCGAGGTGCTGTGGGAATGCGAGCTGAAGAATCCTGGTCTGCAAACGCGTCTTGCGGCGCTGCTGACGTCAGCGCCGCCCGCCCGGCCGCTTCGCCGATAACCAGCAGGACGGGCCCTTCGCTCGGGGTTCGCGCGACCACGTCCGCCGGGGTCGACAGCGTCGCGCCACAAACCCGCGCACCCGCACGTCCGGCCACAATCGCCGATTAGGCTTTCATCCATAAGGGTTTCCGGCGAGTCGGGCCCAGCGCGGGCAAGCCCGTCGGCGCGTCCGCGTTTCTGCTGCCCAAGCGAGAGACGCCACAAACGGGAAACGCCCCGAAAACGGGCGGCAATTAGCGCTCGCCTGGACTTCCAGCCGGGACTAGGCTCGCCGGAAAACGGGCTGGAGGACGTGATGAAACGTGCGCTCATCGTCGTATTGGGGCTGACCGCGGTCCTGGGTGTGCTTGCCCTGCCGCCCGGCCTTTCGGCGCAGACCAAGGCTGCGGCCTACAAGTCGCCGCGCACCAGTTTCGGCCAGCCTGACCTGGGCGGGACGTGGTCCAACGCCTCGCTGACGCCGGAAAGCCGCCCCGCCGCCTATGGCGATCGCGCCATCCACACGCCCCAGGAGGTCGCCGAGCTCGAAAAGGCGATGGTCGAGGAAGTGCAGCGCGGCAATGCGGTCATCGCCCCCGACCGCCCGGCCCCCAAGGTGGGCGGCGACGGTCCCCAGGCGATCCTGCGGCCCGAGTATAATTCCGTCGCCGCCGCCGGAGCCACCGGCGCCTACGACCGCGGCTGGCTCGACCCGGGCGATCGGGTCATGCGGGTCAACGGCCAGCCGCGCACGTCCTTGCTCACCACCCCGAATGGGCGTCCGCCGGCTCGCAAGGCGTCTGCCCCCGTCACCGCCCCGGCCAGAAGTGGCGGGTTGGGCGGCGAGGGCGGAGAAGCGCCAGGTCGTGGAGCGGCAACAGCAGGTAGAGGCGGCGGTGGGGCGGGCAATTCTGACGATCCGGAGCGCCGGACGCTGTCGGACCGCTGCGTCATCTTCGGGCGCAATGTCGGCCCGCCGATGCAGTCGAACGGTTTTTACAACAACAACTACAGGTTCGTTCAGGGCCCCACTTCCATCGCCATAACAAGCGAGATGATCCACGACACCCGCGTGGTGCGCCTGAACAGCAAGCATCGCACCGACGGCATCCGTCCCTGGTTCGGGGATTCCATCGGCAAGTGGGAGGGCGACACCCTGGTGGTCGAGACCACCAACTTCCCGCAGGCCCAGGCCTATCAGGGCTCGTGGCAGAACTTGACGGTGATCGAGAAATTCCGCCGGGTGGCCCCCGACCGGCTCTACTATCAGTACATTATCCGCGACCCCACCTTCTGGGACGCCGACTGGGGCGGCGAATACGAGTTCCAGAAGCTGACGGGCGAGATCTACGAATACGCCTGCCACGAAGGCAATTACGCCATGGAAAACATGTTGGCGGGCGCGAGAGCCGAAGAGCGGGCCCGGGCCGGCGCGTCGCGCTAGGCGGCCTCGCGTCGAGGAACTCGATCACCCCGGCCCGGGCCTTGATGTAGGCCGGGTTCTCGGCGACGGCCAGGCGGTCGCGGGGGCGATCCAGGCCCACGCTCAGCACCTCGTCGATGGCGGCGGCCGGGCCGTTGGTCATCATCACGGCGCGGTCGGAGAGTTGCACCGCCTCGTCGACGTCGTGGGTGATCATCATCACCGTGTTGCCGAGCTTGGCGTGAATTTCCATGACGCGGTCCTGCAGGTGCGCCCGGGTCAGCGCATCGAGCGCCCCGAACGGCTCGTCCAGCAGCAGCACCTTGGGCTCCATGGCCGGCGCCCGGGCGATACCCACCCGCTGTTTCATGCCGCCGGAAATCGCGGCCGGGCGTTTGTCTTCGGCGTGGGTCATGTGGACGAGGGCGAGGTTGGCCATCACCCACTCGCGCCGTTCCTTGGCCGAGCGCTGGCCGGCGAAAACCTTGTCCACCGCCAGGACGACGTTTCCGTAAACGGTCAGCCACGGCAGCAGGGAGTGGTTCTGGAACACCACGGCCCGGTCCGGTCCCGGCGCCTCCACCGCCGTGCCATCGACGATCACCGCGCCGGTGGTCATAGGTAACTTCGGCGACAAGGCCACGAAAATCGGCGCCAAAACTGGAAGGAATCCAAGGCGCCCAAGCGTTAGGCGCCGCCCTCCCGCAACCCTACATCCCTTGCGGCCTAGCCTGATCCCGCTATGAATGAGAATAATTGGCCCGGAGACATTCCAGGGTCACGACAAGAACACTTCAAAGGGTGAGGATACCGTGCGCAAACAGGTTCTAACGGGCGCCGCCATTATGGCGGCCATGACGGCGATGATCGCGGCGACAGCCGGCCGCACGCAACCGGCGGCCCCCGACGGCGCGGCCGTCTTCAATGGCGCCTGCTCCGGCTGCCACACCAAGGAAGCCAAGGCCGGCCTCGGCCAGGCCGCCATCGTAGAAGCCCTCACCAAGGGGATCATGGCCCCGGTGGCCCAGGCCAACAATTTGAATGCGGCCCAGATCCAGGCCGTGGCGAACTATATCACCGGCGCCCCGCCGGCGGCGGCCCCGCCCGCGCCCCCTCCGGGCGGGCGCGGCGGAGCGGGCGCAGCGCCCGACGGCGGTGCTGCGGCGGCGCCCGGCGGACGGGGCGGTCCCGCGGCGGCGGGCGGCCGGGGCGGCGGACGCGGCGGCGCACCGCAGCCCACCCTGACCGACAAGATGTGCGAAGGCCCAGCGCCGGCGATTACCGCCATGCCCAGCGACTGGCCGATGGCCGGCTACAACGTCAGCAACTCCCGCTACAACCCGACCCCGGGCCTGAAGGCCGCGGACGTCAAGAAGCTGAAGGTCAAGTGGACGATGTCCGTCCCCGGCAACGGCAACACCCAGCCGGTGGTGATCGGCAACTGGATGTGGATGCTGGGCTCGACCGCGACCTACGCGATGGACCCGAGAACGGGTTGCTTGCGCTGGAAACTCGACGCGACCACGGCGGGCACCGGCGCGCGCAACACCCCCGTGGTGATGAGATCGTCGATCTCGCCCAGCGGCTGGCTTTTGATCGTCGCGCCCCGCAACCGCCAGATCAAGGCGCTGGACGCCCAGAACGGTCACGTCATCTGGACCAGCGAAGCGATCGACAACACGCCCGAACAGCGCGGGGCAGGCATCACCGGCTCGCCGCTGGTCGCCGGCAACCAGATCTTCGTGCCGACCACCTCAGGCATTGAAGGCACGGGCGGGCGCGACGTGGCCTGCTGCACGTTCCGCGGCGGCCTGGTGGCGCTCGATCTGACCAACGGCCGCATCCAGTGGACGGTTCACACCATCACCGAACCGCTGCGCGACATCCGCATGACGGCCGGCGGCAACAAGCTGCAGGGCCCGGCTGGCGGCGCCATCTGGTCGGCGCCCACCGCTGATCTGAAGCGCGGTCTTATCTATGTCGCCACCGGCGATTCCTACACCGAAGCCGACACCACGGGCGCGGACGCGATCATCGCCTACAATATGAAAGACGGGTCGGTGAAGTGGCTCCACCAGGTCACCGAAAAAGACAACTTCGTGATGAACTGCACAGGCACCCAGGCCCTGGCCAAGGCCAAGCAGAACGCCAACAACTGCCCCATGCCAGCTGGCCCGGACTATGACTTCGGCTCCTCGCCGATCCTGATGAAGGGCTCAAACGGCAAGGACATCGTGGTCTCGGGCCAGAAGTCCGGGATTGCTTATGGGATGGACGCCGACACCGGCCGCTTGCTTTGGAAGACCACTGTCGGCGCCGGCTCCTCGCTGGGCGGCATCGAATGGGGCATCGCCTCTGCGCCCGGCGTGTTGTTCGCCGGCAACTCCGACGTCGTGAACATGTTCGACGCCGCGGCCCGCCTCGGCGGCAAGGACAACTCGGCCAACTTCGACACGCCTCTGCCCCCGGCCCAACCCGGCCTGACCGCGATCAACATCAACAACGGCCGGGTGCTCTGGCACATCGTGCCGCCGGTCGCCCCCTGCAACCCGCCGCGCACCTCGCGCGTCGCGGGCGATGGGACAACGCCCTGCTACAACGCCATGTCGGCGGCCCCTGCGGTCATTCCGGGCGCGGTGTTCGAAGGCACCACCGATGGCTGGTTCCGCGCCTATGACACCAGGGACGGCAAGCTGCTCTGGGAACACTCCACGACCGCCCAGACCTATGCGACGATCAACGGCGCGCCGGCCCAGCCGGGCGGCGCGATCGACGGCGACGGTCCGGTCATCGCCGGCGGCATGGTGTTCGTCACTTCGGGCCACGATGGCGCGATCGGTTACGGCGGCAACGGCACAAATGTGCTGATCGCCTACTCTGTCGACGGCAAATAGCCGGCCCTTCGCCCGCCGCGGGTCAAACCACGGCGGGCGGCCACGCTCATCAGCGAGATCGCCATGCACAAGCAGAGCCTCATCACCGCTGGCCTGATTGGCGCCGGGCTACTCGTCCTTTCAGCGACCGCGGGCCGCTCGCAGCCGCCAGCGGCCAGCGCCACACCCGACGGGGCGGCCCTGTTCACCCAGGTGTGCAGCAGCTGCCACACCCGCGAAGCCAAGCGCGGAGCGAACGTTGCTGAGGCCCTGACCAGCGGCATCATGCAACCTATCGCCGCCGGGGCGAACCTAACGCCTGCACAGATCCAGGCGATCGCGGCCTACATCAACGGCCCGGTGAGCCCGCCCGCGGCGGCTGGCGCAGCCCCGGGAGGCGGACGAGGCGGCGGCGCGGGACAGGCCGCTGGCGGTCGTGGCGGCGCGCCGGCCGGCCCGGCGCTGGTCGACAAGATGTGCGAGGGTTCGGCTCCGGCAATCGTTGAGACACCCAGCGACTGGCCGATGGTCGGCCACGACCTGCGCAACACCCGCTTCAACCCCAATCCCGGCATCCGGGCCGGCGACGTCAAGAAGCTGAAGGTCAAGTGGTCGATGGCCATCACCGGCCACGGCAACGCCCAGCCGACGGTGATCGGCGACTGGATGTGGATGCTGAGCGCGAGCGCGGCCTATGCCCTCGACCCCAAGACCGGCTGCGTGCGCTGGAAGCTCGACGCAGCGGCGGCCGGCCTTGGCGCGCGCAACACGCCTCCAGTCTTCAAAAACAGCCTCTCGCCCAGCGGCTGGATGATGATCGTCGCGCCGCGCAGCCGCGTGGTAAAGGCGCTCGACGCCCGCGATGGCAAGACTCTGTGGACCAGCGAGCTGCTGGAAAACGCTTCGGGCTCGGGCATTACCGGCTCGCCGATGGTCTCGGGCAATCAGGTGTTCGTGCCGACCACCTCAAGCCAGGAAGCGACCGGCGGGCGCGAGTCGGTTTGCTGCACCTTCCGCGGGGCGCTGGTTGCTCTCGATCTGGCCACGGGGCGGACCCAGTGGAAGTCCTACACCATCACCGAGCCGATGAAGGAAATCCGCAAGACGGCGGGCGGCATTTCGGTGACGGGACCGGCCGGCGCAGCGATCTGGTCGGCGCCGACGCCCGATCCCAAGCGCGGCCTTGTTTATGTGGCGACGGGCGATTCCTATACCGACGCCCCGTCGAAGGGCCCTGACGCCATCATCGCTTTCGACATGCGGTCCGGAGCCATCCGCTGGAACACCCAGGTGCTCGAAAACGACAACTTCGTCATGGGCTGCGGCCCCCTGGCGACATCGTCCGCGACCCGGCCGAAGGGTAACTGCCCGACACCGATCGGGCCGGACCACGATTTCGGCGCCTCGCCGATCCTCTTCAAGGCTGGCGGCAAGGAGGTGGTGGTTTCGGGCCAGAAGGCGGGCATGCTCTATGGCATGGACCCCGACACCGGCCGGTTGCTGTGGCGCCATCAGGCCGGCGCCGGCGGCGTGCTGGGCGGCGTCGAATGGGGCATGGCCTCGGACAGGCGCTACGTCTTTGCGGGCGTCTCCGACGTCGCCTCCATGATCGACGAGGCGGCGCGTCTTGGCGGCAAGGAGGCCGCGCCCTTGGAGCAGGCCCAGGCGCCGGCAAGGCCGGGCCTTACCGCCATCAATCCGGCCACAGGCCGTGTCGCCTGGCACATCGTCCCGCCCAGAGCGCCCTGCAACCCCACCGCCGCCCAGCGGCCGACCGGGGATGGCTCGATCCCCTGCTTCAACGCCATGTCCGCCGCGCCCGCGGCCATGCCGGGCGTGGTCTTCGAGGGCACGATCGACGGCTGGTTCCGGGCCTATAACAGCGCCAACGGCAAGGTGCTGTGGGAAGACTCGACCAGCCAGCGCACCTATTCGACCGTCAACGGCCGCACCAACCAGCCTGGCGGCTCGATCGACGGCAACGGGCCGACCATCGCGGGCGGCATGGTGTTCGTCACCTCGGGCTACAACGGCGCCGTCGGGCAAGGCGGCAACGGAACCAATGTGCTGATCGCCTATTCGGTCGACGGCAAGTAAGGCCTCTAGGCCTTCTTGATATCCGTGCAGAGCTGCTGAACCGCGTGGGTCAGGGCCAGGACTTCTTTTTCCCGCAGCTCGTCGATTTTCTGGTGCAGAAGTTCGATCTCAAGCTCGGCCTTGATATTGACCTTGTAGTCGCTCTCCGCCTGCTGGCGGTCGATGTCCTGCTGGCGGTTCTGGCTCATCATGATGAAGGGCGCGGCGTAGGCGGCCTGGAACGAAAGGGCGAGGTTCAGCAGGATGAAGGGATAGGGATCCCACCGCTGCACCCAGGCGGTGATATTCAGCAAAATCCAGATCAGCAGGATCGTGGTCTGGATGATGATGAACTTCCAGGACCCCATGGTTGCGGCCACGGCGTCGGCGATTTTCTGTCCGACGGTCAACGTCGGTTCACCTTTTCCCTCATGTTCGCGGATCGAACGCCGCAGATCGCGCAGTTCGTTAAGCAACTTTCGCTCGGTATCGCGCAGGCCGTGGACGGAAAGCGGCGGGTTGGTCATGGAGGTGATCCTGATCGGGCGGGGCGAGCGATTGCCGGCGGCGGCGAGGCTAAGCCCGGCAGGCCAAGGAGGAAAGGCCGCCTGCGCGCTTTTGACACGGGGATCCGCCGCAGCCCAAAAGACGATTTCTTCATGGTAAATATATGTAAAGCATAGATATTTAGGCCGTTAAGAGTCTTTTTCAGCCCCCGGTTAAGCCTGATCTGGCACTCTGCCTGCGTCATGGGGGGCGAGCCGTAAGGCGTGGCTTGATACCTCCGTTCCTATCGTCACGCAGTACCCAGGAGACCCATATGTCCAAATTCCTCTCGCGCTTCGCCAAGGACGAGTCCGGCGCCACGGCCATCGAATACGGCCTGATCGTCGCGCTCATCGCGGTGGTTATCGTCGGCGTCGTCGGCACCATCGGCACCAAGCTCAACACCTCGTACGGCAAGGTCGACGCCGTCCTCTAGCGTCGAACCTCCACACGAACCTGAAGGGACCGCTCCCCTGAGCGGTCCCTTTTCGTTTGCGCGGTCTATCGCGCAGACAGACGGTAGAGGCTCGTCAGTCCGGGCCGCGGATCACTTGAGGCGATGACGCCTTCGCCGGCCAGGCGGATCATGTGGGCGAGGACTGACTGGGCAGCGGCGGGATACAGGCGCTTGTCGACAGCGGCGTACATCACCGGAACCATATCGCCGATTGTACTGAGGCCGCGGCTGAGCATTTCGAGAATCTGGCGTTCGCGCTCCAGGCGATGGGCCTTGTGGGCCTCGATAAACGGCGCCGGTTCACGAACGGGCGGGCCGTGGGTCGGCCAAAGGGTCTTGAATTGCCGGGCGGCGATGCGATCGAGGCTGTGGAAATAGGCGTCCATGTCGCCATCGGGCGGCACGATGACCGTCGTCGACCAGCCCATAATGTGATCGCCGGAGAAAAGGGCGTTTTCCTCACCCAGAGCATAACAGACATGGTTTGAGGTATGGCCGGGCGTGGGGATGGCTTCGAAGGTCCAGCCCGGGCCAGACACCACGCCCCCGCCGCAAAGATCGTGGTCGGCGACGAAGCCGAGGTCGTGGTCGTCCTCGACCTTCACCGCCATGGCGCCGGGCGGATGCCTCATCGGACAACCGTAAGTCGGCGCTCCCGTCGCCTGCTGCAGAGGCCCGGCCAGCGGCGAATGGTCGGCGTGGTTATGGGTGACCAGGATGGTGCGAACGGTCTCGCCGTTCACGGCCGCGAGGATGGCTTCCAGGTGCTCGGGAAGGTCGGGACCGGGGTCGATGACGGCCACCTCGCCGTGGCCGACGATATAGGTTCCGGTGCCGGTGAAAGTGAACGGTCCGGGGTTGTTGGCGATCACGCGTCGGATCAGTGGACTGACCTGATCGGCCCGGCCGTACTCGAATTCAAAATCGCGAACGAAGGGGATCATTGGGCGCGGCTCTTGCGCCGGGGACCATCCAAGATGGTCCAGGCCCTGTTTTTTGTCTCAAAACGGCTCCAGCGCGTCACAGCCGCGCTGATCTGTCTCGTCCTGGCGCAGGCGCTGGCGGCCTGGGCCAGTGCGCCCGATCCAGCCGCATCCCCCAGCGTGACGGTTTCCATCAGCCGCTAGCCACCGAGCAACGGGCGAAGATCATAGCCGGCGCCCGCGCCGAGCCGAACCAGTTCGGCCGGTTCGCGCAACCGGGCGAGAGCCTGACCCAGCGCCCAGGTGTTGATCGAACGGGTGCCTGAGCGGCAGAAGGCCAGCACACGGCCCGAGGCCTCGCTGACGGCTTCCTGCATGACTTCGGCCTGGGCTCGCGTTGGCCCGCCGACCACCGGAATCCAGATGTAAGCGATGCCCTCGGCCTCGCAGGCCGCGGCGATATCGGCGCTAGCCGCCTGCCCCGGGACCTCGTCGTCCGGGCGGTTGTTGATCATCAGCACGACGCCTTCGGCGCCCGCCCGGGCCACGTCGGCCACCTCGATCTGGGGCGCCACGAAAAAGCTGTCGGTCACCTGGCGAAATTCGCTCATGGAGATGTCTCTCTCACACGCGCAGGCGCGTTGACAACATCAAGCACGAATGGAAGGTTCGCAACCCTGCCCCGCCGTAACCGGGGCGGGAGGGAGCCCGGGCCAAAAGTATGCTGCGCTTTATTCTCCGCCGCCTGCTCGTCGCCATCCCGACGATCTTCGTCGTCATCACCGTCGCATTCTTCATGATGCGAGCCGCCCCCGGCAGCCCGTACTCGATCCAGCGCAAACTGCCGCCCGAGATCGAGGAAAACCTCAAGAAGAAGTACCATTTCGATGAGCCTCTGATCGTTCAGTATGGCCGCTATCTCAGCCAGGTGGCGGTCGGGGATTTCGGACCTTCGATGAAGTACGAGGGCCGCGAGGTGGTGGACATCATTAAGCAGGCCGTCCCGACCAGCGCCAAGATCGGCCTCACCGCCCTTTTCCTGTCCCTCATCATCGGCATCGGCCTGGGGATCATCGCCGCGCTGCGGCAGAACCGCTTTGCCGACTATTTTGCCTCGACGATCGCAGTGATCGGGGTATGCGTACCGACCTTCGTAACAGGGCCCCTGCTTGTGCTGATCTTTGCGACCAACCTGGGTTGGCTGCCTACGGCGGGGATCGGAGCCGGACTGAAGAGCTTTGTCCTGCCGGTCATTGTACTGACCCTGCCCGCCATCGCCGGGATCGCCCGCCTGACGCGCGCCAGCATGATTGAAGTTTTGAATTCGAACTTTATCCGCACCGCCCGCGCCAAGGGCCTTTCGGGATCAACGGTGGTGTTCCGACATGCGCTCAAGCCCGCGCTGGTGCCGCTGATGGGGTATCTGGGCCCGGCGACAGCAGGGGTCATCACGGGCTCACTGATCGTGGACAAGCTCTTCCGGCTGCCCGGACTGGGCAAGATCTTTTTCACGGCCGGAATCCAGCGCGACTACACCCTGGTGATGGCGATCGTTATTCTGTCCGCGGTGCTGATTTTGGTCTTCAACCTTCTGGCCGACATCGCCCAGGCGCTGATGGATCCCAGGGTGCGTCTGACATGAGCCGCCAGCCTTCCGCCTTCATCCCAGGTTCGCGCGCCGGCGCCGCGGCCATGGAGTCCGCGGCCGTGCAGGGGCGCAGCCTGTGGGACGATGCGCGCCGCCGGCTATTCCGCAACAAGGCCGCAGTCACTTCGATGATCGTGATAGCGGTGATGGTGGCCTTGGCGCTGGTCCTGCCCTTCTTACTGCCGTTCAAGTACAACGAGATCACGCACACCGACGTGCTCAAGGCTCCGCTGCAGAGCGGACATCTGCTGGGCACGGACACTCTGGGCCGCGACCTCTTTGCCCGAATTCTGACAGGCCTGCGCATGTCGATAACCATCGGGATAGTGGCGACCGCCGTTGCGCTGGTGATCGGGGTCGCCTGGGGCGCCACCGCCGGCTATTTCGGCGGCCGAATTGACGAGGTGATGATGCGCATTGTGGACGTGCTCTACTCTCTGCCGTTCATCTTCTTCGTCATCATTTTGATGGTGACGTTCGGCCGAAACATCATCCTGATCTTCGTGGCCATCGGGGCAGTCGAATGGCTGACCATGTCGCGGATCGTGCGCGCTCAGACCATGTCGCTCAAAAACATGGAATTCATCGAGTCGGCGCGCGCCACCGGCCTCACGGCTGGCCAGATCATCGGCCGCCACGTCGTGCCCAATCTGCTCGGCCCTGTGGTAGTCTATATTACACTGACCGTACCGGGCGTGATCCTGACTGAAGCCTTCCTGTCGTACATCGGCATGGGCGTGCAGGAGCCGCGCACCTCGCTTGGCCGTCTGATCAACTCTGGCGTCACCAATATGGAGCAGGCGCCCTGGCTGCTGATCTTCCCCTGCATCGTCATGGCCGTCCTTCTCCTGGCCCTCAATTTCATCGGCGACGGTCTGCGTGACGCCATCGATCCGAAGGACCGGTGATGAAGCGGCTGGCCATTCTTCTCGCAGTCGGATTGATGGGAAGCGTTGCGGGTTGCGCCGCCAACAAGGCCTCAGGCGCGCGCATGCCTTGCCCGGCGGGCAAGCTCTGCCTGGAGTGGGGCAATACCTCCGATCCGGTGTCCCTGGACCCGCACAAGACCCAAGGGACCTGGGAGAGCCGCATCGTCAACGACATGCTGATCGGCCTCACCGACAACGACGCCGAAGGTAATGTCATCCCCGGCATGGCGACCAGCTGGGAGACCAGCCCGGACGGCCTGGTCTGGACCTTCCACCTGCGCGAAGCCAAGTGGTCCGACGGTGTGCCGGTCACCGGTGAGGATTTTGTCTACGCCCTGCGGAGGATCATGGATCCAAAGACAGCGGCCGAATACGCGTCCCTGCTCTATTTCATCAAGAACGGCGAGGAAGTGAATGCGGGCGATGCGCCCCCTACCGCCCTCGGCGTCGAGTCGCCGGATCCGAGAACGGTGCGCATCACCCTTAAGCATCCGGCGCCGTACATCCTGCAGCTCGCCAAGCACCAGACCATGTACCCGGTGCCGCGGCACATGGTTGAGAAGTACGGGGACAAATGGACTGACCCGGAACACTACGTTTCGAATGGACCCTACAAGCTCGTCGCCTGGAAGCTGGGCGACAAGGTAACAATCGAAAAGAACCCCCTCTACTGGGAGGCCTCCACGGTCTGCATCGACCGGGTCAATTTTTACCCGACAGAGGATCCGGGCTCGGCCGAGCGACAGGTGCGCAGCGGAGAACTGGACTATCAAGGTCTGCGCCTGAACCGGATTGCCTACCAGAAAAGGGAGGCGCCGGAATACGTCCACACCCACATCTATCTGGGCAACGCCTATTTGCCGCTGAACACCGGCTCGGCAAAACTGCGTGATCCCAGGTTACGCAAGGCCCTTTCCATGGTCGTCGACCGGGATTTCCTGTCACACGACGTGATGCTCGGTATCGGCATGGAGTCCGCCTATAATTTCGTGCCACCCGGCATCGCCGGCTATCCCAATCCGCCAGAGCCCGAATGGGCAGCCTGGCCCATGGAAAGGCGCCAACAGGAAGCTCGCCGGCTGCTGGCCGAGGCGGGCTACGGGCCGAAGAACCCGCTGGAGATTGAGATCAAGCAGCGATCGATGGATGTCACCGCCACCCAGGCTTCGGTACAGAACGACTGGTCCAAGATCGGAGTCAAGACCACCATCATCACGGCGGAAACCCAGATCGCCTATCAATATTACCGGACCGGCGACTTCGAGGTGGGGGATGCGGGCTGGATTGCCGACTACAATGACCCGATGAGTTTCCTCTACCTGATGCATTCCAAGACCGGGGCGATGAACTACGGCAAGTACGCCAACCCGGAGTACGACAGGCTGCTGGACCTGGCCGACAACGAACCGCACCCGAAAAAACGGGGCGAAATCCTGGCGCAAGCCGAAACGGTGATGATGAACGACAACCCGGCCATCAACCTGTACTTCCAGATCTACGGCAACCTCGTGAGCCCACGCCTGACAGGCTACAAGGACAACATCTCCGACACCCATCCCTCGCGGTTCATGAGTTTCAAGGACGCGAGCTGCAAGGCGGCCGGGGGCGACTCAACGCCGACCAGATAGGCGCACCCAGAGGCGACCCTAGATTGTCGGCAGCTTGTGGTCCTTGTAGGCGACGCGGATCACCTTCTTGTCTAGCTTGCCGGTGGCCCCAAGCGGGATGTCGTCGACGAACAGCACATCGTCCGGCATCCACCACTTGGCGATCTTGCCGTCGAGGTATTTCAGGTACTCCTCGCGCGTCGCGCTCTCGCCTTCCTTCAGTTTGACCAGCAGGAGCGGCCGCTCGTCCCACTTGGGGTGCGGGCAGGCGACGACGCAGGCGATCAGGGATTTCGGATGGCTGGCGGCCAGGTTCTCGATCTCGATCGATGAGATCCATTCCCCGCCCGACTTGATGACGTCCTTGGCCCGGTCGGTGATGGTGACAAAGCCGTGCTCGTCCAGGGTCGCAACATCGCCGGTGTCGAAGAAGCCCTCGGCATCGAGGATCTCCTTGTCCTCCGCCTTGAAGTAGCGGCGCAGCACATAGGCGCCCTTGACCATCAGCCGGCCCACCGACGCCCCGTCGTTGGGCAGGGTGGCGCCATCGTCGTCCACGACCTTGAGCTCGACGCCCAGCGGCGGGCGGCCGGCCTTCAGGCGCAGCGGCACCTGCTCTTCATAAGGCAGTTTCAGCTGCTCCGGCGTCAGGCGCACGGCGGTGGCGAGCGGCGAGGTTTCGGTCATGCCCCAGGCGGCCATGATCTCGATCCCGTAGCGATCATGGAAGCCTCGCAGCAGTCCCTCCGGCAGCGCCGAGCCGCCGACCACCAGGAACTTCAGAGTCGAGAACTTCAGATTGTTGGTGTCCATATGCTGCAGCAGCATCTGCCATACGGTGGGAACGCCGGCCGAATAGGTGACGCCCTCGGTTTCCATCAGCTCGTAGAGCGAGGCGCCGTCAAGCTTGGGCCCCGGCATGACCATCTTGGCGCCGACCGCCGGGCAGTTAAACGCCAGGCCCCAGGCATTGGCGTGGAACAGCGGCACGACGGGCAGCAGCACGTCCTTGTCGGAGAGGCTGAACATGCTGGGCGAGATGCCGACCAGCGAATGGAGGAAATTCGAGCGGTGCGAATAGAGCACGCCCTTGGGATTGCCCGTGGTGCCCGAGGTGTAGCAAAGGCCCGCGGCGGTGTTTTCGTCGAAATTGCCCCATTCCACGTTCTCGGAATGGCCGGCGATGAAGCTCTCATAGTCGATGGCGTTGGGCAGGGGGCAGCCGGCCATGCCGGCCGGATCGGTCAGCACGATCCACTTCTTCACCGTCGGCAGGTCGGGCGCGTTCTTCGCCAGCATCTCGACGAAGGAAAGGTCGGTGAAGATGATCGAGTCTTCGGCGTGGTTGATGATGTAGCAGAGCTGCTCGGCGAAGAGCCGGGGATTGAGGGTGTGGCAGACCGCCCCGATGCCCATGATCCCGTACCAGCACTCCAGGTGCCGGGCGTTGTTCCAGCCCATGGTGGCGATGCGGTCGCCCATCTTCACGCCCGCGGCCAGCAGCGCGTTCGACAGCTTTTTCGAGCGTTTGTAGATCTCGGCGTAGGTGGTGCGCACAATCGGGCCTTCAACCAGGCGTGAGACCACCTCCTGATCGGGATGCCACTGGTTGGCGTGCTCGATGACCCGGTTCAGCGTCAGCGGCCAATCCTGCATCAAACCCTGCATGTCAGTTCCTCGTCGTTCGTCGGATGAATGAGCCATCACGCTTAGAATTCTTGGAGCCGTAAGGCAACGAGAGCCGGTGACGCGGGGCCAAAGAAAGATTGCTTACGCGGCGCGCGCAACCGCACTGGACGTCAGGGAAAGAGACGAGATGTGGTCCAATCCTTACCCGCACGGACGAACAGCAACCGCTCATGAAGGCGGAACGGACGGTCGCGCCAGAATTCGATCTCCTGGGGGACCAGCCGGAAGCCCGACCAGTGCGGCGGGCGCGGCGGGGCTTTCACGCCGAACTTCAGGGTGAACTTGGCGACGCGTTTTTCGAGGTCGTGAGCCCCCGCCATCGGGCGCGACTGGTCGGACGCCCAGGCGCCGATCTGGCTCCCCCTCGCGCGGGTGGCGAAATACTCGTCTGCCTCGGCGTCGGACACCCGCTCCACCGCGCCACGAATGCGCACCTGGCGGCGCAGGGATTTCCAATGGAACAGCAAAGCCGCCTTCGGATTGGCGGCAATTTCCCGGCCCTTGGCGCTTTCCAGATTGGTGAAAAACGTGAACCCATCCGCGCCGAAATCCTTCAGCAACACCATCCGAACGTCGGGCAGACCGTCGGCATCGACCGTGGCCAGCGCCATGCCGTTGGGGTCGTTCGGCTCCTTGCTCTTGGCCGCTTCGAACCATTCGCTGAAGAGCGCGATGGGATCATCGGCGCTCAGCGGCGGGCCATCGCCACCTGCGGCGAAATCGCCCTCGGCCGGGCTGGGCGGGATGAGAGATTTGCGGCTCATGCGAAGCATCATAGACTGTTCGCCAGCGGAAGGGGACTATCGCAAGGCATGACCCGCGATCAGGCGCGCAGACTGCTGAAACTGGGCGCGACGCCCAGCCCGGACGAGGTGCGTGCAGCCTATCGCGCCGCCTTGATGATCGCACACCCCGACCAGGGCGGCACCGAGGACAAGCTGCGCGTGGTTCTGGAGGCCTACCGCATGCTCGACACCACGGTGCGTGAGCCGACGGGTTCCGACTTCGAGGCCGTCGAACCGCTCGGTGACCGTATTGAGATCACCCCGGTGATCGCCGTGGTCGGCGGGCGGGTGACCACGCGCCTGCCGGACGGGCGCCGGGTCAGTGTCAATGTTCCCAAGGGCCTGCGCCAGGGTGACAAGCTGAAGATCAAGGACGTGGTGTTGAGCGTCACCATCAAGGGCCGGCGCGAGATGTTTGTGGCGGGCGATGATCTTTGCATGATGGTGCGCACCACCGCCCAGGTGCTGCTGGACGGCGGCCGGGTGACGGTGAAGATGCCCACGGGCCCCAAGGCTTTATGGGTCAGCAAACCCACCGATTCCAACCACATCGTCCGCGTCATGGGCCAGGGCCTGCCGGCCACCAAACGCCACAAGCAGGGCAACCTGATCCTCAAGCTGGTGCCCGAGCGCGGCCCCAAGGACACCCGCACCCGCGCCAAGGCCAAAAAGTTCGCCAACGACTGGGCGCCGGCTTAGGGCGCGCTTCGGCGCGGCTCGTCCGTGTCCTTCGAGCGGCAAGAAAGTAAGAAAAACCCCAAGGCACAAAGGAAGTTCAAGGCACGAAGAGACCGGACGCACCTGAATGCCTTTGTGTCTTTGTCTTCCTTTGTGGCTTGGTGTTTCTATTTCTCTTGCGGCTGGCGCCACGACGCTGACCTCCGGACAGTCGCAAAAACGTCGGCCGGATTTGGCGCTGCGACGCGGTTCAGCTAAAGACCGGCCATGTCGCACAACACCTTTGGGCATCTGTTTCGCGTGACGACCTGGGGCGAGAGCCACGGGCCGGCGTTGGGCTGTGTGGTGGACGGCTGCCCACCGGGGCTGAAGCTGACGCCGGAGATGCTCCAGGTTTGGCTGGACCAAAGGAAGCCGGGCGGCTCTAAATTCGTCACCCAGCGGCAGGAAGCCGACGCGGTGCGCATCCTCTCGGGCGTGTTCGAGGACGAGCGGACGGACGGGCCGCGCACAACCGGCGCGCCGATCAGCTTGCTCATCGAAAACACCGACCAGCGGTCAAAAGATTATTCCGAAATCGCCCGCACCTACCGGCCGGGCCACGCCGATTTCACCTACATCGCCAAATATGGCCTGCGCGACTATCGCGGCGGCGGGCGGTCTTCGGCCCGCGAGACGGCGGCCCGGGTCGCAGCCGGCGGTGTGGCGCGGCTGGTGCTGGGCTCAGGCATCGTCATCCGCGGCGCCGTGGTGCAGATCGGGCCGCACATGATCGACCGCTCGCGCTTCGACTGGGATGAGACGGGCAAGAACCCGTTCTGGTGTCCGGATGCGAAGACCGTGGCGGTCTGGGAAGAGTTTCTGGAAGGCGTGCGCAAGGCAGGCTCATCCACCGGCGCCGTCGTCGAGGTGGAGGCCACGGGCGTGCCCGCCGGCTGGGGCGCGCCGGTCTATGGAAAGCTGGACGCCGAACTCGCCGGCGCCCTGATGTCAATCAACGCCGCCAAGGGCGTGGAGATCGGCGCGGGCTTTGGCGCGGCGGAACTGTCGGGCGAGGAAAACGGCGACGAGATCCGCATGGGCAATGACGGGCCGCTGTTCCTGTCGAACAACGCCGGCGGCATCCTGGGCGGCATATCGTCCGGCCAGCCGGTGGTGGCGCGAGTGGCGTTCAAGCCGACCTCCTCGATCCTGACCCCCGTGCGATCGATCAACCAGGACGGCGAAGAGATCGAAATGCGCACCAAGGGCCGGCACGACCCTTGCGTCGGCATCCGCGGCACGCCGGTGGTCGAAGCCATGGTCGCCTGCGTGCTGGCCGATGCGAAGCTCAGGCACCGGGCGCAGGTGGGGTAGCTTCGCGCAACGCACCGTTGCCAAAATTGGCATTGCCGAAGCCGCCGCGCCGTCCCATCTATCGCGCCATGATCGAACGCAGACCCTTTGAGCAGCTCGGCCACGCGGATCATGGCTGGCTGAACGCTCGCCACCATTTCTCCTTCGCCAGCTGGTACGACCCCCGCCGCATGGGCTGGGGGACCTTACGCGTCTGGAACGACGACGAGATCGGGCCGAAGTCCGGTTTCCCGCCGCATCCGCACTCGGACATGGAGATCATCACCTATGTCCGCACCGGCGCGATCACCCACCAGGATTCCATGGGCAACAAGGGCCGCACGGCCGCCGGCGATGTGCAGGTGATGAGCGCCGGGTCGGGCGTGCGCCACGCCGAATACAATCTGGAAGACGAGACCACCACCCTGTTCCAGATCTGGATCGAACCCGAGGGCCACGGCGGCGCGCCGTCCTGGGGGGCGATGGAATTTCCCAAACACGACCGCACCGGCAAGTTCGTGGCCCTGGCCAGCGGCGTGCCCGGCGATGTCGGCGCCCTGCCGATCCGGGCCAACGCCCGGGTGCTGGGCGCTTCCCTGAAGGCCGGCGAGAGCGCGACCTACAGCCTCGATCCCTCGCGCCACGCCTATCTGGTCTCTAGCCACGGCGAACTGGACGTCGGCGGGGTGGCCCTGAAATCCCGCGACGGCGCGGCCATCACCGGCGAGCGCGAGATCGTGGTCAAAGCCCTCACCGACGCCGAAGTGGTGATGGTGGACGCGCCCTAGCGTCTTTGCGCGCCCGCAAGGGCGCTAGAAAGTAAGAAAAACACCAAGGCACAAAGGAAGATCAAGGCGCGAAGAGATCGGAGGCGCACGTAAGCCTTGGTGTCTTTGTCTTCCTTCGTGCCTTGGTGTTTCTATTTCTCTTGCGGCTGGCGCCGCCTCACAGCCATCTCAACAACGGCGTCAAATTATTTTCCTCCCCAATGTCGGATCACCCGTCCTGGACTCGTCCTTGGGTCGACGGCGGGTTATGTCCGCCCCAACCTGAAGGGAGAGAGCCATGCGTTTCATGATGATGGTGAAGGCCAGCCCCGAGACCGAAGCCAATGTCCTGCCTACCGAAGCCCAGTTCGCTGAGATGGGCGCCTACAACGAAGAACTGATCAAGGCCGGCGTCATGCGTGACGGCATGGGCCTGCAATCGTCGCAAAAGGGCGCCCGCATCCACATCAAGGACGGCAAACGCTGGGTCGAGGATGGCCCCTTCGCCGAGACCAAGGAGCTGATCGCCGGCTTCTGGATCATCGAGGTCGCCTCGAAGGAAGAGGCGGTGGCCTGGGCGTTGAAGGTCCCGCACCCGCACTTCGACGACAGCAGCGAAACCAACATCGAACTGCGCCAGATCTTCGAGATGGAAGACTTCGGCGAGAGCGAAGCCATCGACAAGATGCGTGAGCTGCAGGTCGGCTCCCTGTCGTGACACCGCAAATGATCGTCATCCTCGGGCTTGTCCCGGGAATCCATCGTTCAGCCTCGCGATAGGGTGTTTGATCGCCGCGGCGCGGCGCCCAGAAATAGGCCCCCGGAACAAGTCCGGGGGGTGACGATTGTTTTTTTGAAGTTCCGCCCTACCGCTTCCTGAACCTGTTCGCCTCGGCCGCCAGGTTATCGCCCCAGGCCAGGGGCTTTTCGGCCTCCGGCGCGAAGGGGACCTCGCCCGCGACACCGCGGATGGCCAGCCAGAGCTGCTGGTTGAAGTGGCCGAGGGTGCGCAAGACCCGCCGCTTGTTGTCGGTAACGTCCCAGCCCTCGGCTTCGAAGGCGGCGGCCTGATCGGCCGGGGGCAGGTTTTCGACATTGTCCCAACCGGCGGGGCGGGGCACATCCGCCGCCTCGTCGGCGGTGATCCCGAACAGCTTGCGCGAGGTCTCGTCCAGTTCGGGGCATTCGTAACGCGCCTCAGGCTCGGCGAAATCGCGCTTCATGATCGCCTTGAGTTCCAGGTCGTCGATACCGGGCAGATCGACCAGGCGGCGGGTCACTTGGGCTTCAGGTCCGGGCGCGAGGCCAGGAACGCGGCCTTCTCGGCGGCGGTCAGCACCTTGCCCTTCTTTTGGCGCGAAACCCGGGGCGTCGGCGGCGCATAGGTGTCGGGCTCACGGGCGGGTCGCAGTTCTGAAAGGCTCTTGATCGGGGGCTTCATGTCGTCAGTTTAGGCTCAAGGCGCGTCAGAGCGCCAGCGTGCAGCTCTCGCCCACGGTCGGCCGAGAAACCGTAATGCGGGCAAGGCCCGGAAACCGGTCTTTCAGCTTGCTGGCGAAGTGCAGGCACAGCTGCTCGAGCGTCGGACTCTCCAGGCCAGCTTTTTCGTTGAGCAGGCCGTGATCAAGCTCGGCGGCCGCCGCCTTCAGGGCCGTGTCCAGTTCGCCCAGATCCTCCACCCAGCCGACGGGCGCCACCTGGGGCCCCCGCAAGGTGGCTTCCACGCGGAAGGAGTGGCCATGCATGCGCCGATAGGGTCCGCCCTCGGGTCCGGCGGGAAGGAAATGGGCGGCGTCGAAGGCGGCCGCCTTGGTGATCTCGAACTCAGGTTTGGTCATCGTTCCGGGAGTTTCTGTCGGTCTGGGAGCCTCGAAGGCTCAGGGCAGGCCGAGATATTTGTGCGTCTGGACGCTTAAACGCCACCTGGGGTGGGAAAGGCAATAGGCGACGCACGCCGAAAGACTGGCCTCTCGATCCGGCCCATCCATCGGCTGCAGGAAAAAACGCTCGAAATTTTGGGCTTCGAACCGGGCCGGATCGTGGCTCGCCTGCGGATAGACGAGCTTCAGCTCCTGGCCCGAGGTCTGGACCAGCTTCGCGTCGGCCTTGGGACTGACGCAGATCCAGTCGATCCCTGAAGGCGCGGCGATGGTCCCGTTAGTCTCCACGGCGATCGAAAAGCCCCGGGCATGCAAGGCATCGATCAGCGCGGCGTCGAGCTGCAGCAGGGGCTCGCCGCCGGTGCAGACGACAAGCCGGTCGGAGTCACCCCGCCATTGGATCTCGACCGCTCGGGCCAGCGCCTCTGCCGTTTCGAACTTGCCGCCGCCCATCCCGTCCACGCCCACGAAATCGGTGTCGCAGAAAGTGCAGACGGCTGAAGCGCGATCCTCCTCGCGCCCGGTCCACAGGTTGCAGCCGGAAAACCGGCAGAACACGGCGGCTTTTCCCGCCTGACCGCCCTCCCCTTGCAGGGTTAGGAAGATTTCCTTTACCGAGTAAGTCACACCGCCACCCACTCGGCATAGCCACGGGCCCGCAGCTCACAGGCCGGACACGTTCCGCAGCCGTGACCCCATTCATGGGGATCGCGCGACCCGAGATAGCAGGTGTGGCTGTCCTCGCGGATAATCTCGACCAGCGCCTTGCCGCCCAGATCATCCGCCAGCGCCCAGGTTTGCGCCTTGGTCAGCCGCATCAGCGGCGTTTCGACGCGGAACGCCTGGTCCATGCCCAGATTCAGGGCGATCTCCATGGCGTCTATGGTTTCGCGACGGCAGTCGGGATAGCCGGAATAGTCGGTCTCGCACATGCCGCCGACCAGCACATCCAAGCCCCGCCGGTCCGCCAGCGCCGCTGCATAGGTCAGGAAGACGAGGTTGCGGCCGGGAACGAAGGTCGAAGGCAAACCCCGCGCGGTCATTTCGATGGCCCGGTCGGCCGTCAGCGCGCTGTCGGCGATGGCGCCAAATGAAGCGATATCAATGACATGGTCTGATCCAAGCCTGCCGCGCCAGTCGGGAAACGCCAGAGCGATCGCCTGCCGCACCGTCTGCCGCGCCTCAAGTTCGACCGCATGACGCTGGCCATAATCGAAGCCCACCGTCTCGACACATGGATAACGCGACAGGGCCCAGGCCAGGCACGTCGCCGAATCCTGACCCCCGGAAAACAGCACCAGGGCCGCTGTGGCCGGCGTATGGGCTCTATTCATGCGCGTCCGTCTCGCAACTTAGCGGGTCTTGGGCAACCCAACCCAAAATGGGGGCTATACACGCTTAACGTATCCGCAAGCTAAGCGTGCGACTTTCAGTGCTAGTGAGCGTGACAGGCGTAAAGCAAAGCCCCTTATGACAGATCATGCCCGTACTTCGCGGAACGCCGACAAGAAGTCCTCGCCCGCCAGCCAAGGCGATGAGCGGGTGCGCTTTTTCGACACCGTCAGCCAGCAGATTCGCCGCCCGCTCGAGGGCATGATGGCGGTCACCGAACTCTTGCGCCGCCAGCCGTTGACACCGGACGCGCAGGCCTATGTCCGCACCCTGGACGAACACTGTCAGGCGCTGATGCGCACCCTGGCCGACGCCAGCGATCTTGTCCGCGCCAAGGGCGGCGAACTGGAACTGGAGCACAAGCCGGTCGAGCTGCGCTCGCTGATGGACGAGGTCCAGGAAGCCTGGGCCGCGCAGGTCGAGCAAAGCAACGTCGCCCTGTCGATCTCCTATGACGGACCGGACATCACCGCCGAGGCCGATGCGCCGAGGTTGCGGCAGGTGTTCAATCACCTGATCACCCGGGCCCTGGCCGCGACCCGACGGGGCGGCGTCGAAGCCCAGCTGCACGCACGGCGCGAAGGCGCCAATATCATCATCGAGGGCCACGTCCGCGATTCCGGCGCCCGCCTGGCCGACGATCGCCTCGAAGCCCTGTTTGAAAACGGCTGCGACAGCGCCGATGGGGCCAATCTGGCGCTCTGCCGCCAGTTGATCATGGCCATGGGCGGGGGAATCACCGCCAAGGGCAACGCCGGCGCCGGCGTGACCATCAGTTTCGCCTTCATGACCCAGGAAGCGATGAGCGAGAGCGAAGACGACGAAGTCGGCCGCGCCTCCCGCACCGCCCACGTGCTGGTCGTCGACGACAACGCCACCAACCGCATGGTCGCCGAGGCTCTCTGCGAAATGTTCGACTGCACCTCGGAAAGCGCCGAAGACGGCGTCGAGGCCGTGGAAGCGGCCGGCTCGGGCCGTTTCGATCTGATCCTGATGGACATCAAGATGCCGCGCATGGATGGCGTCGAGGCCACCAGGGCCATCCGCGCCATGACCGGCGCCAGAGGCTGCGTGCCGATCATCGCGCTTACCGCCAACGCCGATCCTGACGACGCCAAGAAATACATCGCCAGCGGCATGTCGAGCGTCGTCGAAAAGCCGATCAAGCCCGAAGCCCTGCTGGCGGCCATGAACGCGTGCCTGTCAGGCGGCGAAGCCTCGGGCCAGGCCGCGGCAGCTTAGAACGCTCTAGGAAATTGGTGGCTGGGGGCAGGATCGAACTGCCGACCTGTGGGTTATGAATCCACCGCTCTAACCATCTGAGCTACCCAGCCTAACCTTGGGGTCGCGGGGTTATAGGGAAAGGGTCTTGCGGCTTCAAGCGCGGCGCGCCGCAAGGAAGAATTTCACGCGACGCTCACGGCAACATCCCCGCCACCATCTCGCCGATGGCCAGCGATGACGTCAGCCCCGGGCTTTCGATGCCGAACATGGCGACCAGGCCTTCAAGGCCGTGCATCTCCACCCCGTCGATGCGGAAGTCCGGGTGCGGCTCGCCGGGGCCGTGAATCTTGGGGCGGATGCCGGCGTAGTCAGGGACGAGGGCCCCGTCGGGCAGGCCGGGCCAGAACTTGCGGACCTTTTCGTAGAACGAGGCGGCCCTGGCCGGATCCACCGAATAATCGAGCGTGTCCACGAACTGCAGATCAGGCCCGAAGTGCGCCTGGCCGCCGAGATCGCGCCGATAGTGGGTGCCGAGCGCGCCGGGGATCGGCGGCGGATAGATCAAGTGGCTGAACGGCGCCTTCATGTTGAGGGTGAAATAGACACCCTTGCCGTAGTGCAGTTTGGGGATTTCACCCGCCGGATAGCCCTCGATCAGGGCCACACAGGTCTGCGCGTCCAGCGAGGCGGCGATGACCAGGCGTGCGGCGGTAAGGCTCGTGGGCTCTGCGCCGCCCGCCCGCACCGAAAAGCCGCCGCCCGCAAGGGGCTCGGCGCCTTCGAATGGCGTTGCGAGCACCACGGCGCCGCCCGCATCCTCGATCTCGCCCTGCAACGCCAGCATATAGCCGTGGCTGTCGAAGACGCCGCTCTCGGGCGAAAGCAGTGCGATCTCACACCTAAGGCCCGGCTCCATCGCCCTGGCCTGCGCGCCGGTTAGTTCCGCCATCCCCTCGACGTCGTTGACGCGGGCCTGTTTGAGAATGGCCTCGATGCCGGGGATTTCGCTGGCGTCGGTCGCCACCACCAGCTTGCCGCACTTGTTGAACGGCACGTGGTGGGCCTCGAGGAACGGATAGAGAATCCGCCGGCCCTGCACGCACAGCCTGGCCCGGAGCGTGCCGGTCGGATAGTAGAGCCCGCCGTGCACCACCTCGGAATTGCGCGAGGAAACGCCCTGGCCGATGTGGGTTTCCTTTTCCAGCACGATCACCGAAAGCCCGCGCCCGGCCAGTACCCGGGCGCAGGCCAGGCCCACGGCCCCTGCCCCCACCACCACCGCGTCGGTATCGAAGCTCACTGGGATAGCCCCGCGACAAACGCCTCGGCGGCAGGGCCGGCGGCGGCGGGACCGAGCACGGTGCGAGCCGAAAAGCCGGACGACAGCGCCCGCTCGCCGACCTTGCGCAGATCGTACAGGCTGACGGCGTCAACCCGCTCAGCCAGTTCGGCGGGCGGGATCAGACGGTCAAAGAGCAAGACCTGGCCTGCTGACTGTTCAGCCCTCGCCAGCGCCGATTCCCGGGCCATGAACAGGCCGCCCTTCAACTGGGCCTTGGCTCTGGCCAGCTCATCGGCCTGGGGCGCAGAGCTGAGCGCCGCGACCTGCTGGGCGCTGACCCGCGCGGCCTTGGCCGCATCGCCCGCCGCACACCCTGCGAAAATGCCCATCACGCCGACATCGGCGTAGGATTCGACGAAGGCGTCTATGGCGTAGACCAGCCCCTGTTTCTCACGCACTTCCTGAAAGAGTCGCGAGGTCATGCCGCCGCCCAGGGCCTCGGCAAAGAGGCGGGTCGCGAAATAAGCCGGATCCTTCGAATCGCAGGCCGGCAGCATGAAAACGAGGTTGGCCTGTTCCAGCCGCGCGGTCTTTTTCTGAACCCCGCCGCTAAAGGCGCCGGCATCGGGCGCGGTCTGCTCCACGCCGCTCGCGCGATCATCACCGAAATGCCGTTCAGCCTCCGCCAACAGCTCGTCCTCGTCGACCGCTCCGGCGGCGCTGATGACGATGCGGTCGGGCGCGTAGAGCAGGCTGCGAAAGGCTGCGACGCTGGCGGGCGTAGCGGGGGCCAGGGTCTCCGGCGTGCCGAGGATCGGCCGGCCGAGCGCGGTGTCGCCGAAGGCGGCGGTCTGGGCGAGGTCGAAGACGAGGTCGTCAGGCGCGTCGGCGGCCTCGGCGATTTCCTGGGCGATGACGCCCTTTTCCCGTTCAAGCTCGGCAGCGTCGAGCGTCGGGCGACGAACCAGGTCGGCGATAACCGCCATGCCGAGGCCAAGGCCGCCTTTCAGCGCCCGCACCTGATAGCTGGTGCGTTCATACCCGGTCGCGGCGTTGATATTGCCCCCGGCCGCCTCGATGACCTCAACGATGTCGCGGGCCGAGCGGTCGCCCGCGCCCTTGAACACCATGTGTTCCAAGAGGTGCGCCCAGCCGGAGTGGGCTTTCGTCTCCCAGCGCGAGCCGCGGCCGATGACGACGGAGAGAGCCAGGGTCTCGAAGCCGGGAAGCGGATCGCAGATGACCCGCACACCGTTTGAAAGTCGATGCAGGCGGGCCAATCAGACGCCCGCGAACTGGCGGACATAGGCCTTCACGGCCTCGGCGTCGGCCGGCAGGCGATCGATGCGCTCGGGCAGTTTCGCCTGGGCCTGAACCACCGCCGGAACGGGCGGCTCGATGCGGGCCATGGCGCGGACGGCTTCGGGGAACTTGGCCGGATGGGCGGTCGAAAGGGCGATGAGCGGGACACCGCCAGCCTTGCCGGACCGGCGGGCGGCAGCGACGGCGACGGCGGTGTGCGGGTCGATCACCTCGCCGGTGTCATTGAGGGTGGCGAGGATGGTCCGCGCGGTTTCGTCCTCGCTGACCGCGTGGGCGGAAAACAGGCCCTTCATGGCGTTCTGCGCCGCAGGCGGAATATCGAGGCGGCCGGCCTCGGCGAAGGCCTTGAAGGCGCGGCTGGTTTCCGTGGATTCGCGCTCCACGGCCTCGAAATAGAGACGCTCGAAGTTCGAAGCGATCTGGATGTCCATGGCCGGGCTCATATTGGCCGAGACGCTTCCGCGCGCGTAGCGGCCGTCGTTCAGGGCCCGGGCCATGATGTCGTTGGAATTGGTGGCGACGATGATCTCGTCGATCGGCAGGCCCAACCGCTTGGCGACATAGGCCGCGTAGGCGTCGCCGAAATTCCCCGTCGGCACGCAATAACGCATGGAGCGCTGTGGCGCGCCCAGGGCCGCGGCCGAGGTGAAGTAATAGACGCACTGGGCGGCGATGCGGGCCCAGTTGATCGAGTTGACGCCGGAAAGGTCGACGGCGCGGCTGAAGACGGAATCCTGGAAGAGGTTCTTCAGGATGGTCTGACAATCGTCGAAGGTGCCGTCGACGGCGACCGTGCGGACATTGGCCTCGCTCGCCGTGGTCATGAACCGCCGCTGGACCTCGCTGATGCGGCCATGCGGGAAGAGCACGACGAGGCGCACGTTCTGCGAGCCCTTGAAGGCGCCGACGGCCGCGCCGCCGGTATCGCCCGAGGTGGCGCAGACGATGGTGATGGTGCGCCGCTGGCGCTGCAGCACATGGTCGTAGAGCCGGGCGAGCAGCTGCATCGCCACGTCCTTGAAGGCCAGCGTCGGTCCGTGGAACAATTCAAGCAGCCAAAGGTCCGGATAGAGCTGTTTCAGCGGAGTGACCGAAGCGTGACTAAAGGTCGAATAGGCGTCGGCGCACATCTCGGCCATGGCGTCCGCGCCCACCGCATCGCCCGCGAACCGGCCGATGACGCTGGCGGCGACCTCGGCGTAGGGGCGGTTGGCGAACCCCGCGATTTCAGCGGGCGAGAAGGACGGCCACTCGCGCGGCACGAATAGCCCGCCGTCCGGCGCCAGGCCGACCAGCACCGCATCCAGGAATCCGATCGCCTGGGCTTCGCCGCGCGTGGAGATGTACTTCATGGTTGGTTCAGCCGCTTCCGGAGCATGGCGGCATAGATAAAGAGCAGGACCATCGCAAGGCCGAACCAGGTGAAGGCGTACTGCAGGTGGTTGTTGGGGATGGGTTCGGTGGACAGGCCGGGGGTCAGCTGCGCCCAATCGGGGTTAGACGAGGTCTCGGCGGCGACGAAGATCGGGGCGGCGTTGAGCGAGCCCAGCGCGGCGCCGATAGCGGGAAGGTCATAGGTCATCCACAGCCTGGTCTTGCCGGGGGCGGGCGGCGGCGTTTTCGGGGTGATCAGCCGGGTAATGAAATTGGGCCGGGGCTCCTTGCGCACAACGCCCGTGATGGTGACCGGCGCCTGGTCCGCCGGATCGATGACGGGCGGGGCGGTGATCTCCTGGGGAACGCGGCCGCGGTCGACCAGGATGGCGGCATAGGGCTGGTGATCCAGCCGGCAGAGCGAGATCAGCCGGTTGACAACCTTGCCGTCGGCCAGGCTGTAGAGCCGCTCGGTGGGCGCGCTGGCAAGGCCCGGACACTGCAGAGTCACGCGCACCATATCCAGCGCGGCAACATCGCTGGACGAGGCCAGCACCTCGGCCAGCGGCCGGGCGGGCGCATGCTCCAGCGCCGCGCGCTGGGCCAGCACGCCTTCCTTCCATTGCAGGCGATAGAGCTGCCAGACCCCCAGCGAGACCAGGATCGCGAAGGCGACCACCGTGGTGATCGTCAGGCCCCAGGGAAAACGCTTAGCCATCGCCGACATCGCTGTTGCGGGCCTCGCTGGCCTTGAAGTGGAACTGGGCGGTGATCAGCAAGCTCTTGAACACCGGCGCGAGCCCCAGGCCGAGGATGACCGTCAGCGGCAGCCAGAGCACCAGATGAACCCAGATCGGCCAGGAGAACGCCAGCACGCTGTAGAGGGCCAGAAAAGCGACGATCCCACCCACGATCAGCAGCACGAACACCGCCGCGCCATCGCCGGGATCGGCTTTTTTCAGGTCAAAGCCACAGGTCCCGCAGGCCTCTGCGAGCTTCAGATAACTCTTGAACAAAGAGCCCTTGCCGCAAGCCGGGCACCGGCAGGCGAGCCCGGCGATAATGGGCCCGGCCTTCATGGCCCGGTCACTTGCCCCAGCCGGCCCCGAAGATCACGTAGATGAAGGCGAACAGGAACAGCCAAACCACGTCGACGAAGTGCCAGTACCAGGCCGCCGCTTCGAAGCCGAAGTGCTGCTTGGGCGTGAAGCCGCCAGCCAGGAGGCGGGCGAGGCAGATGATCAGGAAGATGGTTCCGATCAGCACGTGGAAGCCGTGGAAGCCGGTGGCCATGAAGAAGGCCGAGCCATAGAGGCCGGCGCCCGCCGACTCTTCGCTGAAGAACAGCTTGTGTTCGAGGATGTGGTTGTACTCGTAGGCCTGGATCGAGGTGAACAGGACCCCGAGGATGATGGTCAGCACGAGGCCGAACTTGGCCGACTTGCGATCGCCGACCTGCAGGGCGTGGTGGGCCCAGGTCACGGTGGTGCCGGAGAGCAGCAAGGTGAGGGTGTTGACCAGCGGCAGCTCGAACGCCGGCACGGCCTCGACGCCCTGCGGCGGCCAGTTCTGCCAGGCGGCGGCGACGCCCTCGACGCTTTCAGGCGTCAGGGTGCGATGGCCGTGGAACAGCGCCATCTCGAAGAACATCCAGAACCAGCCGACGAAGAACATCACTTCGGAGACGATGAACAGGATCATGCCGTAGCGCAGGCCGATGGAAACCACCGGCGTGTGATCGCCCTGATTGGCTTCCTTGACGACCTGGAACCACCAGCCGGCCATGGTCACGAGCACGCCGACGCCGCCGGCGATGGCGACCGCATAGTTGCCCTTCTCAAAGCCCCAGAGGCCGCTCATGCCGATGACCATGCCGACGGTCAGCACCACGGCGGCGAGCGAGCCAATCAGCGGCCAGGGGCTCGGATTGACCAGGTGATAATCGTGATGAACGCCAGCGGCCATACGTCGGTAACCCCCAAAGGGCGGCTGGTTTCCCGGCCGCGTCTCAAGACTCGTTTGTGAGAGCCTATAACCCTGCTTTTGCCCCTTCGCCAAGGGGTCTGGACGCCGCAGCGACAGTCGGAAGCTGTATCTCGCCGCCCGCGGACGGATAGAAGGTGTAGGAGAGCGTCAATTCTGGCATGCCGCGCGTCTCCGGGTCGGAATCGAACTTTGGATCGACGAAATAGACTACGGCGAATTCGCGGGTTTCGCCGGCGGCGAGAGTCTGCTCCTGAAAACAGAAACACTGCAGCTTTTTGAAATAGGCCCCGGCCGTCTCGGGCAGGATGTTAAAGTTCGCCTGGCCGCTGACCGCCTGATTGCTGGTGTTGGTCACCTTGAAATGGGTGAGGCGCGTCTCGCCAATGCGCACCGTCTGGCTGACGTCCTCCGGCGTGAAAACCCAGGGTACGTCGCGGGTGTTGGTGTCAAAGCGGACCGTGACGGTCTTGTTGAGAATGCGGTTGGGCGCTCCGGCCGCTGCCGTGCGGCTGATGGTGCCGTCGAACCCTGTCGCCTGACAGAAGGCGCGATAAAGCGGCACGGCGGCGAATCCCGCCCCGATCATGGCGACGAACACCCCCAGGCACAGCGTAGCGAGCCTGCCGTTGCTGATGCGCGGTTTAGAGCGGTCGGTTGGCAACTTCGCCGCCCAGTCGGGTCAGGGTGATCACAAACACCAGCACCACGAAGGCTGCGAGGCCCAGGGCGATCACCAGGCTTCGGCGGTTGCGGGCGCGGGTTTCTTCGTCGAGCGGCGGTTTCAAAAGGGGATCCCCGGGGCAAGGCCGATCAGATGCTCGGCAAGAAGGGCGGCAAAGAGGCCGGTCAGATAGAGAATCGAATAAGCGAAGAGATTGCGCGCGTCCTTGGAGCCGGCCTTGACCTCATAAAGGCCGTCCTCGCCGACAGCCCCGCCGTCGCCCGCCTTCGAGCGCCAGAGCCGCCAGGCGAGCAGCAGGAAGACCAGGCCGCCCGGGGCCGAGACCGCCGCATAGATCATGCCGCCAAGGCCAGTGAACAGCGGCAGCTGACAGACGGGAATGAGCAGCAGGCTGTAGACGAGAATGTGGGCGCGGGTCTTGCCCGCCCCCCAGACCACCGGGCCCATGGGCACGCCCGCCTTGCCGTAGTCCGCGCTGGTGTAGAGCGACAGGGCCCAGAAGTGCGGCGGGGTCCACATGAAGATGATCAGGCAGAGCAGCCAGGCATTCAGCGGCGCGGTGTGGCTGGCCGCCGCCCATCCGATCACCGGCGGCAGTGCGCCGGCCAGCCCCCCGATGACGATGTTCTGCGGCGTCGAGCGCTTCAGCCACATCGTATAGACCACGGCGTAGAAGAAGATGGTGAAGGCGAGCAAGGACGCCGCCAGCCATCCGACCGCCAGGTACATGGTCAGGCACGACAGCAGGGTGAGGGTGATGCCAAGGCCCAGGGCGTCGGCGCCCTGCACCCGGCCGGCCGGAATGGGCCGCGCCCGGGTGCGCTTCATCTTGGCGTCGATGTCGGCGTCGAACCACATGTTGAAGGCGGCCGAGGCGCCGGCGCCGACAGCGATACAGAAGACGGCCACGACGCCCAGCAGCGGGCTGATCGGCTTTCCGGCGCAGACGAGACCCGTCAGGCCGGTGAACACCACCAGCGACATGACCCGCGGCTTCAGGAGCTGAACATAGTCCTGCCAGCGGGCGGCGGGTCGCACGGGGGCGGAGGCCTCGATCATGGCGGGGTGTCTAGCGGAAAGGGGGCCCGAGTCGAAGGGGCAAATGGGCGCGGGGCGGCCCCAAACAAAAATGCTCCCCCTTGCGGAGGAGCATTCCTGATTTCAACCCTTTGACGAGTCCTAGTGGTGGTCGTCGGCCTTGATGACCGGCAGGTCGTTGAACTGGTGGAACGGCGGCGGCGAAGGCAGGGTCCATTCCAGAGTGGTGGCGCCTTCGCCCCACGGATTGGCCTCGGCCTTGCGGCGGCGCACGGCGGCCTCAATCAGCACCAGCAGGAAGATGCCCACGCCCGCGAGCGTGATGGCGTAGCCGAACGACGAGACCTTGTTCCACAGCGCGAAGGCGTCCTCGTAGTCGACATAGCGCCGGGCCATGCCCTGCAGCCCCAGGAAGTGCTGCGGGAAGAACACCAGGTTCACGCCGATGAACATGACCCAGAAGTGGGCCGCGCCGAGGAACTCGTTGTACTTCACGCCCCACATCTTTTCGAACCAGTAGTAGAAGCCCGCGAAGATGGAGAACACTGCGCCGAGGCTCAGCACATAATGGAAGTGGGCGACGACGTAGTAGGTATCGTGCACCGAATAGTCGAAGGGCGCATTGGCCAGAACCACGCCGGTGACGCCGCCAACCGTGAACAAAAAGATGAAGCCGACGGCCCAAAGCATGGGTGTCTTGAAGTCGATGGAGCCGCCCCACATGGTGGCGATCCAGGAAAAGACCTTCACCCCTGTGGGCACCGCGATGACCATGGTGGCCGCCACGAAGTAGCCCTGCAGATTGAGCGGCATGCCCACCGCGTACATGTGGTGGGCCCACACGACAAAGCCGACGAAGCCGATGGCGACCATGGCGTAGGCCATGGCGAGATAGCCGAACACGGGCTTCCTGCTAAAGGTCGAGACGATGTGGCTGATCATGCCGAAGCCCGGCAGGATCAGGATGTACACTTCCGGGTGACCGAAGAACCAGAACAGGTGCTGGAACATCACCGGATCGCCGCCGCCGGCGGGATCGAAGAAGTGGGTGTGGAAGTTGCGGTCGGTGAGCAACATGGTGATCGCCGCGGCCAGCACCGGCAGCGAGAGCAGCAGCAGCCACACGGTGATCAGGATCGACCACACGAACAGCGGCATGCGGTGCATGGTCATGCCGGGCGCGCGCATGTTGAAGATGGTGGTGATGAAGTTGATGGCGCCCAGGATCGAGCTTGCGCCCGCAAGGTGGACCGAGAAGATGGCAAGGTTCATGGCCGGGCCGGTGTGGCCCGTGGTCGAGAGCGGCGGATAAAGCGTCCAGCCACCGCCGAAACCCCTGCCGGGCCCGCCATCGGTGAACAGCGAGGCGATCAGCAGGATCCAGGCCGCGACCAGCAGCCAGAACGAAATATTGTTCATCCGCGGGAAGGCCATGTCCGGCGCGCCGATCATCAGCGGCACAAACCAGTTGCCGAACCCGCCGATCATGGCGGGCATGACCATGAAGAAGATCATGATCAGAGCGTGGCCCGTGACCACCACATTGTACCCGTGCTTGGAGAACTCGACGATTTGCCCGAGGAAGGTGTGAGCGATCCACGAGTCGGGCGTGAAGACCTGGATCCCGGGCTCATAGAGCTCCCAGCGGATCAGGCCCGAAAGGGCGCCGCCGACGAGGCCCGCCATGATGGCGAACAGGATGTAGAGCGTGCCGATGTCCTTGTGGTTCGTCGAGAAGAACCAGCGGACGAAGAACCCCGGCTTGTGATCGTGATCGTCGTGGTGATCAGCGTGTGCGTTAGCGGCGGTGGCCATGGTCTTACTCTCGTCTACTTCTTGGCGGCCGGCGCCGGCGCGGCGGTGGCCCCCTTGGGTGCAGGTGCGGGTGTGGCCGCGGCCACCGTAGCAGCGCCCGCCTTGGGCGCGGCCCCTTCGGCCGGAGCAGCGGCGGCGGAGGCGGCGACCTTGTCAGCGTCCGCCTTTTCCTTGGCTGCCGCGTCAGCGACGGCCTTGGCGGCGGCCTCAGCGGCTGCGGCCTCGGCGCGCATGGCGGCGGTCTTGCCGCCCTTGGTCAGGGTCCAGGCGTCAAAGTCGGCCTGGCTGACCACGTGAATCTCAATCGGCATGAAGGCGTGGTCGATGCCGCACAGTTCGCGGCACGAGCCGTAGTAGGTGCCGATCTCGCGCGGCTTGAACCAGGTTTCGTTCATGCGGCCCGGAATGGCGTCGATGATGATGCCGAAGGCCGGCACGGCAAAGGCGTGGATGACGTCTTCGCCAGTGGTCAGCACCCGCACTGTGGCGTTCACCGGAACGACCAGCGGTTCGGTCGCCGCCAGCTTGAAGGGTTTTCCCGCCTTCCTGGCCTCGGCTTCCGGCAGCAGGTTGGAGTCGTATTCAGCAATTTCCTGGTCGGGATACTCGTAGGACCAGCGCCACTGGTGGCCGGTCGCCTTCACGGTGATGTCCGGCTTGGGCATGTGGTGGAAATCTGCCAGCAGGCCGAACGAGAAGATGGCGATGACCATCAGGATACCAACCGGAACGATGGTCCAGATCACCTCGATAAGGGTGTTGTGGCTCCACTTGGCCGGGGTTGGATTGGCCTTGCGGTTGAAGCGGACAATGCAGATCAGCAGAAGGGCCAGCACAAACACGCAAATGCCGGTGATGATCGGCATGAGCAGCCAGTTGTGAAAATGCTCGACCTTGTCGCGCATCACCGAGCCGCTGCGCTGCAGGTGAATCGCGTCCGGGGTCGGCTGCCCCAGTAGATCCTCGGCCAACGCGCCACCTGCGGCACTCAGGGCGACGGCCGCCCCCAAGGCTCCCGTCGAGGCCCATTGGGCAATTCCGCCCGCCAGCCTTCGCATCCCCATAATCGACGCCCTCATAGAATCTTGGCCCGGATTCGCTTGTCCGGGGCTTAACATCGGCGGGTGCATACGCGCTATCCCCAAACTTGCCAAGCAGGGTCGGGCACGGAGGATTTTTTCGGGGCGGAATGACGCAGGAGAGGGGGTGAAATCCCCCTAAACCTTCAGACGCCAGACGTCCCCATCCGCCACCACGTGTCCGGCGCAAGGGGCGGCGAAGTGGGTGCCGATGACCAGCACGTCTGAGCCGGCGAGCTGGCCGTACATGCGCCGGCGGGTGGCGGTGGAGGCTTCCTGGTCATAGTCGACCGGCGGCGCCCATTCGGGATGGGCGAGCTGGCAGGGGTGGTGGGTGAAGTCGCCGGTGATCAGCGCTTCCTCGCCTTTCGATGAAATGCGGATCGAGACGTGGCCGGGCGTGTGGCCGAGGGTCGGCACGAGGCTGATTTCGTCGCAGACCCGGTGGTCGGTTTCGACCAGGTCGACGAGCCCGGCGTCCCACACGGGTTTGACGCTGTCGTGGAAGGGTGAGGTTGCAGGGTCCTCGCCAGCCGCTTCGCCCCGCCAGTACTCATATTCCGCCCGGCCGATCAGGTAGCGGGCGTTGGGGAAAGTCGGGACCCACTGTCCGTCCACCAGCATGGTGTTCCAGCCTACGTGATCGACGTGCAGGTGGGTGCAGAGCACGGTGTCGATGGTCAGAGGATCAAAGCCGGCGGCTTTCAGATCGTCGAGGAACGGTGTCTGCAGACGGCTCCACGGCTCCATGGTGCGCGGCTTGTCGTTGCCGATGCAGGTGTCGACGATGATTCGCTTGCCCGAGGCCTCGACCACCAGGGCGTGGATGCTCATCTTCAGCTTGCCGCCGGGCTCGGCGAAATGCGGGATCAGCCAGGGGATCTGCTGGATGGCCTCATAGGTGGCTTCCGCCAGCAGGAAGCGGGTGCCGCCGACGGTTTCCATCTCGACGATGCGGGTGATCTTCACGTCGCCAACCTGCCAGGTCAGCGGCGGTCCAGGTGCGGTTTCAGAGCGCGGCAGCGGTCGCATGCGGTGGTTCCTCCCTTGTGACCAACCTAATCATGACCTCCCCCCGCCGTCACCCTCGCGCTCGTCGCGAGGGCCGAACGTGGAACGCGCACGGTGTTCGAGCGCGTAGAACCGGCAATGAGCGTTGGGCGCATCAGGCCCTCGCGACGAGCGCGAGGGTGACGGGTTTTTAGCTATCCAGGAACGACCGCAGTTTCCGCGACCGGCTCGGGTGCTTGAGCTTCCGCAGCGCCTTCGCCTCGATCTGACGGATCCGTTCGCGGGTGACCGAGAACTGCTGGCCGACTTCTTCCAGGGTGTGGTCGGTGTTCATGCCGATGCCAAAGCGCATGCGCAGCACGCGTTCCTCGCGCGGCGTCAGGGACGCCAGCACGCGGGTGGTGGTCTCGCGCAGGTTCGACTGGATGGCCGCATCGATCGGCAGGATGGCGTTCTTGTCCTCGATGAAGTCGCCGAGGTGGCTGTCTTCCTCGTCTCCGATCGGGGTTTCGAGCGAAATCGGCTCCTTGGCGATCTTGAGGACCTTGCGGACCTTTTCGAGCGGCATGGCCAGTTTTTCGGCCAGTTCTTCCGGCGTCGGCTCGCGGCCGATCTCGTGCAGCATCTGACGTGACGTTCTCACGATCTTGTTGATCGTCTCGATCATGTGCACCGGGATGCGGATGGTGCGGGCCTGGTCGGCGATCGAGCGGGTGATCGCCTGACGGATCCACCAGGTCGCATAGGTCGAGAATTTATAGCCCCGGCGGTATTCGAATTTATCCACCGCCTTCATCAGGCCGATGTTGCCTTCCTGAATGAGGTCGAGGAACTGCAGGCCGCGGTTGGTGTATTTCTTGGCGATGGAGATGACGAGGCGAAGGTTGGCCTCAACCATTTCCTTCTTGGCCTGGCGGGCTTCGCGTTCGCCCTTTTGCACCGTCTGGACGATGCGGCGGTAGTCGTCGATAGCCACGCCCGTCTCGGTGGCCAGCGCGGCGATCTCGGTGCGGATTTCGGCGATCTGGCCGGCGTCGTTCTCGGTGAACTTGGTCCAGCGTACGCCCAGGGCCTTGACCTGCTCGCCCCAGTTGGGGGCCAGCTCCTGGCCGAAATAGGCCTTCAGGAACTCACCGCGCGAAATGCCGTAGGAATCGGCCAGCCGCAGCAGGCGGCCTTCCAGCGCGATCAGGCGCTTGTTGATCGCATAGAGTTGTTCGACCAGGGCCTCGATGCGGTTGTTGTTCAGCTTCAGGGTCTTGAGGTGCTGTACGATGGTCAGGCTCGCGGCCTCGAAGGTGGCGCGCTCGGCGGGCTTCAGGTCCCGGCCTTCCAGCCTTCGCGAGATCAGCTTTTCCTGCAGCTTGCGGAAATGATCGAATTCAGCGGCGATAGCGTCGAGGGTGACCATCACCCCTTCGCGCAGTTCCGACTCCATGGCCGAAACCGTCGGGCCCGCGCCATCGTCAAAGTCTTCTTCATCTTCGGCTTCGGCGGCTTCCCGTTCAGCCTGTTCGCGGCGTTCCTTTTCGACCTCGTCCTCGTCCTCGCGGTTGGCGCGGATCTTTTCCTGCACCGCCTTGGGCCCGCCCATGGGGGGCGATTGCACCACCTCGCCGGCCGGCGGGGCGGGGATGGAGGTGCCGGGCAGGGTGCCGGTCAGGCCCCCGTAGGTTTGTTCCAGGTCGATGACTTCGCGAAGCAGCACCCGGCCGGTGGCGAGTTCGTCGCGCCAGACCATGATGGCTTCGAAGGTCAGGGCCGATTCGCAGAGGCCCCGGATCATGGTGTCGCGGCCAGCCTCGATGCGCTTGGCGATGGCGATTTCGCCCTCGCGTGAAAGCAGCTCGACCGAGCCCATTTCGCGCAGGTACATGCGCACCGGATCGTCGGTGCGGTCATAGGCGGATTCCTTGGGGGTCTCGACGACGGCCGATTCTTCGCGGGCGGCGACGTCGGTGCCGGCCTGTTCGGCCTCCTCGTCGGATTCGATGACGTTGACGCCCATTTCCGAGAGCATGGCCAAGGTGTCTTCAATAGCTTCGGAGGTCACTTCCTCGCTCGGCAGCACCTTGTTCAGCTCGTCCATGGTGACGTAGCCGCGGGCCTTGGCCTGTTTGATGAATTTCTTGACCCCGGCGTCGGTGAGGTCGAGCAGCGGCCCGTCCTGGGTGGGGGCTTCGGCTTCAGGTGCTTCGGCGGCGGCTTCGCTCAATGTGTCGTCTCCGGTCAGGTCGGCGGTGCGGCGATGGGACGCGCTCCGCGAATGGGGTGTTTTGTCATGCAAAAGACGGGCCGCGGATAATCAACCCCCGCCGCCTCGACCTTGTTTCCTATCCACGTACGCCGGCGAAAAGTGAGACCTGGTGGGCGCGCTCGACTGATTGCGATGCGGCCCGTCGTTTTCGCTCGCTACGACGTGGGGTTAACAGGGGGGAGATGGAGGGGGAGGAGGCTGGAGTCAAGGGGGCGGGGGCCGCCTCGATGAGGCACGCCGACTGGAAAACTATCGCCCCTGGGTATCCTTTGGCCGATCGTCCTGGCCGGAAGACGTTGCCGACGGGTCGCTCGCCACCGGCTTCCCCTCCAGCGAGGCGACCGTTATCCGCGTGCGGCCCAGCGGGGTTTGGGAGACAATCTCGCAGCGGGTAAACGTGCCGTCGTCCTTGACCCGGCACCGCAGCGTCACCGGCCCCGGCGGCAGGGTGGTTGGATCGATGTCCTTGAAGGCGGCCTTGACCTCTGCCTCCGTGGCTGCGCGGCTCCAGAGCGGGGGTTGTGCTTCAACGTGCTGGGCGACCGCCTGTTCAGCCCACGCGGGCGCGGCCGCCAGGGCGAGAGGCGAGAGAAGCGCGATGATCGGCGTTCGCTTCAGAAGGCTGCTCCGCGGATTTGGGAAGGTGCGGGTGACACCGAGTTTAGCAGCATCCCGCCGGACTGGGGCGTCTTTTTGGCGTGAGGGGCGAAAAGGCGCTCAGTGCGCGGTTTCGGACCAGATCTCCCCTGACCCGATCGCCCTAGAGAGCAGGTCCCGATCGGCCTTCAGCCGCTTCAGCGTGGCGAAGTCCCCGTCGCGGTCGACGTCCTGTTTGGCCGCTTCGACGGCGCGCTCCAGCGATTCCAGCTCCATCAGGGCGTCGAACGCGCGCGTCCACAGGGCTCGCGCCTCGGCGGGAGAGATGTCGGGGGCCATAAAGGCGGCCTGGGCCCGGGCGGCGGCGCGGGCCAGCTGATCGAACACACTCTCGTCGATCCCCCGCGCGGCGAGGCGGCGGCGGACGGACGCCTCATCGAGCACCTCGCCTTCGAGGCTGAGGGAAACCAGTTCACCGGCGATCTGGTTCAGATGCTGGTCGCCGAAGCCGGACAGGGCCACCCGCTCCAGGCTGTCATTTAGCATGTCGGGACGGCCGATGGCGGCCAGCGCCAGGGCGGCCGACAGCGGTCTGGGCGATGAATGCAGCGCGTGGGCGGCGGCCTTGCCGAGCGCCGTGGCGCCGGTGATCGGGGCCTTCTTCTTGCCGTCCCAACGGCGGCGGGAAAGCTCGCGGGCCGCGGCGCCCACCGTGTACACCGGCTGGGCGGTGGGCCAGAGCCCTTCGTAGCGGGCCAGCAGATCCTCGCGATAGGCGCCCGCGAGTTCCGTATCGGCGATGGTCGAGGCGAGCTTGCGCAGGCGGACCTTGAAGGCGGTCTTCTGTTCGGGCGTATCCAGCGCGCCGGTCTCTTCCAGCGCCGTCTTGAACAGGCGCTCCACGAAGGGCTCGGTTTTCGACAGCTGCGCCTTCAGCGCCGCCGGGCCCTGGTCGCGCAAAACGTCGTCCGGGTCCTTGCCGCCCTCGACCATGGCGAACTTCAGGGTGCGGCCGGGCCGGAGCAGCGGCAGGGCGCGCTCGATCGCCCGGCCGGCGGCGCGCTGGCCGGCCCCGTCGCCGTCGAAACAGAGCGTCGGCTCAGGATGATAGCGCCAGAGCAGCTCCAGCTGGCCTTCGGTCAGCGCCGTGCCCATGGGCGCGACGGCGGGGATGTTCGCCCGCTGGCAGGCGATGACGTCCATATAGCCTTCGACCACCACCAGCGGCGGATGAGCATCGGCGGGCGCGGTGGCGGCGATCTTGCGGGCTTCTGAAAGACCATAGAGCACCCGGCCCTTGTCGAAGAGCGGCGTGTCCGGACCGTTCAGATATTTAGCCCGCGCCTGCGGATCGAGCGCCCGGCCGCCGAACGAGATAATCCGGCCGCGCCCGTCGCTGATCGGAAAGATGATCCGGCCGCGGAACCGGTCGTAGGGCGCGCCGCCGTCTTCCGGCGAGATCAGCAATCCCGCCTCGATGAGTTCCGCGGGCCGGGCCCCCTTGGCGATCAGATAGTCCTTCAGCGCGGTGCGGCCTTCCGGCGCGAGACCGACGCCGAACCTCGCCCATTCGGCTTCCGGCAGGCCCCGTCGCGTCAGATAGTCGCGCGCCTCGCGGCCCGAGGGCCGGCGAAGTTCCGCTTCAAACCATTTGGCGGCAAGATCCAGCCAGTCGGACAGGCCCTGGCGTTTTTTGTCTTCCTCAATGGCCTTGGGATCGACCGCCGGCATCGGCACGCCGGCCTCATTGGCCAGACGCTCCACCGCCTCGGGGAATGAGAGGCGTTCGGTTTCCATCAGAAACGAGATCAGATCGCCGTGTTTGCCGCTGGAAAAACAGTGGTAGAAACCCTTGTCGTCATTGACGAAGAACGAGGGGCTCTTTTCCTTGGTGAAGGGCGAGAGGCCCGCAAACTCCCGCCCCTGACGTCGCAGCTTCACCGTCCGCCCGATGACGTCGGAAAGACGCAGGCGGCTCTTGATCTCGTCGAGGAAGCGGTCGTCGAAGCGCACGTTCTGATTATGTTCCAGGCGGGCGGGCAGTGCACGCGCGTATTTTTCATACCTGCGGCCGTAGATTTTCCCTCGCTCTACCTGTGGGAAATTCTCAATCAGCTGTGGAGGCTTTAGGGTCGAGTGACGTCCGGCGATTCTTGGCTCGCTTGACAAAAATGATTACCAGCGTAACCCGGCATCTTGAGGAGATCGTATGCGATGCGAGTAAGCCCAGCTGAGAGCGCGGTGATGGAGGCCCTGTGGGTCAAGTCACCCCTGCCCGCCGAAGATATTTCCGCCAAGATCGCCGGGCCGAACGATTGGACCGAGGCGACGGTGAAGACCTTGATCAACCGTCTGTTGAACAAGGGCGCGATCAAGGCCGAGAAGGACGGACGGCGCTATCTCTATTCGCCGGTTCTGGCTCGCGACGACTATGTCACCACCGAAAGCGAAGGGCTGCTCGGCCGCCTCTTTGATGGACGGCTCGCACCGCTGGTCAGCCATTTCTCCGAACAAAGAAAACTCACTCCGCGGGACATTGCCGAACTGAAGGCCCTCATCGCAGAACTGGATGATGGGTGATGCTTGACCGGTCGTTGGAGCGCCCCTACTTACAGGCGCTTCGATGAAGCGGGCGGGGGTTACCCCACGCCCGCTTTTTTGCGACTATCGCCACACCCCGACCTGCCAGGAGATTCCCCGCCCATGACCGACCTGCTGCCCGGCTGCACTGGGGTGCTCGTGCTGGCCAATGGCGTTGTGTTGCAGGGTAACGGCTGCGGGGCCGAGGGCGAGGCGGTGGGTGAGGTCTGCTTCAACACCGCGATGACCGGTTATCAGGAGATCCTGACCGACCCGTCCTACATGGCGCAGATCGTCGCCTTCACCTTCCCCCATGTCGGCAATGTCGGGACCAATCTGGAAGACCTGGAAGAGTTCGGGGCCGGGGCCGGTACGGCGGCCCGGGGCGCGATCTTCCGCGACGTTCCCACCGGCCCCGCCAACTGGCGCTCCAAAGCTGATCTCGACACCTGGATGGCTAGGCGCGGCGTCATCGGCCTTTCCGGCGTCGATACCCGGGCGCTCACCCGCTCGATCCGTGAGCACGGCATGCCGCACGGCGTCATCGCCCATTCCCCGGACGGCAAGTTCGATCTCGCCGCGCTGAAGGCGAAAGCGGCGGAATGGGCCGGGCTGGAGGGCCTGGACCTCGCCAAAGACGCCACCTGCACCCAGAGCTTCGGCTTCACCGAAGGCCTGTGGGAATGGCCAGGGGGCTACAGTGAAAACGACAAGCCAAAATACGACGTCGTGGTCATCGATTACGGTATCAAGCGCAACATCCTGCGCTCACTCAATTCCATCGGCGCCAAGGTCACCGTCGTGCCGGCCTCGACTTCCGCCGAGGACATCCTGGCGCGTAATCCCGACGGCGTCCTGCTCTCCAACGGCCCGGGCGACCCGGCCGCGACGGGGGTCTATTCCGTGCCGGTGATCAAAAAGCTGGTCGAGAGCGGCAAACCGGTGTTCGGCATCTGCCTCGGCCACCAGATGCTGGCGCTGGCGCTCGGCGCCAAGACCCGCAAGATGGACCAGGGCCACCATGGCGCCAACCACCCGGTGCAGGACCTGACCACCGGCAAAGTCGAGATCGTCTCGATGAACCACGGCTTCACCGTCGATCGCGACAGCTTGCCCGCGCCCGTGACCGAAACCCACGTCTCTCTCTTCGACGGCACCAACGCCGGCATCGCGCTGAAGGACCGGCCGGTGTTTTCGGTCCAGCACCACCCCGAGGCCTCGCCCGGACCGACCGACAGTCTCTACCTGTTCGAACGGTTCGCCGGGCTGATGGACAAGGCCAAGGGCTGATTGACACCCCGCCGTTTCGGCGTAGCCTTTCTTCGTGGCGTTTGTACGGGTTACGAATAGCCATGCTCATGTCCGGGCTTCATCGTCTCGCCGCCGCGGCCCTCGCGGTGGGGCTTTTGCTTGTGGCGGGCTCTGCCGCTCCGCAAGGCGGCCGCACGCCGCCGATCGCGCCGCACCGGCCCTGGGCGCAGGACAAGAGCGACCTCAAGCCCGACCCGATCGTGGTGTTCGGGGTGATGCCGAACGGGCTGAAATACGCCGTCCGCAGGAACACCATACCTGCCGGCCAGGTGGCCATCCGGCTGGTCATCGACGGCGGCGCCATGCACGAGCGCAACGACCAGGCCGGCATCGCCCATTTCATCGAACACATGGCGTTCCGGGGCTCGAACCGTATTCCCGACGGCGATGTGCGCTCGACCCTGGAGCGGCTGGGCCTGCGCTACGGCCGCGACATCAACGCCGCCACCGAGGGCGCCCAGACCTTCTACAAATTCAACCTCGCCAAAAACGATGAGGCCACCCTCGACACCGGCTTATCGATGCTGCGCGAGATCGCCTCGGAACTGACCCTCGATCCGGCCACGCTCGATGCGGAGCGGGATGTCGTTCTGGCCGAGCTGCGCGCCAAGCGCACGCCGCAACTTGATCTGCTCGAAGCCCTGGCGCGCTGGCAGCTGGGCGACCATCCGTTCGCGCGCGGCCCCGGCGGCAGCCCCGCTGTCGTGCAGGCCGCCACGGCCGCCAAAGTGCGGGAATTCTACGACGCCTACTACCGGCCAGAGCGGGCGACGGTGGTGATCGTCGGCGACATCAATGTCGACCAGGCCGAACAGAAACTGCGCCGCGCCTTCATGAGCTGGCGCGGACGGGGTGCGCCCGGCGCCGACCCCGCCCCCCTCGCCCGGCCGCCGACCAATCCGTCCGTCACCGTCGTCACCCTGCCGGGGGTCGAGAACGACGGGCTGGAAGAGCTGTGGTTCCATCCCTACGCGGCCCCCGATGTGAGCGCGGCGGGCGAGCGCCAGCGCTGGGTGCAGCGGGTCGGCCAGCTGGCCATGCGGCTTCGCCTGCGCCGCATGCTCGAGCCCGACGTGCAGCCCTTCGAGATCGTCGACGGCCTCGGGACCGCCGACATCGGCCAGGTGGCGAGCGGCGACCTCGTCAGTCTCTCGCATATCCGCAATCTCCCCGAGGCGCTGGACTTCCAGGTCCGCACCCGCCGCCAGATCAGCGATCAGGGGATCACCCGCGAAGAGATGGAGGACGCCATCGGCTTCCTGCGCGCCAGCCTCGACACGGAAATCGGCCAGGTGACCTTGCGCACCAGCCAGATCGCCGACGCCCTCACCGACGGCGCTGACCAGGTCTATCTCGCCGGGCCCGACCGCCGGGCGGTGTTTGAGCGGGCAGCAAGCTCGATGACGCTGTCCGAGGTCAACGCCACCCTGCGCGCCCGGATGAGCGGGCCGTCGGCCATGCTCTACTATGGACCGGCCGAGCCGCCGGGCGGCCAGGCAGGGCTGGCTGCCCGGCTGGCGGCGGCGCAAGGAGCGCCCGCCGTCGCTTATGTTCCGCCGCCGGTAAAGCCCTGGACCTACACCAGCTTCGGCCCGGCCGGGCGGGTGGCCGAGCGGCGCACCGATAATGCCCTTGGCGCCACCCTGATCCGCTTCGAAAACAACGTGCGTCTGACCATCAAGCCGACCGGCTACACGCGCAACGAGGTGCAGGTGAAGGTGCGCTTCGGCAGGGGGCGGCTCGCCATGCCCACCGACGCCCTCGGACCCTCCGATTTCGGTTTCCTGATGTTCTACGATGGCGGCCTGAAGGGTTACTCCGAAACCGAGCTTGCCCGAACCCTGAGCGGCAAACGGGTCGCCGCCATGCCCGGCCAGGCGGATGATGCGTTCGAGCTGACCAACAGCGCCACCCTGGCCACGCCCCCCGATCAGCTGGAGCTGCAACTGCAGCGCATGGCCGCGCCCTTTGTCGCCGACGCCTGGCGGCCCGATCACTGGGCCGGTCAGCTGAAGGAAAACGTCGAGCAGGAACGGTCCGACCCGTTCACGCCGGAGGGAATCTACGCCCGTTACGTGCCCGCGCTGCTGCACTCCGGCGACCTGCGCTGGGTCTATTCGAGCGCCGCCCTGCAGGCGACGTGGAAGCCCGAGGAGGCGGCCGACTGGATGCGTCCGATCGCCGAGACCTCGCCCATCGAGGTGATTATCGTCGGTGAGGTGAATGTGGCCCGCGCTATCGAGATGGTGAGCCGCACCTTCGGCGCCCTGCCCGCCCGGCCCGATGCGCCTGAGCCGCCCGGCCTGCGCGCCGTGCGCTTTCCGGCTCCGACGCCCACACCTGTCCAGCTCTTTCACAAGGGCCCGGCCGATCAGGCCATGGTGGTGATCGCCTGGCCAGGGACGGACGCCCTGGCCAACACCCGCCAGACGCAAGCCGCCAACCTCCTCAGCCTCATCCTCGGCAACCGGCTTCTGGACGAGCTGCGCACCCGCCAGGCGCGGACCTATTCGCCGGCTGTGGCCGAGCAGTTTTCACGCACCTTCCCGGGCTATGGCCTGATCTCGGTGCGCATCACCGTTCGGCCCGAGGATGCGGCGTCCGTCATGGCGGCCATCGAGCAGGTGGCGGCGGATCTCGCGGCCCGGGATATCTCGGCCGACGAATTCAACCGGGCCCGCAACCCCCGGCTCGAATTCCTCACCCGGGCGCAATACAGCGACTCAACCTGGATGGCGCATCTGTCGAACCTACAGACCGACCCGCGCCTGGCCGGTCTGATGGCCCGCGCGCTGCCCGAAACCGCCAACCTGACCCGCGCCGATATCCGAAGCGCCGCCCAGGCCTGGCTGGTCAAGGATCGGGCCTGGCGGGCCGTGATCCTTCCAGAGGCCGCTACTTCTTCACCCTGAGGCCAAAATAGTAGAACCGGCCCAGCGGGCTGACCGGGTAGTAGTAGTCCTGGAACTCAGGCTTCTGGTTGGTGAAGTTGTTGATGCCGCCATAGACCTCGACGCCTTTGTTCACATTGTAGCTGACGGCGATGTCCTGCTCGCGGCGGGCGCTGTAGTCGTAGTACTTGTGTTCCAGGATATCCGGGTTGCTGACCCGGGTGACGCGGCCGACCCGGCGGGTGCGCGAGAAGTAGCCATAGCCGTAGTTAACGTCCCACTTGTGCCAGGTCCAGTCGATGTCGAGGGTCGCCTGGAAGTTCGGGGCGTTGAAATCCCCATCGTCGAGATCGGCCGCAGCGCCCGAGGTCTCCTCGAACGCCAGGCGGTCGAGAATATTGCCGACCACCGAGATCTGGAACTTGCCAATGTCGCGGTGCACGCCAAAGCGCATCGGATCGAGATCGTAGCGCAGGGTGAAGTCGACGCCGCTGGTCTCGAACGAGGCGATGTTTCCGGGGATCTGGGTGAAATCGGAGAGCCGGCCGGGGAAGGGGCCGGAGGCCCCCTGACGGTCGATCAGGTCGCAGAAATTGTTCGGCCGCGGCAGGTCATAGCAGTTGTCGACAATGGTCTGGGCCGAAAAGGCGGTGATCGCATCCCTGATTTTCACCTTGTACCAGTCGACCGAGAAGGCCAGGCCCGGAACGCCGGTGGGTGTAATGACCAGGCCGATGGTCTGGGTGTCGGCCTTTTCCGGTTTCAGGGCGGGGTTGCCCGTCAAAAAGCCGCCCGTCGCCTCGGAGCTGTTGTCGGTGTAGTCGGAGGTGGTCGGGCCGACGGTGTAGCCCAGGGGAACCAGATCGGTCTGGCAGTTGGCCAGGCGCGTTCCCGGCGTGTCGGTATTTGACAGGTTCTCGTGGCTGCAAGGGTCGACCAGGGTCTCGAAGGTCTGGGAGCGTCCCTGGAAGAGATCGCTGATATTCGGGGCCCGCACGGCGCGGGCTCGGGTCGCGCGCAGCGTGACGCTGTCGTTGAATTGCCAACGGCCGCCGGCGTTCCAGGTCTGGGTGTAGCCCGAGGTTGAATATTCCGAATAGCGATAGGCGCCCTGCACCGTGATCAGCTTGGCGAATTTGCTGTCCTTGACGATCGGTGCGGAGAACTCGGCGAAGGCTTCGGCGACATGGAAACTGCCCTTGGTCACCGAGGCCTCGCCCGCGAAGGTGAGCGGATACTGCAGCTGATCGGCCAGGATCCGCAGCGCGTCGGGCTCATAGTCGCTGCTCTCATTGCGATATTCGCCGCCCAGCACGAATGAGAGCGGCTCGGAATTGGGCAGGGTGAACCATTTGCGGGAATTGCCGGTGATATAGGCGGTCAGGACGCTCTGTTCGATGGTGGCGACATCGTTCAGATCGGTATTGATCCAGTCGCGCGCCGCCTGGCTGATATTTCCCTCGCCGAAGACGTTGGCGGGCACACAGCCGCTGTTCGGACCGGGGGTGAAGGTCGTCCCGAAGGTGTCCGGGTCGAACCCGAACTGGGCGAAGACATCGCCCGACGGAATGTCGTCGGGATCGAGGTTCGAGCGGCAGACCGGAACGCCGTGATCCATCACCACGTCGGTGGCCGCGAAGAACCGCTCGTTGATGCGCACATTGTCGTAGTGCAGCCGCTGGGTCGCGCGGCCGTGGACGAACGAGGCCTCGAAATCGATGGTGTCGGAAAGTCTGGCGTCGAGACCAAGCACGAGGCGCTGGCTGGTGTTGGTGTTGGTGTAGACCGTGCGCCCCAGGTCGATGTTGTCGCGCGCCACCAGCACGAAATCGCCAAAGCCGTTCGGATTGTTCAGCGCATCGTTGCGGGCGGTGGTCGGAATGAACGGATTGTCGATAGGGATGAGCAGGCCATAGTCGTAGGACGGCTGGGCCGTGAAATCGCCGGTCGAGTGCGTGTATTTGAGCTCGGTGAACAACCGCAGGGTCGGGCTGACATCGTAGTGGCCGATGAAGTTCGCTGCCCAGCGGTCGACGCCGGGGATCAGGTCGTCGTTGTATTCATCGAGCAAGGTGCCCGAGCCACCGATCGAAATGAAGCCGCCGAAATTGATGCCGTCGATGAAAGGATCGCCATTGCCCAGAAACCGCGGCGCGCCGTCCGTATAGCGCGTGTAAATCGAGCCGCCCGGTGAGGAGTCGTAGTAGCGCAGGTTGTTGCTCAGGACCTGATCGGGCACGGTCGGATCATCGGCGTCCGGATCGGAGAGTGGCAGGTCGGCCTCGTCGGGGTTGTCGAACAGGGTCCGGCGCACCCCGGTGCGGGTGTAGTAGCGGTCGTTGAACTTCACATCCGCCCGCGAGGAATACTCGGCCGCGAACGTCGCGTTGACCTGGTCATTGCGGAAATTGCGGCCGGCCAGCAGGCTGATGAAGTTGGACTCGCCGCCGCCGTCCTGGCTCCAGCCGTGCTGGGCGCGCGCAGAGACGCCGTTGAAGTTGTCCTTGAGGATGAAATTGACCACGCCGGACACCCCATCGGCGCCATAGACCGCCGAGGCGCCGCCGGTCAGGATTTCCACCCGCTCAACCAGGTCGGTCGGTATGGAGTTGACGTCAACGGCTGAGGTTCCCGGAAAAGCCGCCACGTGCCGCCGGCCGTTGACGAGCACCAGGGTTCGGTCGAGGCCCAGACCGCGCAGGTCGAGCAGGTTCAGTCCGACATAATAGGGCGTCGCCGTTTCCGCCCCCAGCTGGTCGGTGATCGATGACACCAGGGCCGGGTAGTCGGTGAGGAAGTCGCCAAGATTGGTGTCGCCCGAGGCCTGAATCTGCTGGGCGTCCGCCGAGGTGGTTGGGTTGGGCGAGATGTAGTCCTGGATCTGCAATCGCGTGCCGGTGATGACCAGGGGCGCGACGCCCGTGGCCGGCTCGGCCGGTTCCTCCTGGGCGAAGGCCGGCAAGGCCAGCGCGGCAGAGACGAGAATGGACGAACAAAGCAACCGGGTCTTGGCCATGGGAGGCGCCCTCGTTCATGAACGTTGTTCAGTTAGACTAACACGAATCCGCCGCATTTCAACCATGCCGATCCAGAAAATTGCTCGATCTTCCCCTAAGTGAGCAATTGCGCGGCAGCTCCGCCTCAAGCCGCTACCCTTGCTTTCACCGCCTCAACCATGGGCGTGTAGAACCCGATGCATGCTAGGATAGCCGCCATGCGACTCGCCTTCTTCGCTTCGGGCTCGGGCTCTTCCATGCGCGCCATTGTGGCGGCGTGCCGGACGGGCGAGATCGCGGCTACGCCAGCGCTGCTGATCGCCAACCGGCCCTGCAAGGCGCTGGAGTTCGCCGCCGCCAACGGGCTGGAGCACCTGATCATCCCGACCGTCGGCGCGGACGGCGAGGCGGCCGACGAGCGGGCGCTGACGGCGCTGAACGCGGCCGGCGCCGAATGGGTGATCCTTTCAGGCTATCTGCGGAAATTGGGACCCAAGGTGCTGGAAGCTTTTTCGGGCCGCATCCTCAATATCCACCCGGCCCTGCTGCCCGACTTCGGCGGCGAAGGGATGTATGGACGCAAGGTGCATGAAGCGGTCGTCGCCGCCGAAGTGATCGAGAGCGGCGCCACCGTCCACGTTGTCGACGGCGAATACGACCACGGAGAAATCGTCGCCCAGGAGCGGGTGCCCGTTTACCCGGGCGATACCGCCGAGGCCGTGGAAACCCGCGTCATGGCCATCGAGCCGGCCCTGTTCGTGCGCACGCTCAAGGCGCTGGCGGCCGCGAAGGGCTAGAATCCAGTTCAATAATAGTCCGTCACCCTCGGTTTGCCCGCGTGGGCAAGGCCGAGGACCCAGCATCCCTGCCCTCAACGTGAATGTGCAGCTTCATCACCAGCGCTGCTGGGTGCTCGGGCTTCAGCTTCGCTGAACCCGAGGATGACGACGTTTGTTGTCGTTGCGGCTACTTCGGCGCTGATGCGGCCTTCTTCGCCCCATCGGTAACCCCCCACCGATCCATGGTCTTGTGACACCCCTCGGCTTCATCCAGCACGCTCTCATAGACCATCGCCTTGGCCTTTGGCGTTGAAGCCAGGGCGACGCTGAACTCGGGCCGCTTTCGCCAGGCCGCCACCAGTTGCAGGAATTTCCGGTCGCCGCCGGCGCTCTTCTTGGCCTCAACGATGTACGGCGTCATGCGGTTGACGCCCTGCATGGTGATGAGCTCGGCCTGGCTTATTTGCTCATTGGACAAGCTCAGGCTCGGATCCAGCGCGTCCATGTGCGCCGAGAAGAACGCCGCGTAGCAGTCGGCCACGCGGGCATAATCGCGCGCGCCGACAAAACCCTGGCTACAGCCGCTGAGCGCCAGACAAAGCAGAACAGCGGCTGCGGGCCGGCGCATCAGCCTAGTTCCGCGCCTTGTCGACCAGCTTGTTCTTGCCGATCCAGGGCATCATGCCGCGCAGCTGGGCGCCGACTTCCTCGATCTGGTGCTCGCCCAGTCGGCGGCGGGTAGCCTTCAGCACCGGCTGGCCGGCGGCGTTCTCGGTCATGAACTCGCGCACGAAGCGGCCCGACTGGATGTCTTCCAGCACGCGCTTCATCTCGGCCTTGGTCTCGGCGGTGACGATGCGCGGGCCGGTGGCGTATTCCCCGTATTCGGCCGTGTTCGAGATCGAGTAGTTCATATTGGCGATGCCGCCTTCATAGATCAGATCAACGATCAGCTTCACCTCGTGCAGGCACTCGAAATAGGCCATTTCCGGCGCGTAGCCGGCCTCGACCAGGGTTTCGAACCCGGCGCGGATCAGCTCAACCAGACCGCCGCACAGCACCGCCTGTTCGCCGAACAGGTCGGTCTCGCACTCTTCGCGGAAGTTGGTCTCAATCACGCCCGAGCGGCCGCCGCCGATGGCCGAGGCATAGGCCAGACCCAGCTCCATCGCATTGCCCGTGGCGTTCTGGTGGATGGCGATCAGGCAGGGCACGCCGCCGCCCTTCTGGTACTCGCCGCGCACCGTGTGGCCGGGGCCCTTGGGGGCGACCATCAGCACATCGACGGATGCCTTCGGCTCGATCAGGCCGAAGTGGACATTGAGGCCGTGGGCGAACAGCAGCGCCGCGCCATCGCGGATATTGGGCGCGATCTCGCTCTTGTAGATGTCGCGCTGGTGCTCGTCGGGCGCCAGCACCATCAGCAGGTCCGCCCACTTGGCGGCTTCGGCGACGGTCATCACCTTCAGGCCGTCGGCTTCGACCTTTTTGGCGGTGGCCGAACCCGCCTTCAGCGCCACGGCGACGTTCTTCGCGCCGGAATCGTGCAGGTTCAGCGCGTGGGCCCGGCCCTGGCTGCCATAGCCGACGATAGCGATTTTCTTGTCGAGGATGCGGCCGAGGTCGGCGTCGCGGTCGTAATAGACTTTCATGGGTGTGGTCCTTTCTGGGGTTTTGGTGTGGCGTAGAGGGTGAGGAACTGGTCGGCGGCTTTGGCCGCTTCGCGGGCGATATCGATGGCGGGCCGGTCGCCTAGCAAAAGGCGGATCTGAACGTCGCGCGCCACCAGGCCAAACAGGGTGCGGAACGCTGTCTCGCTGTCGTCGAAGGACAGCAGACCCGCCTCGCGCGCGGCTTCCAGCAGGGGTTTGACCCGCGCGCCGATGGCGAAACGGCCTTCCGACAGCAGGATCTGGCCCAGCTCGGCCTTGCCGCCACCAGCATGGGCGGCGGCGGCGCGGTTCAGGGCGATGGAGGGTGGACCGGAGACGACGCCCAGCCAGGTGACCGCGAAGTCTTCCAGGCTGGCGCGCAGGGCGCTCGCGGTCAGGTTCGCCGCGTCATAGGCCCCGGGCCGAACCTTTGAGGCCTGCCACTGGACGACGGCTGTCAGCAGGCCGTCACGGTCGTCGAACCACTTGTAGAGGGTTTCCTTCGAACAGCTGGCCCGGCGGGCCACGCTCTCCATGGTGAAGCGCTCGCGCCCTTCCACGAGCAGGGCCAGAGCGGCGTCCAGCACCTCCCCCTGCCGTTCTGTCCGTTCGAGGCCCAAAGAGCCGTCCACGATTTCTCCGTCAGATTGCAGCGTACCGTACGGTACGGTTCGACGCCTATAGATGCCCGCGACGGTCGTCGCAATAAGAAAAACCCCGGCGGTTCGCGCCGGGGCTTCCCTGTTCACTCAGGTGTTCGACGCCACCTACCAGAAGAGGTCGTAGACCACTTCGTAGATGCGGCCGGACCAGACATCGACCAGGACGGCGTCGCGGCCGACGCGGACCCACTCGAAGCCGGCGGGCGGGTAGTCGAGGCCGTACCACCACCAGTTATCGATGTAGTAGCCCGGTGTGTACCAGTTCCACGGCAGGTAATCGCCGTAGGACCAGAACTGCACGTAGAACCCGGGCGGCGTGCGATAGACCGGCCCGCGCCAGTAAAAGTGCTGACGGGACTTGATCTCGAACGGATAGCGCCTGGGATCATAGCGCGGCCGGCCGCGGTCGCGGTCGCCGCGGTTCGGCGCCGGCCGGTAGTCGGAGCCACGCCCGTCACGGCCGTTCCAGTCCCGGCCATCCCGACCGTCTCGGCCGTCACGCCCGCCGCGTCCATCGCGGCCGTCATAGCCGCCCGGGCCGCGCTGATCACCGCCCCGGCCGTCGCGGCCGTCACGGCCATCACGACCCGAATAGCCGCCGCGATCCTGCGGTTGGGGCTTGGGCGGCGGAGTCTGCTGGAAGCCCGACGGGTTCTGCCAGGATGGGACCCTGGTCGGCTGGGAGGGCGCGGGTCCGCCCCGGCCCGGGCCATAGTTCTGACCCCGGCCATCGCGCCCGCCCTGGGTCTGCGGAGCCTGGTACTGCGGCTGGTTCTGAGGCTGGTTCTGGGGCTGGTTCTGGGGCGGCGGGCCACCCCGTCCGGGGGCGCCTTGTCCGCCGCGGCCGCCTGGACCGCCCCGGCCCTGCGGCGGCGTCTGGGTCGTCGAGGTCGCGTTGGCCTGGGCCCTGGCCCGGGCGTCAGCTTCTGCCCTGGCCCTGGCGTCGGCCTCTGCCCGCGCCCGGGCGTCAGCTTCGGCCTGGGCCTGGGCCTGGGCCTGGGCCTGCGCGTCATAGCGCGGCCGGCTGTCCTGGTCCCGCCCGCGGTCATCGCGGGACGGCGGCTGACCTCGTCCGGGCTGGGCCATCGCCGGCGCGAGCGCGCTCATGCTCGTGGTGGCCATCAGGCCCACTGCCAGTGGTTGTCGCGAATCTGGATTTCATAGCAAATACTCCTGCCTAGAGTTCCCTTCGCCCCTACCCTCCGATTTCGGAACTGAACGCAACTTGAACATCCCTGTTATATAGGCCCTTTTCGCGCCATGCCCGCCCACCCCGCCGATGTGCTGACCTTCTGGCTGAACGCCGGGCCGGAGCGCTGGTTTACCCGCAAAGCCGCGTTCGACGACGCCATCCGGCTGAAGTTCGAGCCCACCCACCACGCCGCCGCGCGCGGCGAGTATGCGGCCTGGGAGAATTCCGCCGAGGGCTGCTGCGCCCTGCTCATTCTGCTCGACCAGTTCCCGCGCAATCTCTACCGGAAAACGGCTCACGCCTTCGCCACCGATCCCCTGGCCCGCCGTATCGCTCGCCTTTCGCTGGAACGCGGTTTCGATCACGAGGTCGACCCTCTGCTCCGTCAGTTCTTCTACCTGCCGTTCGAGCACTCGGAATCGCCCGAGGACCAGGAGCGGGCGGTCGCTCTGTTCAGCGCCGCGGGCGACCCCGAGGGCCTGAAATGGGCGGTGCTCCACGAAGACATCATCGCCAGGTTCGGTCGCTTCCCCCACCGAAACGCGGCGCTCGGACGGGCGACGACAGCCGACGAACAGGCGTTCCTCGATGACGGGGGATTCTCGGGCTGAGGGCCTGCGCCTCAGTGCCCGCCTTCAACCCACGGAACACCGGCGACGCGAAGGGCTTCGGCCAGAGCCGCCTCCAGGTCCAGGGCTTCCCATCGGCGTAACGGATTGAGATGGCTGGTCAGGTCGGGCAGAAGCCTCACGCCGAACCGTTTTGCCGCGCCGCTGGCCTTGTAGCCGTTCTTGTGCTGGTCAAAGCGCAGGTCCGGATCGCGTGAGGTCTGCCCGACATAGAGACCCCAGGGATCGGCCCGCCGGGTGTCTCGCAGCAGGATTACATAGACAGAATGCCCGGCGCCGCGCGCACGCCTCGTGACCGCCTTCAGCGATAGGGCGGCGCGTTCGGCGCGGGGCATCCAGTCAGGTTCGCGGGTCATGGGCGAGGTTTAACCTGCACGGATTCGCCGCGCCCTTGCCTCGCCCGCGATTCCCCCCGACATTGCGCGCATGTCCGCCGTCCTGTCCCTGAAGCCCGAAACCCAGCCCCATCCTGAGCAGCAGTACCTCGATCTGCTGGCCGATATCCTGGCAAACGGCGCCCGGCGCGACGACCGCACCGGCACCGGCACCCTCGGCGTGTTCGGCCGGCAGATCCGCTTTGATCTTTCCGCCGGCTTTCCGATGCTGACCACCAAGAAGCTGCATCTGAAGTCGATCGTGCTGGAACTGCTCTGGTTCCTCAAAGGCGACACCAATGTCCGCTGGCTGCAGGAACGCGGCGTCAGGATCTGGGACGAATGGGCCGACGAGAACGGCGAGCTCGGCCCCGTCTATGGCAAGCAGTGGCGCTCCTGGGCCGCGCCGGACGGCCGTGTGATCGACCAGATGGCGAATGTCGTCCGCTCCATCAAAGCCAGCCCCTCCAGCCGCCGCCACATCGTCTCGGCCTGGAACCCGGCCGAGGTCGACGACATGGCCCTGCCGCCCTGCCATTGCCTGTTCCAGTTCTTCGTGGCCGACGGCAAGCTCTCCTGCCAGCTCTACCAGCGCAGCGCCGACACATTCCTGGGCGTGCCGTTCAACATCGCCTCCTACGCCCTGCTGACGATGATGATGGCGAAAGTCACAGGCTATGAGCCCGGCGAGTTCATCCACACCTTCGGCGATGCGCACCTCTATCTGAACCATGTCGACCAGGCGAAGGAGCAGCTTTCCCGCGCGCCCTATCCGTTCCCGGTCATGCACATCGCCGACAAGGACGACATCTTCGGCTTCGACTACGAGGACTTCCGCCTCGAAGCCTACCAGGCCCACCCGCACATCAAGGCCGAGGTCGCGGTCTAGGTGGCAACCCCCATCCTGACCCTCGGCCCCGTCGCCCGCGACCGCCAGGGCGTAATCGGTAAGGACGGGACCCTGCCCTGGCGGCTTTCCGACGATCTCAAGCGCTTCAAGGCGCTCACCTACGGCAAGCCGGTGATCATGGGGCGCAAGACCTGGGAAAGCCTGCCGATCAAGCCGCTGCCCGGCCGGATGAACATCGTGCTGACCCGCGATGGATCGTACGAGCCGAAGGGCGCCCTGCCGGTCGAAACCTTTTCCGAAGCCGTGCAGATCGCCCGCGAACACGCCGCCGAGGAGGGGGTCGAGGAATTCTGCGTCATCGGCGGCCAGGCCCTCTTTGAACTGGCCTTGCCGAAAGCGATGCGCATCTATCTAACTGAAGTTGACGCTGCGTCAGGGGGCGATGTGTTCTTCCCGCCCTTCGACGAAACCCAATGGACCGAGGTGCAAAGCGAACGCCACCCGGCCGACGAGAAGAACGCGTACGCGACCACCTTCCGCGTACTGGAGAGGAAACGATAAATGAACCGTCGCCAGCTGATCGCGACCCTGCCCGCCCTGGGCCTCGCCGGAACCGCCTTCGCCCAGCCCCCGGCCGCGCCCCAGGCTGGCGCCCCTCCCGCCGCAGCCGGCGCACCCCCCGCGGGCGCCCCCCCCGGCGCCGGCCGCGGCGGCGGCAGAGGCGGTGCGCCCGCCGCCCCGGTCGAACCCGCTTTGCCGATGACCATCCTCGCCACTGGCCTGCAGTTCCCCGAGGCTCCGGTGTGGATGCGCGATGGCTCGGTGCTCTTCGTCCAGATCCCCAAGGGCGAGATCAGCCGCCTCACCCCCGACGGCAAGGTCGAGCTCTGGTGCAAAACGGGCGACAGCCCCAATGGCCTGGCCTTCGGTCCCGACGGCGCGCTCTATGTCGCCAATGACGGCAACCGCTTCGGCTTCACCCCGCCGCGCGCCGACGGCAGCGCCACCCTCGGCGGCGCCTCGCCCATGCCCATCGTTCCGGGCAAGATTCAGCGCGTCGATCCGCGCACCAAGGCGGTCACCACCCTGTTCTCGTCCGTCGAAGGCAAGGAGATGCTCGCCCCCGACGACCTCGTCTTCGGACCGGACGGCTCTCTCTGGGTCTCCGAATACGGCCGGGCCGCCGGCACCGGCGCCATCTACTGGGTCTCGCCCGACCTCAAGACCATCAAGATCGCCCGGGCCAATCTGAACTCGCCCAACGGCATCGGCGTCTCGCCCGACGGCAAGATGCTGCACGTCTCCATGGGCGGAAACCTGCTGGGCTTCGACATCACCGCGCCGGGCGTGCTGGCCACCACCACCTATCCCAACAACGGCGTCCAGGCGCCGCTGAACGGCACCGCTGATTCCCTGAAGGTCATGGCCGACGGCACGGTCGCGGTCTGCTCACTTCTGCGCCCCGGCGGCATCGGCCTGCACCGCGGCTCAAACCCCGTCGAGTTCCTGGCTTTCCCCGACCGCTTCACCACCAACCTGGCGTTCGGCGGAGCGGACTATCGGGATGCGTGGCTGACCTTCTCCGACACCGGCCGCATCGCCAAGGTCCGCTGGCCGTCGGCGGGGTTGAAGCCGAAGTTCCCGCGTTAAACAGCTCAAAAAAATCCGCTCATCCCGGCGAATGCCGGGACCCAGATCAAAGAATTCCGCATCCGATAATTTCGAAGAAAACACTGCTCTCCAGCGGCCAGCGACTGGATCTGGGTCCCGGCATTCGCCGGGATGAGCGGGGAGAGGGGTATGGCTTTTGTTCCCGGCCCGCTCCATTCTGGTCGCCGGAGAGAGAAATGCCCCAACCCGACCTCGTCATCCGCAACGGCAAGATCGCTGACGGAACCGGCGCGCCGCTGTTCGAGGGCGATGTCGCCATCACCGGCGGCCGCATCGCCGGCATCGGCCGCATCGACGCCGCCGGCCGTGAGGAGATCGACGCGACAGGCAAGCTGGTCACCCCAGGCTTTGTCGACATCCACACCCACTATGACGGCCAGGCGGTGTGGGACGATCGGCTGGCGCCTTCGAGCGTGCACGGCGTCACCACCGCGGTGATGGGCAATTGCGGCGTCGGCTTTGCGCCCGTGCGGCCCACCGACCATCTGAAACTCATCGAACTCATGGAAGGCGTTGAGGATATCCCCGGCGCGGCCCTGCACGAGGGCCTGGATTTCCGTTGGGAGAGTTTCGACGATTACCTCGGCGTGCTGGAGCGCCGGCCCCGCGACATCGACCTTTGCGCCCAGCTGCCGCACGGGCCTTTGCGGGTCTATGTCATGGGCGAGCGCGCGGTCCGGCGCGAGGAGGCTACCGCCGACGACGTCGCGGCCATGCGCGTCCTCACCGCCGAGGCGATTAGCGCCGGAGCCCTCGGCTTCACCACCACCCGCTCGCTGAACCACCGCACCGCCACCGGCGACTACACCCCCACCCTGCGCGCCGCCGCCGAGGAGCTGAAAGGCATCGCGCTTGGCCTGAAAGACGCCAATGCCGGCGTGTTGCAGGTGATCTCGGACTTCGACACCCCCTCGCTCGAGGTGGAGTTCGCCATGCTGCGCGAGCTGGTTGAAATCTCCGGCCGCCCGCTCTCCATCTCGGTCGCCCAACGCCACACCCAGCCGGGGCACTGGCGCGAGATCATGGCCCTCGTGGACCAGGCGGTGGACGACGGCCTGCCCATGCGCGCCCAGGTCGCGCCCCGGCCGATCGGCGTGCTGCTTGGCCTGCAGAGCAGCCGCAACCCGTTCAGCTTCACCCCGGCTTACGCCGAAATCCAGGACCTCCCGCTGGCTGAACGCGTCGCCAGAATGCGCGAGCCCGCTTTCCGGGCCCGGCTCCTCGACGAGATCGAGGCGCCCCAGCGGGGCTACAAGAAACGCGTCACCGAGTGGCCGCTGATATTCCCGTTCGGCGATCCGCCCGACTATTCACCGCCCGCCGAAATGCGCATCTCCGCAATCGCCGAACGTGAGGGCCGGGCGCCCGGCGCGGTGGCGCTCGACCTGATGCTGCAGAACGAAGGGCGCGGCTTCATCTATGCCCCGTTCGCCAACTATGCCGACCACAACCTCGACGTTTGCCGCGAGATGCTGACCCGGCCCAACACCCTGCCGGGCCTCTCCGACGGCGGCGCCCATGTGCGGCTGATCTCCGACGGCAGTTTCCCGACCTATATGCTGAGCCACTGGGGCCGCGACCGGACCACCGGGCGTCTCGACATCCCCTGGCTGATCAAACGCCAGACCGCCGACACCGCCGCCGCCGTATCCCTGAACGATCGCGGCCGCCTTGCCCCTGGCCTCAAGGCCGACGTCAATGTCATCGACATGGACCGCCTCGCCCTCCACGCCCCGCTGATGGCCTCCGACCTGCCCGCCGGCGGCTCACGCCTCCTGCAAGGCGCCGACGGCTATGTGGCGACGATTTGCTCAGGCCAGGTGATATATCGCGAGGGCCAGGCCACCGGCGCGCTCCCCGGCAAGCTGGTCAGGGGACCGCAGGTCTAACCCCCCCCCAAAAACCGTCATCCCGGCGAACGCTGGGATGACGGTTGATAGGTTACTCCGCCGGCGCCGGCAGATGCCCGCCGATGCGTTCTTCTTCCTCGTAGGCCTCGATCTGTTTGGCGCTCCATTCGGGCGATTTCGTGAAGCGCGCCACCATCGAATAGAACACCGGCACCACGAAGAGCGTCAGCAGCGTCGCGAACAGACAGCCGCCGAAGATGACGACGCCGATGGTGAAGCGGCTGGCCGCGCCGGGGCCTTGCGAGAGGACCAGCGGAATGGCCCCGCAGGCCGCGGCGATCGAGGTCATGATGATGGGGCGCAGACGCACCGAGGCGGACTCCAGGATCGCTTCGTTGACGGTCATGCCTTCATCGCGTTTCTGGTTGGCGAATTCGACAATCAGGATGCCGTTCTTGGCGGCGATGCCGATCAGGATGATCAGGCCGATCTGGCTGTAGAGATTGAGGCTCGATCCGACCATGAACAGAGCAAACAGCCCGCCCAGCGCCGCGATCGGCACGGTGGAGATGATCACGGTCGGGTGGATCCAGCTTTCGAACTGGGCGGCCAGCACCAGGAACACCAGCACCAGCGCCCCGCCGAACGCCAGCGCAACGCCGCCCTGGCCCTGCAGATAGTCGCGCGTGGCGCTGCCCCAGTCGATGACCACGCCGCCGGGCTGTTTGTCGGCCTCGGCCTGCACGAAATCGATCGCCTGTTGCTGGGTAAAGCCGGGCGCCAGTTCAGCGTTCAGCGAGATCGAACGCACGCGGTCGATGTGGTTGCGGCTGGGCGTATCGCCCCGGATCTGGGTGGAGACCACGCTCGACAGCGGCACCAGGGCCCCCTGGCTTGAGCGGACATAGAGGCTGTCTAGCGCCTGTTCGGTGCGGCGGTTGGCCAGGTCCGTCTGCAGGACAACGTCATACTCCTGGCCGTTCTTGATGTAGGTGGTCGCCCGGGTTGACCCCAGCATGGTCGAAAGCACATTGCCGATCGCGCGCGGGGGAATGCCCAGCGACGCTGCCTTGTCACGGTCCATGTTGATCAGCAGACGCGGCGAGGTGGGCTCGTAGTCCAGGCGCATGCGCGCGAAATTCGGGTTGTCGCGCAGGGCCGCCATCATCGGCTGCAGCCAGGTGTTCAGCGCTTCGTAGTCGTTGCCCTTGGCAATCATCTGGAAGCTGTTGGCCGCCGCCCCGCCGCCGCGTCCCAGCGGCGACTGCACCGAGGCGTTGACGCGCGCGCCGGTGATCTGCGCGCCTTCGCGGTTGATGCGCTGGGCGACCTCGTCAGAGGTGATCTTGCGCTCGTTCCAGGGCGCCATGGCGATCTGCCCGCCGGCGCTGTTGAACCCGCCGCCGCCGAACCCGCCGCTGCCGCCGCCGCCGGCGTTGACCACCGCGCGGGCGATGGTCTTGTCCTGCACCATGGGCAGCAGAATCTTCTCCAGCTGGCCGGCGACGCCCAGGGTGTAGTCATAGCCCGCGCCTTCGGGGCCTTGCGCGTTCACCTGCAACAGGCCGCGGTCCTCGTTGGGCACCAGCTCCTTGGGCAGGGTCAGGAACAGGCCCGCCGCCACGCCGCCCAGAGCGATCAGCACGACCAGCACCCCCGCCGCCACGGCCTTGCGTCCGATCATGGCGCGCAAGGAGCTGACATAGGACCGGCGCAGAGCTCCGATGGCGTCGTCGACCAGCCGGGCGAAACCGCCCTGCGTGCGGGCAGGACGCAACAGCTTGGACGCCAGCATCGGCGACATCGACAGCGCCAGCAGGGCCGAGAACGCGATGGCGGCGGCAACCGCTACGGCCAGTTCGACGAACAGCTTCCCGGTATAGCCCGGCAGCACCATCATCGGCGCGAACACCGCCATCAGCACCATGGTCACGGCGATGATCGCGAAGAACACCTGTTTGGCGCCACGCTCGGCGGCCACCAGCGGCGGCTCGCCCTCATCGATTCTTCGCTGGATGTTTTCGACCACGACGATGGCGTCGTCGACCACCAGACCGATGGCCAGCACCAGGGCCAGAAGGGTGAGCAGATTGATCGAGAATCCGAACACCGCCAGCACGATGAAGGTCGAGAGAATACAGATCGGCGCGACGATGGTCGGGATCAGCGCCGTTCGCCAGCTACCCAGGAAGATGATGTTGACCAGAGCCACCAGCCCCAGCGAGATGGCCATGGTCTTCCAGACTTCCTTGATCGCCTCGGAGGTAAACACCGAATTGTCGACCGAGACCTCGAGCGCCATCCCCTCGGGCAGGGACTTGTTGATCTCCTTCACCGCCTTCTCAACGGCCTTGGAAATGGCCAGGTCGTTGGCGTCGGACTGGCGGGTGATCTGGAAACTGACGAGGTCGCGGAATCCCACTCCATCGTTCTTGGCCGCGTGGGTGAACCGGCGCCGCTCGTCCGGGCCTTCCTCGATGCGGGCGACATCGCCCAGGCGGGTGATATAGGCCGCGCCCGTGCGCACCGCCGGCGTGGTGGCGGTGGTGGTCGGCGTGCCGCTGCCGCTGGTGTTGGAAAGCGCGCCCGAGCCGGAAACCGCGGTCGAGGTGGTGATCGGCAGCTGGGCGAAATCTTCGGGCCGTGAATACTGGCGCGCCACCCGCACGGTGAAATCCTTGGAGGTCGATTCCAGGGTACCGGCCGGTAGCTCGACGTTCTGGGAGGCGAGCGCGCTGGAAACATCCTCGACGGTAACGCCTCGCGCGGCCATGGAGTCGGGGTCGAGCCAGACGCGCATGGCGTAGTTCTGGGCGCCGCCGACCATCACTTGCGATACGCCATCGATCGAAGCCAGTTGTTCGACGAGATAGCGGTTGGCGTAGTCGGTGAGCTGCAGCCGGTCCATCTTGGGCGACGTCAGGCTGAGGATCACGATCGGCTGGCTATCGGCGTTGGCCTTGTTGGTGATCGGCGGATCGACGCCCAGCGGCAACTGGCGCTGCACGCGGCCGACGGCGTCGCGCACGTCGTTGGCGGCTTCTTCCAGCTTGCGGTTCGGCTTGAACAGGATGTTGACCTGGCTGCGGCCGTCGCGGGACGAGGAATTGACCCGGTCGATGCCCTGGATGCCGGAGATCGCCCGCTCCACCACCTGGGTGATGCGCTCTTCAACGACTTCGGCCGAGGCGCCGATATAGGTGGTGCTGATCGAAACCTGCGGGGGATCGACACTGGGCAGTTCGCGCACCGTCAGCTGCAGGAATGCAAACACGCCGATCACCACCAGCGCGATCGCCAGCACCGCGGCGAACACTGGTCTGCGAACCGAAAGGTCCGAAAGCGTCATCGCGCCGGAGCTCCCCCGCCAGCGCGGCCGCCCCGGCCACCATAATTGCCACCGGCAAGCGCTCCGTCACGGGCGCCGCCAGGCGCGCCGCCGCCGGGTGCTCCGCCACGACCGCCATCACGCCCGCCGCCAGGACCACCACGGCCACCGCCCGGCGCGCTGCAGTTGACCGGCGCCGATCCGCTGCGTCCGGCACTGGGTCCCCCTCGACCCCCACCGGGTCCGCCACGCCCAGCGCCCGGACCGCCTCTGCCGCCCGAACGTCCGCCGGCCCGATCAGGCGAGCCGCCGCGGCCTTGCGCCGCCGCTTCCGGAGAACCGCCGCGACCCTGTCCCGACGCCGAGGCCGGAGCACCGCCGCCCCGTCCCGAACCTGCGCCCGCACCGCGTCCCGCCGCGCCGGCGCCGCCGGGACCACCCCGGCCGCCGCCGCGTCCGCCGGCCCCGCCGATCGTCAGCGAGGCGCCTGGCTGAACCTTGTTGAGGCCGTCGGCGACGATGCGGTCGCAGACCACCAGGCCTTCGCGTATTTCCACCAGGCCGTCCTGCATCTCGCCGACAATGACATTGCGCTGCTCGGCGAAGTTTCCGCCGTTGCGTGAGGCGATCAGGAAAACGAAGGCCTGGTTGCCGGTGAACTGCACGCCCGATTCCGGCGCGGCCGGCGATTCCCGCGTGCCGCGGTCGACGCCGACGCGCATCAGCATGCCGGGCTTCAGCCGCTCGCCCGGATTCGGGAATTCGGCCCGCGCCTTTAGGGTGCGGGTGCGCTCGTCGATGCGGGTGTCGAGCTTGGCGATCCGCCCCGTGTACTGCTCGCCCGGATAGGCGTCGGTGGTGGCGGTGATCCGCCCGCCCTCCTTGATCAGCGACAGGAACCGGTCGGGAACGTCGAAATCGACCCGCATGACCGCGGTGTCATCCAGAGTAGCGATCGCCGTGCCGGGCGAGATCAATGCGCCGGGCGCAATGTCGGAAAGGCCGATCAGGCCCGCGAACGGGGCCCGGATCACCCGGTCGCCGGCGCGCGATTCAGCCGCATCCAGCGCCGCCTTGGCCCGGTCATAGGCCGCTTGCGTGCCGTCTGCCTGCTGCTGGGTCACCACACCCTTGGACGCAAGGGTGTTGTTGCGGTCGGCGTTAAGCTTGGCGAGATTGAGGTCCGAACGGGCCTGAACGATGCCGGCGTCCTCTTCGGTGCGTTTCAGCTCGATCAGGATCTGGCCGCGCTGGACGTGATCGCCGGGCCGGAAACGCACCGCCTCGACATACTCCGCCGCGACAGAGGTCAGGGTCACGGACTCGCGCCCCTTGGCCACGCCCAGCACCTGCAGCCGGTCGGAGAAGGTGTGAGGAACAATGGTCGCCGCGGTGACGACCGACCCGCCCCGGCCGCCGCCGCCTCGTCCGCCAGCCGCGCCACCGGGACCGCCCCGGCCGGGCGCGCCGCCTGCTGCGCCGCCGCCGGCCGCCCCGCCACGGCCACCGGCAGCCGCGCCGCCGGGAGCCCCGGCGCCGCCAGGAGCGCCCGCCGGATCCTTGTGCATAAACTTCCACGCGCCGGCGCCGGCCATCAGCACCAGGGCGAGAATCGCGCCGATGAGGAAAAAGTGCCGCTTAAACAATAGGACGCTCCGGGGCCGACAGGGTGTGGGCGGAAAACGAAGGCATAAACGCGCCTGCTATATCAGGAATATGACAGCCCAAATTGCCCGTTCGCAATATTTGGACCGGCTGAACAGTGTCGTCGTTTCTGAAAGCGGCGCTAGGCGTCGTAGCCCGGCAACTTGCGGTCGAGCAGGCGCAGGCATCCGGGCCAGGCCAGCTCGGCCGAAACCGCCGCGTTGGACTGAATCTGCAGCGCCACTTCATCCTGCGCCGCCTTCGGGGCGATCAGCGCCTCGGCGCGCCCACCGGCCAGGGCCATGACCTGTTGCTTGCAGGCCCGTTCGAGGAACCACATGGCGACCCAGCACTGGGCGGCGGTTTCGCCAACCGTCAGGGTTCCGTGATTCTTCAGCAAAAGCATGGTCTTGTCGCCCATGTCGGCGATGATCCGCTCGCGCTCGCCAAGGTTCAGCGCGATACCCTCATAGTCATGATAGGCCAGGCGCGGGATGCAGGTCAGCGCATGCTGGGTGAGCGGCAACAGCCCTTCCTTCTGGGCCGAGACCGCCGCGCCCTGATCCGAATGCAGGTGCATCACGTACTTGGCGTCCTCGCGCGCGCCATGAATCGCCGAGTGGATCGTGAAGCCGGCGGCGTTGACGCCGTATTCAGTGTCCTGAACGATTTCGCCATCCAGATTGATCTTGACCAGGGACGAGGCGGTCATCTCCTCGAAGAACAGGCCATAGGGATTGATCAGGAAGTGATGCTCCGGCCCCGGCACACGCGCCGAGATGTGCGTGAAGATCAGGTCATCCCAGCCGTAGTAGGCCACCAGCCGGTAGAGCGCGGCCAGGTTCACGCGGGCCTGCCATTCGCCTTCCGATACCTTGCCCCGCAGTGAGGGGGCTTTGACCATCGAGCCGTCAGCCATTGGGGGCGCCTTCCTGTAAGTTCGTGACTTGAATGTGGAAAATCGGCCCCGCGGGGGTGTGCGTCAAGGTGATTTAAGCCTCTTTTCATTCCAAGCCCTCATGATCGCGTCTCAAAGACGTGGTGGGATGAGTTTGCTTACCCCTATGGAACCGACTGAAATCCTGGCTCTCGCCAAGAGCAGCGACCCGGAGGACCGGGAAAAGCTGTTGCTGGCGCTGGTCGACCTGTGCGCGGCGTCCGAGCACGGGGCTGAGCGGATCGAGGCGCCCGTCCAGGCGCTGATGAACTCGGTGTTCATGACCCTGGTCGCCAATGCCGAACGTCAGATCCGCCAGGCCCTGTCGCAGCGCCTGGCCGCCGCCGAATGGGCGCCGCACGCCCTGATCAATGTGCTGGCGCTCGACGAGATCGAGATCGCCCGGCCGGTTATCGCCCAAAGCCCGGTGCTGGAAGACGCCGATCTGGTCCGCATCCTCGCCCTGGCCACCCTGGAGCACCAGGTCTCGGTGGCCGCGCGCCCGGCCATCGGCGAGACCATTGTCGAAAAGCTGTTGGCGACCGGCGATCCCGGCGTCATGACGGCGCTGGCCGGCAACGACACCGCCGCCATTTCCGAGGCCGGCATGAGCCGGCTGCTGGACGCCTCGCGCAAGGTCGCCTCGATCCGCTCGCCCCTGGTGCGCCATCCGCGCCTGACCCCGCCCATGGCCGAACAGCTCTATGTCTGGGTCGGCCAGTCCCTTCGCTCGGCCATCGTCAGCCGCTTCCGCGTCGACGCCGAAAAGCTCGACCGGGAAATCGCCGAGGCGGTCAAGAGCTCCCAGTTCGGCGATGTGGTCGCCGGGCCGAAACGCTCGCCCATGGTCGCCTCCATCGAAGAGCGCGCCGAAATGGAACGGCGGTTGGTCGAAAAGCTGCACGATTCCGGGCAGTTGCGCCCCGGCTTCCTGGTCAAGGCGCTGCGCGACCAGCGGCTGGGCCTGTTCGTGGCCGCGCTCGCCCGCCGTATCGATGTGCCGGTTTCAACCATCGAGCACGCCATAAACTCGGCTCAACCTCAATTGCTGGCCCTGGCCTGCGTCTCGGCCGGCATCGACCGCTCGGTCTATGACACCGTGCTGCGCCTGGTGCGCGAGCTGAACCAGCACCGTCCCGGTGGCGGTCCCGAAGAAGGCCGCCGGGCCATGGCCGCCTTCGGCGTCGGCGATCCCGAAAAGGCCCGCAACGTGCTCAAGCGCGTGGCGGCCGCCTAAACCCCTCGATTTGACAAGCCCGGCGCCCTCGCGCTTTCTCCGCCCATGAACGTGCGGAAAATCTCCCGTCTGGCCTTTGTCGCCAGCGCCCGGCCCGAGGCGCAGGAAGCGCGCGCGCGGCTGGAAAGCACTTACGGCGGCGTTCCCATGGCTGACGCCGAGGTCATCGTCGCCCTCGGCGGCGACGGCTTCATGCTGGAAACCCTGCACGACCAGATTGGGCGCCCGACCCCGGTTTACGGCATGAACCGCGGCTCCATCGGCTTTCTGATGAACGATTTCGCCGAGGACGGCCTGCTGGATCGCATCAACGCGGCCGAGCGCGCCACCATCCACCCGCTGGTCATGGTGGCCATCGACCGCAATCGCCGCCAGCACCGGGCGCTCGCCATCAACGAAGTTTCCCTGCTGCGCCAGACCAGCCAGACGGCCAAGCTGCGCATCTCTATCGACGGCAAGGTCCGCATGGCAGAACTGGTCTGCGACGGCGCCCTGGTCGCCACCCCCGCCGGCTCGACCGCCTATAATCTCTCGGCCCATGGGCCGATCATCCCGATCAACGCCGAGGTCATGGCGCTGACGCCGATCAGCGCCTTTCGTCCGCGCCGCTGGCGGGGCGCGCTGTTGCCCCACAACGCCCGCGTCACCTTCGAGGTCATCGAGGCCGACAAGCGGCCGGTGGCCGCCGTCGCCGACGCCTTCGAGGTGCGCGACGTCGTCGAGGTCCACATCTCCGAAGACCGCGAGACGAACCTGTGCATGCTCTTCGACGCTGGCAGAAGCTTCGAGGAACGCGTCCTGACCGAGCAGTTCTCGGCCTGACCCTTACTTCGCCGCCGGGGCCGGGCGTTGCAGGTTGGCGCCGGTGATGGTGGTGCTCGGCGCGCCGGGCGCCAGGACATTCTTCCCGGTAAACGGCGTCAAGGTGTAGGAGCCGCCGCGGCCGACCTTGAAGGCCTGGTTGAACTCATTGGAGATCTGCCGCGTCAGGTCGCTCATGTCGTCCTCATCGCGGATGATGAACGGGGTGATCAGCACCACCAGTTCGGTCTTGGTGCCCGAGGTGGTATCCACCCTGAACAGCTGGCCCAGGATCGGGATGTCCTTGAGGAACGGAATGCCGAAATTGCCCTTGCCGTAGCTGTCCTGGATAGCGCCGCCCAGCACCGCCGTGCGGCCATCGGTGAGCGAAAGTGTGGTGGTCACATTCCGCGTGTCGATGAACGGCGAGTCGATGTCCGGATTGGTGTTGTCGCGCACGCTCGAGACATCCTGATAGACCTGGATGTCCACCCGGTTGTCGCCGTAGACCGTCGGCGTGATGTTCAGGATGATACCGACGTCGCGGTAGGTGTAGGAATTGGTCACCGTGGGCGTGCCGCTGCCGGTGTCCGCCGTCTGTTGCGCCGTGACAATCGGTACGCTGGAGCCCACCTGCAAGGCCGCCGCTGCGCCGCTGCGCGCCGTCACCCTGGGCCGCGACAGGATGTTGATCTTGTTGTTGGAGGCAAAGGCGTTGAACGCCGCGCGCAGGTCGCCGTTCTGATAGACCGCGTTCAGGCCCTGCGAACCCAACCCCAGGCTGCTCAGGAAGGTGTCGGGAGCCGTTACCTCCGTGATCACCTGGGCCGCGCCAGTGCCGGTGGTCGTCCGCGTCGTCGCGCCGGGAACCCTTGTCTGGGTGCCGCCGCTGATCGAACCGGTAACCGTCGAGCCCCGGACCAGGTTGTGATTGAAGAACCACTCAAGCCCATACTCCGTCGTGTCGCTGAGGGTGACCTCGGCGACCGTGACTTCGACCAGCACTTCGCGCGGCGGCTGGTCGAGGCTGGCCAGCAGCGGCCGCAACGATGCGTACTGGCTGGGGCTGCCGGTGAAGAGAATGCGGTTGGAGGAATCGTCGACAGTGATGGTGCCGCCGGTTGGAACCGACCCGGCTACGGTGACGCCCCGGCCGACCGCGCCATTACCGGCCCCGGCGTTTATCTGGCCGCCGCGGCCGCCGTTGGCCGCAGCGCCGCCGCGGCCGCCGTTGGCCGCCGCTCCGCCACGTCCGCCAGCGGCGCCGCCTGCCGCCGCCCCGCCGCGTCCGGCGTTGTTGTTGGCCGCGCCGCCGCCCCTGCCGGCCTGGGCCGCCGCACCGCCCGGCTGACCGAGCGCAGCGGCCGCCTGACCGTTGAAGCCGCCGCCGCGGCCGCCGGCGGCGGCGTTGGCCTGGGCCCCGGCGCTGGTCACCATCGAGCCGATCGAGGTCGCCGAAGTGTTGCGCACGTCATAGACATAGGTGCCGCTGGCGTCGCCGATCTGGCTCGGCTGGTCGAGGAAGGTGGCGTAATACTGAACACGCGCCATGGTGTCCTTGTCAGCCGCGAACACCAGGGTCTGGTTGGTGGTGGCCAGCGGCACGACGACGATCGACTTGGGGCCCAGAGGGTCGGTGCCGATGATATAGCCCTCAGCGGACATGGCCGTGGTCAGGGCCTGGGCGAAATTGTCGGGCGAATAGAAGATCGGCTGCAGGCGTACGACCTGGGCGCCGGCGAAGGCCGGCACGTCGAGGTGCTGCAGGAACTCCACCGCCAGGGAGACGTTGCGCGCCGGGCCCTGAATGATGAAGGCGTTGGCCGCGTCATCAGCCGTGAATGTCACCTGCTGACCGCTGAAGGTCTGATCGAGGAACGCCTGAATGCCGTCGGCGCGCAGCGCGACCAGCTGAAATTCAACATTGATGCGCTGCGGGCCGGCCGGAATGTCGGCCGAGCTGCGGGTGCGGATGATGGTGTTGGCCGAGCCGCCGGCCGAGGTCACGCCCTGTTCGGTGATCTGCACACGGCCTGTCGCGTCAACGGCCATGCGCAGACCGTAGTTGCGCAAGGTGGTCTGCAGGGACCGGATATAGACCTTCTTTGAGGTCGTTTGCGGCTGGTTCAGCTGAATAACGTCGGTGCGGGTCGAGATGCCGGGGCCCAGCGCGTAGGGGATCTTGAGCACTTGCGAGAAGACGATGTCGAGGAACTGGCCCACGCCCTGGGGCGGCAGCACGGCCATGATCGGCTCATCCGGCGCCAGGGCGGCCAGCGCATCGGGCGCGGCCTCGGGTGTCTGCGGGCGGCTCACGGCGGCGCCCGGAATGGTTTGCGCAACCGATGGCACGCCGCGCAGCAAATCGGCTTCACCGCCTCTGCCGCCACGTCCACCCCGTCCCGGCGGCGGGGCAAGGCCGGGGCCCTCAAGCGCGCCATTCGAGCCGGTTTCAGGCCGGCCCGTCTGGGCGCCCGGATCGGCGACCTGCATGGTCGGGAACGCGGCGCATCCGTAGAGCGCGGCCGAAACCACAAGCCCGGTCCCGACAGTGATCAGTGCCCTCGCGAGAGTCATGGTTTTGCGTCTTTCTTCAATTTGAAGGGCCATGGTCTAACCGCCGCGTTCGCCGCGGCCGCCAGGGCCGCCGAAGTTCTGACCGCCTCCGGGTCCGCCGAAATTCTGAAGGGCGCCGGGCCCGCCGCGATTGCCGCCGCCCGGTCCGCCGCCACGGTTGGCGCCCGGCGCCGGGGCCGCGCCATTGTTGACGGGACCGCGGTTGATGTTGGCGGGCGCCTGGTTGCTGATCATCTGTGGCAGGGTCTGGCTGAGCTGGTTGGCGACTTGCTGCGGGATGACGCCGGCCTGGCCAAGCGCATTGACGAAGGCGGTGATCGCCGCGGCGCTGGGCGGCGGGCGGAGGCCCTGGATCAGCTGGATGATCGATTGCTGGTTGACGGTCCCCTGGGTCAGCTGGGCGCGCAACTGCAAGCGTTGGGCGGGCGTCAGGCCCAGGCGGCTCGCGGCGCTCTCGATAGTGTTGAGCTGGGTGCCGGTCAGCTGGCCCTCGCGCAGGCCGTTCGACAGCGACAGCGGAATGACCGGCGTGTTGGCCGCGTTGTTCTGCGCATTTTCCGCCGGAACGGGCGGCGAGAACAGGCCGATCCGCCGCGTTTCGGTCCCCTTGGACAGCGTCGCGGTCGAGGCGTTGATGCTGGTGAGTTTCCAGCCATCCCGATAGACATCGCCGATCTTCAGGGTGCGCCTCGGCCCCAGGAACACCACGGGCGCCGGTCCGGTCGGATTGAGCACGCCGCCGTATTCTCGGCGGAAATAGACCGCCACATCGGTGGGCGGCGGTCCGGTATAGACTGGCGGCGGCGGCGGAGGCGGGGCGTTCAGCCTGGCCATGTAGGCGGCGGCTTCCTTGGCGCCCCAGCCCGGCTTGACGATCAGCGCCGGCGGGGCGGCGCGCACCTTGGCGGCCGGCGGCGGCGGTGTGCTGACGCCCTGCAGATAACCCGCGGCCAGAGCCGCCGGAGCACCCACCAGAACGACAAGACCAAGCGCCTTCATACTCATGAGGTCTTGCCCTTTAGCGCAGGGCTGGCCGGCGCCGCGGCCTTCACCGCCGCCTTGCCCGCAGTCTTGGGCTGCGCCTTGGGGGCCGCGATGACCGTCAGCGGCGCCTTCAGGCTGATGCGCACCTTCATGTCGCGATCGGTGGTCAGCTGCACCTGCTCAACCACAAACCCTTTGCCGGTGGCGGTCAGGCCCGACATGAAGCCGGCCAGGGCCGGCCAGCTGAACGGGGCCTGGATTTCGAACGGCGCCAGCGTCACATCGCCAGCGGTTTCAAACTTGTCGCTGGTCTTGATCTCGGCATTGGCCAAGCCGGTGTTGGCGGCGATTTCAGCGATCTGGCTCTGGGCCCGCACCTGCGCGACCTCGATCGTGCTGCCCTGCCAGGTCCATTCGCGCACCTCGGCCTTGCCCCTGGCGAGATCGCTGGCCAGGGCGCCGCTCGTGGCCCGGCCCGCCGCCTGCTCGGCCTCGGAGAAACGGTTCTGCGCCTCGGTATGATCATTCCGGGCGGCGAGTTGGAAGCTGAAAGCGAGATACGCCAGTCCCGCCGTGGCGACCAGGGTCAGAACAAGGAGAAGCCGCCGCTCATTGACGCTCAGCTTGGCCACCTGTGCGTCCAGCGAGGTTTTCAGACGCGAAAGGGACGAGGCCAAGAGCGGTTTGTTTCCCGATTTTTAGACGTTTCTGGTTGGCTCGGCTGTTTCATACCCGTGTTTCGGAGGTGTTTCAGCCACGCGCCGCAAAATAGCGCCAATATCAGGCGGCGTAAGGGGTAAGATTTCGGCGATCCCTCGCCGTAATGCATTTTTACGGCCGTAAACCCTTGCGCGGCAAGGCTTGGCCGGACAATTCAGAACGTTGCCGTAGCGCATTAAGCCGCGCCGTCATTTTGCCATGCTTGTGACCGGGAATCCGGGTTGGTAGAAGAACCGGGGCAGTCCGCCCCAAAAACCGATCGAGCGCGTGTCATGATGAGCATCACCCTCTCCCAGCGGCTTGCCCGCCGCCTTCGGGCCAAGGCCGGGTTCACCCTGCTGGAAATCCTCATCGTCATCACCATCATCGGGCTGCTGGTCACCCTGGTGGGCGCCGGGCTGATGAAGCAGCTGGACAATTCCAAGGTCTCAACCGCGATGATCCAGATGCGCAGCCTTAAGTCCGCCCTCGCCACCATGGACCTGGCCATTGGCCGCTATCCCACCCAGCAAGAGGGTCTCGACCTGCTGGTCAAGGATCCGGGCGACGCCGCCCCGGGCTGGAGCGGCCCCTACCTCGGCAACGAAGCCCAGGCCGCCGAGGTGCCGCTCGATCCCTGGAAGCACCCCTACCGGTACATCGCCCCGGAAGGTAATGGCGAGCCTCAGGTCATGACCCTGGGCAGCGATGGCCAGGAAGGCGGGACCAACAATGCCAAGGACATCGCCCTCTAGAGCGATCAGGTCCAGAGCCGGTTTCACCCTGCTGGAAATGATGGTCGTGGTGGCGATCATGGCGTTCGCCGTCGCCATCGTCACGCCCAACATCAAACGCCAGATCGCCGAAAACGCCGCGCAGGGCCGCTTCATCGTCTTCCAGCGCCAGGTCACCGGCTATCGCGCCCAGGCCTATCGCCAGAACCTGGCCATCAACCTCCTCAGCACCGGCGAGGAAAGCCAGGATCCCGACGAGCTGGTCGGCGAGGTGCAACTGTGCGGGCCCGACGAACAGCCGTGCCTGTGGTCCTATCGCCTGTCCGAGCCGATGGTCATCTCGGCGGGCGGGGTCTGTTCGCCGGTCGAGGCCGATATTCTGAGCGATAACCAGGTCGCCGCTCATCTCGAGGGCCAGCCGGATTGTCATTTCGTGCGCGTGCGCACATGAGAGCGGCGGCGGCCCCTCCACCCCCCCCTGCGGGGGCGGTCCCCCTTCCCCTCCGGGGGAAGAGGGGCTTTACCCTGATCGAGGCGATGATCGCCCTTTTGATCACCGGCCTCACCGTCGCCCTCGTTTTGGGGGTCGGCACGCGCGGGGCTTTTCAGGCCTTCGGGCTGGGCAACCGGGCGCTGGCCACCGTCGACAAGGAGGTCGACCGCCAGACGTTCGACGATCTGATCCACGATATCGTCGTCCCGCCGATCAACCTCGCTTCCCAGGCGGCCGAGACCGAGCTGGAGCTGATCGACGATTCCTTCGTGGGCGCCCCCGACCAGATGTCGGGGCGGCTGGTCGCCGGACGCGAGACGGTCTGCGCGCCGCTGGGCCTGGAAGGGCGGATCACCCTTTCGGTGGAAACCACCGCCAGCCTGGAGACCACGGTGTTCTGCCGGCTGACGCTGGACGACGGGTCCGAAATCGAGCCGGTGGCGGTGGCGAAACTGCGCTGGCCGGACGGGGTGTTTTCCTATTCCGAGGACGGGACCCAGTGGTACGACAGCTGGGAAGTCTATCGCGGCCAGCCGACCGAATACGGCGTCGATCCCAACCAGGTCATGCGCAAGATCTTCGTGCGCCTGGCCTCCAGCGACGGCCGCGCCCAGATCGTCGATCTGGCCGCGTCGGGACGGGCGCTGTCGCAGCGGGTGACGACGGCGGCGAACAACAACAATGGCAACAACGCCAACGGCGGACGCGGCGGTCGTGGCGGTGGTCCCGACGGCCGTGGTCCGGGTCGCGGTCCAGGTGGTGGTCCAGGCGCGGGGCCGGGCGGTGGTCCAGGCGGTGGTCCGGGCGGCGGTCCCGGTCGAGGTCCAGGCGGTGGACGCGGCGGGCCTGGTGGTGGCCGTGGCGGAGCCGGTGGTGGTGGCGGCGGCCCTGGTGGCGGCGGTGGCGGCTTTGGCGGCGGCGGCGGAGGACGCGGCGGATGAGCCCTCGCCCCTCAGGACCAATCGGCTTTCGACTCTTTTTCAACCGAATGTCCCCGCGAAGGCAGGGACATTCGGGGGTTAAGAACGCCAGGATGAGCAGTTGGAAAAGGGGCGCCAACCCGCGGAAAATTCACTCCGGCAAGGCCGGCTTTTCTCTGCCGCTGGTGCTGACCATCGTGGCGGTGCTGACCACCGCCTATGTCTTCAGCCTGACCAGCCTGATCCAGCTGACCGAGACGACCAAACTGGCTCAGACCCGGGCCGAGTTTGAACGCCACGCCATGACCGCCGAGGCGCGCCTTTCCTATCTGATCACCACCGAGCCGTTCTGCGCGGCCCTGCTCAATATCGGCGGCCCGCGCAATCTGGCGGGCAACAACACCGTGGCGGCCAACACCTGCACCCAGGCCGCCGCCACCGAGTCGGAAACCACCCAGGTGGTGCTCGACAGCCGACCCTATTTCTTTTTCCAGACCCAGGACACGGCCTCGCCCTATCTGGCCGAGATCCAGGACGAGGCGGGGCTGTTCAATCTCTATTACGCCAGCTCCGACCAGCTGACGCGCCTGTTCCAGCAGTTCGCCGGCATGGGCGATATCGACGCCACCAACCTGGCCGTCGAGATGCAGACGTACCTCGCCGAATCCACCACCCTGCACCAGCCGATCCGCCGGCCGGCGGCGATCTTCTCGCGCCTGCCCGACATGGCCGACTACATCACGCCCCGGATGTGGAACACGCTGTCGGACAAGATCACCACCTATTCCGACGACAACCGTTTCAATGTGAACACCGCCCCGCCCGACGTGATGGGCGTGATGTTCAATATCGACCCGGAAACCGCCGGCCAGATCGTCGAAAACCGCGAGGGCGCGCAGAACCAGATCACCCGTCTGGCCGATGTCGGCCTGATCTCGCCGACGCCCAACCGGGCCTACACCTTTTCCAACGGCCGTTTCCGGTTCACCCTGATCGATCCGGAAAGTGGCCTGACCTACCGTTCCACCCTGATACTCACCCCGACCGATGTTTCGCGGCCGCTCTGGATTGAAAACCCGCGCACCCTGGTCACCACCCCTCCGAATGATGTGGACCCCGATGTCGTCAAGGCCTTCCCGAACATCCCCGATCTCTCTTCTTAAGGGCGACGGCGCGCTCGAGCCGCTGGCCCTGAGGGCCGGCCTCTTCCAGCCCGGCTTCGTTGTGCTGGCGCGCGAGCGCTGCCTGTTCGAAAACTTCCCGGTCGCGCAAGGCCTCGCCGCCCGCTCGGCCTCGACCGCGGCCCGGCTGCACGCCGACACCGCCGCGCCCTATCAGCGCTACGGCGCCCTGATCACCCACAAGGGCCGCAACTTCGGCATCTGGTGGTGGGACGCGGCCTGGGTCGCCGAAAAGCTGGCCGCCGCCGGCCTCGACCCCGACATCCGCGTCATCCCCGAGCCTTTGGTGCGGGCCGGCGCCGAGGGCTGGCGCGTCGTCAAGGCTTCCAGCGGCTATGAGGCCCAGCTGTGGAAACAGGGTTTCCTCGTCGCCGATCTCTGGCGCCGGGCGGCCTTCGACAATTCCGGCTGGCAGGATTTCGTCCGCGTCCAGGCCGACCAGACGGGCGCCGACAGCGCCGTGCTGATGCCCCAGGACGCGCCCTGGACCCTGCAGTCCTCCTACCGTCGGATGATGCTGTCGGAATGGACGCCCGAGCGGACCACCCGTTTCGCCGTCGCCGCCGGCATCGCCGTGATCCTGATGGCCTCGCTCTATCTGGTCGGCGATGCGCTGGGCCTCCGCCGCCAGACCGAGGACCTCAAGGCGCGCACCACCCAGCTCAACGCCAACGCCTCCAGCGGTCAGGGCCTGCAGGCGGAACTGCGGGGCATGGCGGCGCTGAGAACCGCGCTGGACGCGCCCAACGCCATGCAGCAGCTGCAGGGCGCCCAGGAGATCATCGAGCCGTTCGGCTACAAGATCGTGTCCTTCGACACCAACCTGCAGGGGTTGACCATCGTACTGCCCAAGGAGGCGGTGGGCGACCTTGAGGGCATCTCCCGCCAGCTGGCGGCCTCGCCCCTGTTCAGCAATGTGCGCCCAACCCTGGACCGTGACGGCCAGAGGCTGACCATCGCCATGACCGCGAAAAAGCCGAAGGTGAAGGCGAAGAACAAATCGGTGGTGCGGGCAAAGGCGTAGCGCCAGCTACGTCCCCGGGCTTGTCCCGGGGATCCATCGTGGTGCGCCGCGACAGAGTGCGTGATAGCCGCACGCGTGGAAAATAAGTACACGGATATCACGGTGCCCTCGCCCCGGCGCAGGCCGGGGCCGGGGGCATGCACAGCGATCACGGCGGGTTGGAGCGCACTCGAACGCGCTGTGATCGCCGTGTACTTATTTCAGCCGCGCCAAAGGCGCGGAGTCACCCCGCCGCCCTCGCGGGTTCAGACTGCTGCTCCCCCAGGCGGGCATTGAGCGCCTCCAGTTCGTTCCACAGCGCCTTGGGCAGGGTATCGCCGAAGATGGCGTAGTGGGCGGGGACCAGGGAGGCTTCCTCCTTCCAGACTTCGACGTCGACGGAGGTGAGGAGATCGAGCTGCTCGTCGGTGATGTCGAGGCCGGAGACATCCAGCGAACCGCGGGCCGGCAGGCGGCCAATGGGGGTCTCGACCGCGGCGGCCTTGCCATCGAGGCGCTCGACGATCCATTTGAGGACCCGGCTGTTCTCGCCAAAGCCCGGCCAGACAAACTTGCCGTTTCTGTCCTTGCGGAACCAGTTGACGAAATAGATACCCGGCAGTTTGGCGCCGGCCTTCTCGCCGATCTTCAGCCAGTGGCCGAAATAATCGCCCATGTTGTAGCCGCAGAACGGCAGCATGGCGAAGGGATCGCGGCGCAGCTCGCCGACCTTGTTTTCGGCCGCGGCGGTGCCTTCGGAGGCAACGTTGGAGGCCATGAAGACGCCGTGGGCCCAGCTGGTGGCCTCGGTGACCAGCGGCACCGCGCTGGCGCGTCTGCCGCCGAACAGGATCGCGTCGATGGGCACGCCGGCGGGGTCTTCCCACTCACCCGCGATCACCGGGCACTGGCCGGCGGGGGCGGCGAAGCGCGCGTTCGGGTGGGCGGCGGGCTCAGGCGAATCCGGCGTCCAGTCTCTGCCCTTCCAGTCGATCAGATGGGCCGGAGGCGTATCGGTCATGCCTTCCCACCAGACATCGCCATCGTCGGTCAGGGCGACGTTGGTGAAGATGGTGTTGGCGTAGAGGCTCTCCATGGCGTTCTTGTTGGTCTTCATGGAGGTCCCCGGCGCGACGCCAAAGAAACCGGCCTCGGGGTTGATGGCGCGCAGAGTTCCGTCCGGTCCGAACCGCATCCAGCAGATGTCATCGCCGATGGTCTCGGCTTTCCAGCCCGGGATGGTCGGCTGCAGCATGGCGAGGTTGGTCTTGCCGCAGGCCGACGGGAACGCCGCGGCGATATAGCGGGCCTTGCCCGTGGGCGGGGTCAGCTTGAGGATAAGCATGTGCTCGGCCAGCCAGCCAGCGTCTCTGGCCATCACACTGGCGATGCGCAGGGCGAAACACTTTTTACCCAGGAGCGCGTTGCCGCCATAGCCCGAGCCGTAGGACCAGATCTCGCGGGTCTCGGGGAAGTGGACGATGTATTTGATCTCGTTGCACGGCCACGGCACATCGGCCTGGCCGGCTTCCAGCGGCGCGCCCACCGAATGCAGGGCGGGGACGAAAAAGCCGTCATCGCCGATCTCATCCAGCGCGGCCTTGCCCATGCGGGTCATGATCCGCATCGAAAGCGCCACATAGGCCGAATCGGTGATCTCAACGCCCAGCTGGGAAATCGGCGAGCCGATCGGCCCCATCGAGAACGGCACGACGTACATCGTGCGGCCCTTCATGCAGCCCTTGAACAGGTCCTGCAGGTCCTCGCGCATCTCGGCCGGGTCGAGCCAGTTGTTGGTGGGGCCGGCGTCTTCCTGTTTTTCCGAGCAGATGAAGGTGCGGCTCTCGACGCGGGCGACGTCGCGCGGGTCGGAGACGGCGTAGAACGAATTGGGGCGTTTGGCGGGATTGAGCTGTTTGATGGTGCCGGCGGTGACCAGTTCGGCGGTCAGGCGGTCCCACTCTTCCTGCGAGCCGTCGCACCAGTAGACGCGATCTGGCTGGGTCCGTTCGGCGGTCTGTCTCACCCATTCGACAAGGCGCTGGTGTTTGGTCGGCGCGGCGTCGAGTCCGGGGATGGTCGCACCGTTCATCTAGGCGTCTCCAGGGGCGTTTAGAGTTTGGGCGTCGGCCATAGAGCAATCTGGCAGCCGTCAAGGTGGCGCCTCTTAAGGGCAACGCCAAGGGTTTACAACATCATGCCCCCCGCAAATTCCCGTTATGGGCGGTTTCTCAACAGGAATCGGGGGGGGTGGACGCGCGCACCTCCGCGCCTACGGCGCGGCTGAAATAAGTACGCCAAGGACGCCAAGGAGGCGCAAAGATCGCCAAGAGGCCAGTGCGCGCCCAATCGTCTTGGCGTCCTTGGCGATCCCTTGGCGTCCTTGGCGTATTTATTTTGAGGCGCGCCAAAGGCGCGCAGGGGCCAGGCGCCATAGAAAAGGGCGCGGTGGCTTTCGCCGCCGCGCCCCATCCGTAGGTCAGAGATAGAGACTACTCGTGCAGGGCTTCGCCGTGGAGGGCGGCGTCGAGGCCTTCGACTTCGCCTTCCTCCGACACCTTGATGCCGACGGTGAACTTGCAGATGTAAAGGATCACCAGGGTCAGGATGCCCGACCAGGCGATGGTGAAGCCGATGCCGGTGAGCTGCTTCACAACGCTGGCGCCTTCCGAGGCCGAGTTGATCGCCGTGGAGGCGAACACACCCGTCAGAACCGCGCCGATGATGCCGCCGACGCCGTGCACGCCGAAGGCGTCCAGGCTGTCGTCGTACTTCAGCAGGCGCTTCAGCCAGACCGCCGAGGCATAGCAGCCCGCGCCGGCGACGAGGCCGATGATCAGGGCGCCAGTGGGCTCGACGAAGCCGGCCGCGGGCGTGACCGCAACCAGACCCGCAACCGCGCCGGAGGCCAGACCCAGCATGCCGGGCTTCTTGCGCTCGAACCACTCGACAACCATCCAGGCCAGAGCCGCCGCTGCAGTTGCAACCTGGGTGTTCAGCATGGCCGCCGAAGCGATGCCGTCAGCGGCCCATTCGGACCCGGCGTTGAAGCCGAACCAGCCCACCCACAGCAGAGAAGCGCCGATCATGGTGAAGACGAGGTTGTGCGGCGCCATGTTTTCCTGGCCGTAGCCCTTGCGCTTGCCGAGAACGAGCGCGCACATCAGACCGGCGATACCGGCGTTGATGTGAACGACCGTGCCGCCGGCGAAGTCTTTTACGCCGAGGCCGCCCAGCCAGCCGCCGCCCCACACCGCGTGACAGATCGGCGCGTAGACGAAGATCGACCAGAGAACCATGAAGAGGATCATGCCGGAGAACTTCATCCGCTCGGCGAAGGCGCCGGCGATGAGGGCGGGCGTGATGATGGCGAAGGTCATCTGATAGGTGACCCACAGCATTTCAGGCAGTTGTGGCGCGGCCGAATAGGCCGTGTTGGTCGTCACCCCCTTGAGGAACAGCAAACTGAAGCTGCCCACATATTTGTTGAGGTTTTCATCCGGGTTGACCCCGAAGGCCATGCCGTAGGTGATCACCATCCAGACGATCGTCACCACGCAGGTGATGGCGAACGACTGGGCCACCGTGGCGATGACGTTCTTGCGCCGCACCATGCCGCCGTAGAAGAGCGCCAGACCCGGAATGGTCATCAAGAGCACGAGGGCCGTCGAGGTGAGGATCCAGGCCGCGGCGCCCTGGTCGAGCGCCAGTTCTTTCTGGTGCGGCAGGAGTACAACCGCGGGCTTTTCCGGTTCGGCGGCGGCGGCGGGGGCCGCGGCGGCGTCAGCGGGGGCGGCGGCGGCGTCGGCGGCAGGAGCCGCAGCGGCGGCGGGAGCCGTGGCGGCGGGGGCCGGCTGGGCGAAGGCGGCGGAGAGGCCAAGTACTGGCGCCCCCGCGATCGTGGCGGCGAGGATAAGGCCTGCCACCTGTTTGAAACCAAATATTTTCATTGGGTTAAGTCCCCTTGTCTCGATGATGCGACTAAAGCGCTGCGGAGCCGGATTCGCCGGTGCGGATACGCACGGCGGATTCGACGTTGAGGACGAAGATCTTGCCGTCGCCGATCTTGCCGGTGCCGGCCGCGACCTTGACGGCCTCGACAGCGCCCGCCACGGCGGCGTCGTCGACCACCGCTTCCAGCTTTACCTTGGGCACGAAGTTCACTTGATACTCCGCGCCCCGGTAGATTTCCGTCTGGCCCTTTTGCCGGCCGTAGCCTTTGACTTCCGAGACCGTGAGGCCTTCCACGCCCGCCTTGACGAGCGCTTCGCGTACGTCATCGAGCTTGAACGGCTTGACGATCGCTATGATGAGTTTCATCCGCCATGTCGGAACGCCATGAAGCGCCCCGTCCCTTGTTTGAGTTGATAGCCCGCAAAACCCCGGATTGAGGGCTAAGCAAAGTGCCAGGGAACGCTAGCGGCCGAAGGCGGGAGTTAACGAATTGCTGCGCCTGCGAAGGCCCGAATGTGGCCATCCGCCAGTTTGTTGGGCGGAAGCCCGGCACGGCGCCCGTTTTTTGTGCAGAATGGGCGCCGGGGAGCAAGATCCGCGCGCAGCGCGGCCAGGAACAGGGTTCACACGACGATCACGACGGTTGCACAGCAGCGATTACGCAGAGGCCCTTGTGAAACAAGGTTGGAAACAAGGAGACAGGAGCAATATTCACCTTGCTATCCCACAGAAAGAAGGGGGAAATATTGCTCCTGTTCCCCTATTCTCCCTCCATCCTCCCTCGCTCCCCCGGCCTTCGCCGGGGTCGAGGCTTAAGCCCTCTCACACCCTCAACTCCGCCTCCGGCAGGTACACCGAGAAATTGCGCTCCAGCAGCAGCAGCGGCTCCAGGATCCGGCAGGTCCCGGGCTCCCAGGCGCGGAACAGGGCCACGATGTTGCTCACGTTGCTCCGCCCATTCCCGATGAAACGGTCGCAGGCCATGGCCAGATAGGTGTCGACCATCACCTCGTGGCCCAGGGCGACGCGGTCGACTTGCTCGTCGCGCTGGAACGGCAGGTTGACCGTGCCTGTGGCCCGCTGGCTGACCGTCGAGATCACACGGTCGCCGTAGCGCGCCTGCATGGCCGCCAGCTGATTGGCGTCTTCGGTGAGGACGAAGAGGGTGGTTTCGGCCGACTCTGCGTCCATCAGCGCCACGGTCTGCGCGTTCACCTGGTCGATCGTGCCGGTCTCATTGGCCTTGTCGCTGCCACGGATGTGTACGGCCAGCACGTCGCGGCCGGTGAAATGGGCGTTGCGGAAGGCGTCGATCCGCCCGGTCACTTCGTCGACGGGTTTCAGATAGCGGCCGGCCAGGTACGTATGCAGCGCGTGCAGGCTTTTGCCGTGCATCGGATGGCCCGGCGGGATCCAGGCCACAAGGTCAACGAGGCCGATGTAGAAATCGCTCACCACCACCGGCTCGGGCCGGTTGAGGAACCAGATCGCCCCCATGCGCGAGGCCGGCCCGTCCCATTTGCCGAGGTCTTCGAGGGCCAGGTTGCGGGGCGTCCATTTGGCCGGGAAAATCCCGCCGTCCGCGGCCGCCGTCACATCCTCGATCGTCGCCGTGGACACCGGCTTGAAATGCAGCCGGAAGGCGTCTCCGCCTGAACCCCGAAACCGGCTGTTCGATCCCCAGTGGATCACCGGAATGCGGCCGGTCATCTCACAGACCAGCAAGGCCCCCATCACGTGGCAGACATCGGCCCAATAGCCATAGCCCCAGGCCTTGATCAGCATATAGCGCGGCCCCGGCGCCGCCCCCTCCTGCACCCAGGCGCCGTTCTCGATCCGCAGGCGCAGGCGGCTGCGCAGCGCATTCAGCAGATTCAGCCCCCGGGCATTGCCCCGGTCAGCCCCCAGCACCCCCTGAACCAGCAAATCAACCGCCGACAGATTGCCGGCCTTCATCGCGGCCTCGGCATACCCCAGGGCGTTTTCGGTGAGTTGCTCGAGCTGGTTCATGCGTCAGTGTTAACCCACGCCGGCGGTGGCGGCGGCAAGAAGTAAGAAAGCAAGAAAACCACAAAGAGCACAAAGGATACACGAAGGTCACGAAGGGGTCTGTGGGCGCGTTCGCTTGCCGCGCCGTGCGTCGAAGGTCAGGGAATTTGTCGCGCGCCTTCGGCGCGCAAAAAAACATCATTGTCCAAAGTTGGCCCCTGTCCCACCCGCACCAAAGGTCTCTTTGTGACCTTCGTGTATCCTTTGTGCTCTTTGTGGTTTTCTTGCTTTCTTGCCGGTGGCGACGCCCCCCCGAAAGGGCTTTGTACCGGCCCGTAAACTGCTATCCAATGCAATCTCCGGGAGAGGGGGTTCGAGCGGGCCATGCAGGAAGCCGACACGCTGGAGGCGGCCCACAAGGCGCTGATGCAGCGCCACGACCTGCAGTTCGAACTGAAGGCCGTCGAAGTCCCTCCGCCCCGCGATCCGCCGGGCTGGCTTCAGTCGCTTTCCGAATTCCTCAGCCACCTGTTCGCGCCGCTGGGCCCGATCATCCAGGTCCTGTTCTGGGGCGTGGTCGCCCTCGCCGTTCTGGGCATCATCTATCTGATCGCCCGCGAGGTGGGCTGGCTGGAATGGGCGGGCAAGTCGGCCAAGGCGAAAGCCCGGGTCGAAACCTGGCGTCCCGATGCGGAGCAGGCCGCCGCCCTGCTCGCCGACGCCGACGCCCTGGCTGCCGAGGGCCGCTTCGCCGAGGCGGTCCATGTCCTGCTGTTGCGCAGCATCGAGGACATGCAGCGCTTCCGCCCCGGCTCGGTCCGCCCCGCCGCCACCAGCCGCGACCTGGCCCGCCTTCCGGTGCTGCCCGGCGAGGCCCGCCCCCTGTTCGCCGCCATGGCCAGCCGCGTGGAAATCAGCCTGTTCGGCGCCAGACCGGTCGACGCCGATGCCTACGCCGCCTCCCGCGCCGACTACGAAGCCTTCGCCTTCCCACAGGTGTGGGCATGAGCGGGGCGTCATTGCGAGTGACTACGGGGGCGAAGCCGCCGGTCGGGCTCATCCGGCGCCCATGGCAAGAAAGTAAGAAAACCACAAAGGCACAAAGGAAGATCAAGGCGCCAAGGTTATTGCGCGTGACCGCTCTGTTCCGCGAACCTGGTCGCCAGAGCGATTTTAGCGCGCGCCTTCGGCGCGCAATAATCATCTCGTCGGGGACTGCCCTCCCCGCGAGCCCCACTCACCGACCTCTTCGTGTCTTGAACTGCCTTTGTGCCTTTGTGGTTTTCTTACTTTCTTGCCGCTGTCGCCACGAGGCGCTGGCATGAGCGACGAGACCGCCGAGCGTTCCAGTCCGTTTGCGCCGGCCATCGTCATCGGCGCGGTGCTGCTCGGCTTCATCGCCTTTCTGGCGTGGGCGGGCCTGGGCGCTTTCGAGCAGGACTTCCGCAACGGCGACGATGGCGGCGCCCACGCTTTATCGAAATCGGCGGTCGGCTATTCCGGCCTGGTCACGCTGTTGAACGCCGCCGGCCGTCCCGCCCTGGTCGCCCGCGGGCCCATCCGCGGCGCGGGACTGATGGTCCTGACCATCGACGATGGCGATCCGACCACCGATCTGGGAGACCTTTCCACGACGCGGGGTTTTGACGGCTCGATCCTCGCCGTACTGCCGAAGTGGCAGACCCTGCCGGCGCTGCACCGGGGCTGGGTGACCCAGATCGGCATCCGCCCCGTCGACGCCGACACCTGGCTCGGCAGCGGCGATCCCGACGAAGAGGCCGCGCCGAAAGCCGGGGCCGATCCCGGGGCCGCGCCTCCCAAGGTCAGCCCGAAGGCCAGGCTGAAGGCCCGCCTCGACCGCTCAAACCGCCCCCGCATCCGGCTGGAGCGCCGCGACGGTATCGCCAGCCACGTCCTCACCCTGGTGGGCCGCGACGGCTTTCCGCCGCCCGGTCCTCTGGTCCAGGTCAAGACCGGCCCGATCGACCGCTGGCAAACCTTTGTCGCCACCCCCGGCTACCGGCCGCTGATCGTCGATGAAACCGGCGCCACCGTGGTGGCGGTCGAAGACGCCCGGGACGGCGACGGCTATGCCTTCGCCGCGCTCTCCGAACCGGATCTTCTGAACAACCACGGCCTGGCCAATATCGACACGGCGCGGGCGGGACTGTTTGCGCTCTCCATGCTCAGCGGACCCAGCCAGAAAGCGGTCTATGTCGACGTCACCCTGAATGGCTTTGAACGCGCCCGCTCGCTGATCAAGCTGATGCTGCAGCCGCCGTTCCTGGGCGCGACCCTGTGCGTGCTGGCCGCGGCCCTTCTGATCCTCTGGCACGCGATATGGCGGTTTGGGCCATCGGCGCGCGGATCACGTGAACTGGCCATGGGCAAGACGGTGCTGGCCGACAATCAGGCGGGCCTGATCCGCATGGCCAAACGCGAGCACCGCATGGGCGCTGGCTACGTCGCCGTCGTGCGCGGCATCGTCGCCCGCGCGGTCGGCGCCCCGCGCGATCTGGCGGGTGATGCGCTCGCCGCCTTCCTCGACCGGCTGGGGCGCGGGCGCGCGGCCGACAGCCTTACTGACCTTTCCGCGGCGGCCGCACAGGCGCGCACCAACAGCGATTTGATGGATGCCGCCCAACGGCTGCACCGATGGAGACTGGAGATGACCCGTGAATCTCGATGAAGCTCAAGCCATGGCCACGGCCATCCGCGGCGAGATCGCCAAGGCGGTGGTTGGCCAGCACGAAACCGTCGACCTGATGCTGGTCAGCCTGTTCGCGGGCGGCCACATCCTGCTGGAAGGCGTGCCGGGCACGGCCAAGACCTTCCTCGCGCAAAGCCTGGCGCGGTCCCTGGGCGTCCAGTTCGGGCGCATCCAGTTCACGCCGGACCTGATGCCGGGCGACATCCTGGGGGCCAATATCTTCAGTTTCCAGACCAGCCAGTTCACCCTGACGCGGGGGCCGATCTTTTGTGACCTGCTGCTCGCCGACGAAATCAACCGCACCCCGCCCAAGACGCAAGCGGCCCTGCTGGAAGCGATGCAGGAGCGCAAGGTCACCCTCGACGGCAAGGCCCACGCCCTGCCGTCCCGCTTCATGGTGGTGGCGACGCAAAACCCGCTGGAGCAGCAGGGCGTCTATCCCCTGCCCGAGGCCCAGCTTGACCGGTTTTTGTTCAAGCAGGTGCTGACCTATCCCAGCGCCGAAGAGGAACGCCTGATCGTCGCCACCCACGGCCAGCGCACCGGCACGCCCGATCCGGCCGACCTGGGTGTTGCGGCAGTGGCTTCGCTGAAAAAGATCGAGGCCGTGGTCGAGCTCGTCTCCCGCATTCGCCTGGCCGACGAGATCACCGACTATGTGGTGCGCCTGGTGCGCGCCACCCGCGAGACCGCCGACATCGAAGCCGGCGTCTCACCCCGGGGCGGCGCCATGCTGGCCACCGCCGCCAGAGCCCGCGCTGTCCTGGAAGGCCGAGACTACGTCATCCCCGACGACGTCAAGCTCCTCGCCCTCCCCGCCATGCGCCACCGCATCGTCCTCTCCCCCGCCGCCGAAGTCGAAGGCCGCACCGCCGACCAGGTGATCACCGCCATCCTCGAAACCGTCGAGGCGCCGCGGTGATGGGGCGGATGAGATCAGGCTTGGCGCCGCCACATCCGCGACGCGCGCGCCAGCGCGCAATAAGAGTCAACACAAAGGCTCAAAGACTCAAAGGCTCAAAGGGGCAAAACCCTTCGCATCTTCGAGTCTTTGAGCCTTTGAGGTTTTCTTGCCGCTGCGCGGCGACGCCTCCCGGAAAGAGCGGATCCCAGTTCATGGCAATGTCGCGATGATCTACCCCACCCGCTTCGCTGTTCTGCTCATGGCCTTCGGCGCGCCCGTGTGCGCCGTGCTGGCCAGTGTGCGCAGCGAGTTTTGGGGGCTGGGGCTGGTGTGGATCGCCGCGGCCATGGGCCTGATCCTGCTCGACGCGGTGATGTGCGCCTCCGGCCGGCGGCTGAACGTCCATCTGACCGTGCCGGCCGGGCTCTATATGGGCCATGCCGGCGAGATCCGCGTCGACGCGGGCTTCTCCGGCCGGGGCGCCCCGCGCGCCATCGATATCGCCGTCGGAACCAACGACAAGCTGCGGCTCGAACCTGAGCAGGGCAGCGCCCGCATCAGTGGCGAGGGCGCGGCGCTGGTGTTCGGCGCCCATCCGGTCCGCCGCGGCGCCGGCGTTGTCACCGACATCTGGCTGCGCTGGCGGGGGCCGCTGGGCATGGTCTGGCGCCAGATGCGCTCGCGGCCCGATCGCAAACTGCCCATCACGCCCAACATCGCCGCCGTGCGCGACGAGGCCATCCGCCTCTTCTCCCGCCAGGCCGCCTTCGGCATCAAGATCCAGCGCGAGGCCGGCGAAGGCGCCGAGTTTCACGCCCTGCGCGATTTCCAGCCCGGCATGGATATCCGCACCGTCGACTGGAAGCAGTCGGCCCGCCACGCCCAGCTGCTGGCCAAAGAACACCGCACCGAGCGCAACCACCACATCGTCTTCGCCATCGATTGCGGCCGCACCATGAGCGAGCCGCTGGCGGGTTTGCCCCGGCTGGACCGGGCGCTGAACGCGGCGCTACTGCTGGCCTTCGTTTCGCTGAAACTGGGCGACCGGGTCGGCATCTTCGGGTTCGATTCCAGGGTCCGCGTGGCCAGCGGCGTGGTTTCCGGCGTACGCGGCTTTTCCGCCCTGCAGCACCTGGCGGCGAGCATCGACTATTCGACCGAGGAGACCAATTTCACCCTCGGGCTCTCCACCCTGGCCGGCGATCTGGAGCGCCGCTCCCTGGTCATCATCTTCACCGACTTTCCCGATTCCATCAGCGCCGAACTGATGATCGAAAACACCGAGCGCCTGCTGAGACATCACGTCGTCCTGTTCATCGCCCTGCGCGATGTCGACCTCGAGGCCATGGCCCGGGCCGAGCCTGCGACCCCCGGCGATGTCTCGCGCGCGGTGACCGCCGGCGCCCTGCTGGCCGAACGCGACCTCGTCCTGCGGCGCCTCCGCCACATCGGCGTCGAAGTCCTCGAAGCCCCCCTCGAAACTCTCGGCCCAAACCTCGTCAGCGCCTATCTGGCGCTCAAGCAGAGGAACGTGCTGTGAGGTACGGCTCAGAGCGCGGGACTGCCTGCGCGCCTTTGGCGCGCTTTGAAATAAGTACGCCAAGAACGCCAAGGAGACGCGAAGATCGCCAAGGGGCCGGTGCGCGCGCTATCTCTTGGCGTCCATTGCGTGACCTTTGCGTCCTTGGCGTATTTATTTTAGCCGCGCCAAAGGCGCGGGTTGGCGCCGGCCGTTGGAATTACGGAAGCCCCATCCCATGACCGCCCCTCTGCGCAGTGAACGGTTCCGCTCTGAGCGCGAGGACGACTGGCGCCGGCTCGAACGGCTCCTGAAAAAAATCGAGCAAAAATCGGCGCGCGGGCTGACCGACGATGAACTCCTCGCCCTGCCGGTGCTCTACCGCTCGACCATGTCGGCGCTGGCCAGCGCGCGGGCCATGTCACTGGATCTGGCGCTGGTTCAATATCTCGAGAGCCTCTGCTCGCGCGCCTACTATTTCGTCTATGGCGTGCGCGCCGGCCTCATGGAGCGGGTGACCGCCTTCCTGCGCTACGACCTGCCCGCCGAGGTTCGGTCCATCTGGCGTGAGTGCGCCGTCTCGACCCTGTTGTTCTTCGTGGGCGCCGCCATCGCCTACGTCATGGTCATGGCCGACCCGGACTGGTTCTACTCGCTGATCAGCCACGACATGGCGGGCGGCCGCGATCCCTCAGCCTCGGCGGAATTCCTGCGCAAGGGCCTCTATGACGGCAACGCCAAGGATGCCCTGGCCTATTTCGCCTCGGCCCTGTTCACCAACAACGCCCAGGTCTCGCTGCTGGCCTTCGCGCTCGGTTTCGCCCTGTGCGTGCCGACCGCCTTCCTGATCGCCAGCAACGGTTTCATCCTCGGCGCACTCTTCGCCGTCTATGTGCAAAAGGGGCTCGGTTTTGAGCTGGGCGGCTGGCTGGTCATCCACGGGGTGACCGAAATCTCGGCCATCATCCTGGCCGGCGCGGCGGGCCTTCGCATCGGCTGGGCCGTCGGCTTCCCGGGCGAGCAATCGCGCCTCGCGGCCATGGTCGCCGCGGGCCGCCGGGGCGCCATCGTCATGGGCGGGGTGGTGATCATGCTGGCCTTCGCGGGACTGCTGGAGGGCTTTGGCCGCCAACTGGTCAAGAACGACTGGGCCCGCTACGCCATCGGCGCCGCCACCGGCGTCTTCTGGCTCTGCTATTTCTACCTGCCACGGAGGGGTCATGCCCGCTCGAGGTAATACATTGCCTGGTCCTTTCCCCCTCGCGGGGAAAGGTGGCCCCTCGGGCTGGCCCGAGGGGTCGGATTGGGGGGCGCGCCGGCCCGCGCGGTTTGGGTCCACCGGCGGGCGAGCTGGGTTGGCCAGTGCGTCTTCTGAGGGTTGTCCTCGCTGCACCTCCACGGGCCTGACGCGGACAGGCCTGAGCGCCCCCCAATCCAGCCGCTCCGCGGCCACCTTTCCCCGCGAGGGGGAAAGGTCGACAAAGGTGCGGCGAACGTCATGACCACTGGCGTCAAAGCATCCCCCAAAAAACCCTGGACCCCCCGGCGGGTTCTGGTCACGCCTGAGGGCGTCGACCTCGGCGCCGATCTCGCGCCGCTGGGCGCCCGCTTTGGCGCCCTCGTCATCGATCTGGTGATTTTGGCCGCGGGCCTGTGGGCGTTCTTCTGGCTGATCGCCCTGGTGTTCTTCACGACCCGGTCGGAGAAGCCGCCGGAGGTGGGCCTGATCATCCTCAATCTGGGCTTCTTCATTGCCCGCAACACCTGGTTCATTTTCTGGGAGATGACCCCCGGGGCCGCGACGCTTGGCAAGCGCATCCTCAGGATCCGCGTCGCCATGCGCAACGGCGGGCGGCTCACCGCCGACGCCATCTTCGCCCGCAACGTCACCCGCGAGCTTGAGCTGTTTCTTCCCATCGGCGCCCTGCTCAGCGCCCCGTTCGCGGCGGCGGCGGGGGGGTTGAGCGGCTGGGTCGCTCTGGCCCTGCTGATCTGGATTCTGATCTTCGCCCTGATCCCGCTGTTCAACGCCGACCGCCTGCGGGCCGGCGACCTGATCGCCGGGACCTGGGTGGTGCAGGCGCCGCGCGAGACCCTGCAGCCGGACCTGGCCCACGGCGGCCAGGCCACGCCCTACGCCTTCGCCCAGGCCCAGCTGGACGCCTACGGGGTGATGGAGCTGCAGGTGCTCGAAACCGTGCTGCGCCGGATGGACAAACAGGTGCTGCGCGACGTGGCCCTGCGGATCCGCATCAAGATCGGCTGGACGTCCATCGCGGCCGAGGACGACGCCACCTTCCTCAAAGCCTATTACGCGGCTTTAAGAGACCGCCTCGAAAAACGCCTCCTCTTCGGCCACCGCCGCAAGGACAAACACGACCGGGAGGGGTTGCGCTAGGGGCGACCCGATCAACGTCCAATAACAGGTCGTCATCCCCGGACTTGTTCCGGGGATCCATCGTCGTGCGCCTCGATTGCTGAGTGTGATCGCCGCGCGCGCGGCGATCAATCGCCTGATCCTGCGTCTGAACCATGGATCCCCGGAACAAGTCCGGGGATGACGGCGGTGGGGTTGGGACATAATAGAGTTCACCGTCAAGCGTCGAGGGGAGGTGACCATGCCAAAACAATTCATCGCCGCCATCGACCAGGGCACCACCTCTTCGCGCTGCATCGTCTTTGACGCGGCCGGCCGCATCGTCGCCTCGGACCAGAAAGAGCACCGGCAGATTTTCCCAAGGCCCGGCTGGGTGGAACACGACGCCGCCGAGATCTGGACCAATGTTCAGCAGGTGACCCTGGGGGCCCTCTCGAAAGCTCGCATCAAGCCGGCCGACCTCGCCGCCGTCGGCATCACCAATCAGCGCGAAACCACCGTACTGTGGGACGCCAAAACCGGCATCCCGGTCGCCAATGCCATTGTCTGGCAGGACACCCGCACCGACAAGCTGTTGCGTGAGCTGGGCGGCGCCGAAGGCCAGGACCGGTTCCGGGCCGCCACGGGGCTCCCGCTCGCCACCTATTTTTCCGGCCCCAAGATCCGCTGGCTGCTCGACGAACACGAAGGCCTTCGCGCCCGCGCCGAGGCCGGCGAGGTGCTCTTCGGCACCATGGACTCCTGGCTGATCTGGAACCTGACCGGCCGCCACGTCACCGACGTGACCAACGCCTCACGCACGTTGCTGATGAATCTGAGCTCTCTCGACTGGGACGATGACCTGCTCGCCGCCATCGGCGTGCCGCGCGCCTGTTTGCCGGAAATCCGGTCTTCCTCGGAAGTCTATGGCGAGGCGCGCGGCGTGCTGGCCGGCGCGCCCGTCGCCGGGGCCCTGGGCGACCAGCAGGCCGCGCTCTTTGGCCAGACCTGTTTCTCACCCGGCGAAGGCAAATGCACCTACGGCACCGGGGCCTTCATGCTGCTCAACACGGGAACAGCGCCGGTGGCCTCAAAGAGCGGCCTGCTGACCACTGTCGGCTATCGCATCGGCGAGGCCCCCGCCGTCTATGCGCTGGAAGGCGCCATCGCCGTGGCCGGGTCTCTCGTTCAGTGGGTGCGCGACAACCTCGGCCTCATCCGCCACGCCGCCGACATTGAGGCGCTCGCCGCCACCGTCGAGGACACCGGCGGCTGCGTCTTCGTGCCGGCCTTCGCGGGCCTCTTCGCCCCGCACTGGCGCAGCGACGCGCGCGGCGTGATCGTCGGCCTCACCGGCTATGTCACCAAGGCCAATATCGCCCGGGCGGTGCTGGAAGCCGTCGCCTGGCAGGTGCGCGAGGTGGCCGACGCCATGGAAGCCGACAGCGGCGTCAACCTGACCACCCTGAAAGCCGACGGCGGCATGACCGCCAATGAACTGCTCATGCAGTTCCAGGCCGATGTGCTGGACGCGCCGGTCGTGCGCCCCAAGGTCCCTGAAACCACCTGCCTCGGCGCCGCCTACGCCGCGGGTCTGGCGGTCGGCTACTGGCCCGACACCGAGACGTTGCGCGCCAACTGGCAAGCCGACAAAACCTGGTCGCCCGCCATGACCGCGGAAGCTCGCAACGCCGGCCTCGCCCGCTGGAAAAAAGCCGTGGAGCGGACGCTGGATTGGGTGTGACGGTGACAGTTTACAGTGTCCCCGTACGCCGCCGTTCGTTCGATCAGACCCGCACCCGGGACACTGTAAACTGTCACCGTAACCGCTGCGCCGGCTGTTCCAGCGCGTATTTCAGCCGCTCGGCCGGGATCGCCTTGCCGAACAGATAGCCTTGCAAGGCATCGACGCCGGCGAGGCGCAGGAAGGTCAGTTGCTGTTCGATCTCTACGCCTTCGGCCACCACCTTCATGCCCAGCGCCTTGCCCAGCCCCACCACCGCATTGATCAGCGCCGCCGACTGCGGCGAGTGGCTGCATTCATCGACGAAGGCCTTGTCGATCTTCAGGGTGTCGAAGGGAAACAGCCGCAGGTGGTTGAGGCTGGAATAGCCGGCCCCGAAATCATCCAGGGCGATGCGCACGCCCAGCGCATGCAGGCCATCCATATTGCGGTGAACCACCTCGGCGTCGGCCAGAATGGCGGTTTCGGTGACCTCGATCTCCAGGCGCGAGGGATCGAACCGGCGCGCGGCGATCAGGGCGGAGATCTCACTGACAAAGGCCGGATCGGTGAACTCGACCGCCGAGGCATTGAAGCCGACCTGGAGGTTCTCAAACTCCGCCGTCTCGGCCATGGCCCGATCCAGCACCCAGCGGGTGATCGGCGCGATGGCGTGATGGCGCTCAGCCAGCGGAATGAACATTTCCGGCGCCATCGCCCCTTTCGTCGGGCAATCCCAGCGCAGCAGGGTTTCAACGCCCACCAGGGTGACGCCATCCGGCGCCACCTGACGCTGATAGACCAACGAAAACTCGCCCCTCTCGGGCGCGCCCGCGAGCCTGGCCAGCAAATCGGTCTCGCTCGCGGCCCCGCGGCGATCATTTATTTTGATGCGTCTTTGCACCGGCGCCATATCGCAAACCCAAGCCTGACAAGCGGTTTAGGCGTAATACATGTCCATCGCCTTAATCGCGCCGCCAAGGTGGCGATTATGCAAGAAAACTCGTGTTTCCAAGGCCCTCGCGCCTCCGGTAATGGTGTTCTCCATGAGCACGATGCGCCTCGGCGAACTGCTGGTCGCCAAATCCATGATCCGCCCCGCCGATCTCGAGGCGGCGCTGGGCGTCCAGGCCTCGGTCGGCGGGCTTCTGGGCATGATCCTCGTTCGGCTCGGCTCGCTCTCCGAAAGCGATCTGCTGGTCGCCCTTTCCGAACAGCTCGATATCCCCATCCAGGCCCGCGACGAGATGCCTTCGCCCGCCCAGGTCGAAGCGCTGCTGGCCGAAACTGGCACCACCCACGCCTGGTGGGTCGAGCGCCAGGCCGTGGCCTGGAAGACCATCAAGCCGCCGGTGCTGGGTGAAGAAGACACCGAAGCCGAAGCCGTCGCCGACGAGGATGTGCAGCTGATCTGCGCGGCGGTTCATCCGCTCGATCCCACCTTGCGCGGCCTGATGGCCCAGATCGCCGACCGGCCGGTGGAATGGCGCCTGGCCGCCAAGTCGCTGATCGCCGCGGCGCTGGAAGACGTCCGCGAGGACGAGCTTGAGGGCCTGAACGGGGCGACCGACGCCGCCCGGCTGCGGGAACTCGCCCAGGAAGCCCCCGTCATCGACTTCGTCAACGGCGTCTTCGCCGAAGCCCTGCAGCGCCGGGCCTCGGACATTCACGTCGAGCCGTTCGAGGACAAGTTCTTCGTGCGCATGCGTATCGACGGCATTCTCTACACGGCGCGCACCGCCCCGCGCTCGAGTTTTGACGCCGTCTGTTCGCGCATCAAGCTGCTCTCCGGCATGGACATCGGCGAGCGGCGCCTGCCGCAGGACGGGCGCCAGGCGATCCGGGTTTCCGGCCAGGAGGTTGACCTTCGCGTCTCGGCCCTGCCAGCCGCCTGGGGCGAATCCATGGTGCTGCGCCTTTTGGGCAAGACCAGCCGCCTGCCGGAGCTTTCCGAACTGGGCCTGGAAAACGAAGACGCGGCCAAACTCGCCCGCATGGTCGACCAGCCGAACGGCATCGTGCTGGTCACGGGGCCCACCGGCTCGGGCAAGACCACAACAATCTATCGCCTGCTCTCGGGAATAAACGACGGGGTGCGCAAAATCATCACCGTCGAGGACCCGGTGGAGTTTGACCTGCCGGGCGTCATCCAGGTGCACGTCAAGGCCGACATCGGCCTGACCTTCGCCGCCGGGCTGCGTTCGATCCTGCGCCAGGACCCGGACGTGATCATGGTCGGCGAAATCCGCGATCCGGAAACCGCGCGGATTGCGCTGCAGGCCGCGCTGACCGGCCACATGGTCATCTCGACCGTGCACACCAATTCCGGCCTTGCCGCCATCTCGCGCCTGCTCGACCTCGGCGTCGAGGACTATCTGCTCGCCGACGTTATGCGCGGCGTCGTGGGCCAGCGCCTGGTTCGCCGGCTCTGCCCGCATTGCAGCGCGCCCTCGGACACCGCCCAGGTCGCCACCTATCGCCGGGCTATCCCGAAGGCCGTGCGCGCCAAGCTCAAGGCCGGCGCCCAGAACTGGCGCGAGCCCGTCGGCTGCGCCAAGTGCGGCGGCGGCGGGTTCCTGGGGCGGATCGGCATCTACGAGATCGCGCCGATCGGTGTCGCCGCCGCCAACGGTATCCGCCGGCGGGCGAGCGAGCCGGAGCTGCTGGAGATCGCCCGGCGCGAGGCCGGGGCTGTGACCATGTTCGAGGACGGGTTCCTGAAAGCCGCCGCCGGCCAGACGGCCTTGTCCGAAATCTTCCGCGTTATCGGCCCGGTCGATCCGGAGACCGACGGCCTCGACCACTCTGCCGACGATCTGCAGGCGGTCTATTGAATCCATGAGCATCGCCGCACCCGACGAGATCGCCTTCCGCTACACCGCGGTCGACCGCACGGGGCGTCAGGTCAGGGATGTAGTGCGCGCCCGCGACGCCCGCGCCGCCGCCCGGGCCCTGATTGGCGAGGGCCTGACCCCGATCACGGTGGTCGAGGAAAAGAAGGCCGTTGCAGGCGGCTCGAACCGCGACCTGAATTTCGCCGAAAAAGTCGCCGTGCTGCGCCAACTGGCCCTGATGGTCGAGGCGGGCGTCGGCCTCCTGGAAGCCATGCAGACCGTGGCGGCCGGCATTGTCGTGGCCAAGGGCAAAGCCAAGTTCGAGGCGGTGATCACGGCGCTGAAGCGCGGCGACCGGCTGGCCAACGCCATGGAAGTCCATGCGCCGGGTTTTCCGTTCTACCTCTACGCCATGTTGCGGGTGGGCGAGTCCACGGGCCGCGTCGCCGAGGTGATGCAGGAGGCCGCCGACCAGATGGCCTATGAGCACAAGCTGCGGCGCGACTTCATCGGCTCGCTGATCTATCCGGCATTTCTGATCATCGTGGCGCTTATCGTCATGGTCTCGATGGTCATGTTCATCGTGCCGAAATTCTCGGACATGATCGGCAAGGACCGCAGCCGCATTCCCTATCTGTCGCAGGTGGTGTTCGGCATCGCCGATTTCATGAACCACAATATCCTGGCGCTGGGGGCCGGCTTCGTCGCCTTCATCGTGGTCACTGTCATGGTTCTCATGAACCCCTCGGTGCGCGTTCAGCTCTACAACGTCGCTCGCGGCGTGCCGGGCCTCGGCGGCATTTTGAAGGCCCGCGAACTGGGCTCATGGGCCAAAGTGCTGGCCTTCGCGTTGTCCAACGGCGTCGGTTTGCTGGAGGCTGCGACCCTGGCCCGTCAGGCCGCCCCGCCCGGCGAATTCAACAAGAACCTCGATCAGTTCGAGCGCGACCTCAAAAGCGGCGTGGAAGTGGCCGAATCGCTTTCGCGTCATACCCGCCTCACCTCCATGGATCTGTCGCTGATCCGCGCCGGCTCGAAGTCCGGCGCGCTCGCCCGCATGTTCACCTATGTCGCCGAGGGCTACGATTCCCTCCTGCGCGACCGGCTGAAGACCCTCTCGGCTTTCGTCCAGCCGGCGGTGATCATCTTTGTCGCCATCATCGTCGCAACCCTGGTGATGGGCATCATGATGGCGCTGCTCAGCGTCTACCAGTCGATCGCCTGATCATGACCTGGCCCATGCAGGCGGCGGCGTTTGCAGCCCTGGCCCTGCTGGCATGGACTCACGCCCGCTTTCCCAGGGCCCTGTTCGCCGAGGCCGGTGAGGCGCCGGTGGCCCGCTGGACAGAACCCAGGCTGGCGGCCGTTCTGTTTGCGGCCGGCGCCTTGCTGTTCGTAGCCTTTCCGGCTCACGCGCCGGCGGCGCGGTTTCTGACCGCGGCCCTGGTCATGGTGCTGTGCGCCATCGTCTATGCCGACCTTCGCTATCTGGTCATTCCCGACCTTTATAGTCTGGCCATCCTCGGCGGTGGGGTGGCGCTGAACCTGGCCGCGCCGGTGGCCCGCGCGCCGGGCGGCTGGGTGGAGATGCTGATCGGCGCGGTGCTCTGCGGCGGTTTCCTGGGCGTCGTGGCCTGGGCCTTCAAGCGCGTCACCTCGGTCGAGGGCCTGGGGTTCGGCGACGTCAAACTGGCCGCCGCCCTTGGCGCCATGCTGGGCCCACAAGCCGGCATCTGGGCCATCACCGTCTCGTCAGCGGCCGGCGCGGCCATCGGCCTTGTCCTGCAGGCCAGGTCCAAGACCAAAGGCGAGACCCTCTATTTTCCCTACGGCGCGCCGCTGGCGCTGGCCGGCGCGGGGTTCCTGATGTGGGAGCGCTGGTCGTGAGATCCCGCGCCGGATTCACCCTGCTGGAGGCCATGGTCGCCACCCTGATCGCCGGCATCTGCCTGACCGCGATCTTTCAGCTGCAGCACGCACTTGTTCAGGGCCAGCAGAAGCAGGAGGCCATGCTGAAGAAATCCGCCTTGCGGCGTGACGCCCTGGCCATAGTGCGGGACATCAATCCCGACGTCACGCCGGACGGCGATGTCGACCTGCCGCCGGACAAGAGCCTGCATTGGTCCAGCAGGGCGGTCAGCGAGCAGAAACTTTCGGCCAACTTTCCCAGCGGCGATGGCCGCTACTACGTCACGCTCTATAATGTCACCGTCGAGGTGGACGGACCCGATGGCATGCCGCTGGACAGTTTCGAGGTCGAGCGCATGGGCTGGACAAGCCAGGGTCAGGCCTCAGTCGGCCTGACCGGCGTCGCCCCCGCGCCGGCTCCGACAGGCGGTTAATCAGCGTTACCTGAAAATACCTATTTTTAACGTCACCTGCCCATAATCGGCGACCAAATGACGGATTCCCCGTCCAGGACACGACGATGAGCCAGTCGCCCGCACAGACGATCAATGTGCCGAATTCCTTGAAGCTCAAGGTCGGCGGCCGCTTTGCCGGCATTGATCCGGCCGCGATCGCCAAGGCCGAAGCGGCGCTGAAGAGCCTCTCGTCAAACTTCTCCGAATGGCTGCAAGACGAGATCACCAAGCTGGACGCAGCGAGAGCCCGCGTCCGCGGCGAAGGCTGGACGACCGAGACCGCCGAGCATCTTTACCTGCGCGCCCACGACCTGAAGGGCCTGGGCTCGACCTATGAATTTCCGCTGATCACCCGCATCGCCGGGTCGCTGTGCAAGATGATCGACAAGCCAGAGACCCGCCTTTCGGCCCCGATGGCGATCATCGACGCCCACATCGACGCCATCCGCGCCTGCGTGCGCGACAACATCAAGGACGACACCAACCCTGTCGGCGCGGCCCTGGCGGCCGAGCTGGAGCGGAATGTGAAGGCGTTCCTCGGCTAGCGACCGCGAAGGACTGAACGATCCCAAGACCCGGGCCCGCGCGCCGAGGTTTTTCTTTTGGCGCGCCCACCGCCAAAGTGTAATCTCCTTCCCTTAGGTCAGGAGAGGAAAGCCCATGTCCAAGAAAACCCAGATCGCCGTTGCGGCGGCGCTCGCCCTGGCCATCATGCCGGCCATCGCCATGTCTCAGACCAACGGCGCGGCCAAAGCTTCGGCCGCCAAGGCCCCGGCTGCGAAAGCTCCCTCGAAAGCCGGCGGCTACAAGGCGCCTCGCCTGGCCGATGGCCGGCCCGATATCGGCGGCTTCTGGCAGAACGGCACCATGACCAAGCTGACGCGAGACGTCAGCCTGGGCGATCGCAAGAACTACACCGAAGATGAAGTGCGCAAGATTGAGGGCGATAACGCCGCCCGGACGGCGAGCTTCAACAAACCCACCGATCCGAACCTCGGTGTTAACACGCCCGACCAGTGCCAGAGCGGCTCACGCGGCGCGGCCTGCGGCTACAACGCCGGCTGGACCGATCCGGGCGATCACATCATGCGCGTCAATGGCGAGCCCAGAACCAGCCTCGTCACCTATCCGGCCAATGGACGGCCCCCCGCCCCCAAGGCGGGCGCCGGCGGCAGAGGCGGCCGGGGCCCGGCTCCGGTCATCGTGGCCGATGACGGCGAAGGCGGCGAGGGCGCCCCGCCTGCGGCGCGCGGCGGCGCCGGACGTGGCGGCGGCGCTGGACGCGGCGCGGCGCCCCAGGGCGGCGCGGCGCAGTACGCCAATCCGGAAACCGCGGGCCTGGCCATGCGCTGCATCATGAGCTTTGGCCAGTCGACTGGCCCGATCATGCTGAGCCAGCTCTACAACAACAACTACCGCTTCGTGCAGGGCAAGGACACGGTCGCTATCTGGGTCGAGATGGTCCACGACGTGCGCGTCATCCGTATTGGCGCCAAGCACCGCACCGACGGCGTGCGTCCCTACATGGGCGACTCCATCGGCCATTATGAGGGTGACACCCTGGTGGTGGAGACCACCAACTTCCCCTCGACCACGAACCTGCAGGGCTCCTCGGCCAACCTGACCATGATCGAGAAGTTCACCCGCGTGGGGGCCAACCGGCTTCTCTATCAGTTCGAGGCCCGCGACCCGACGGTGTGGGACCAGCCCTGGGGCGGTGAATACGAGTTCGTCCGTTCAACCGGCGTCTTCGAATACGCCTGCCACGAAGGCAACTACGCGCTGGAAGGCGTGCTAGCGGGAGCCCGGGCGGAAGACAAGGCTGCGGCGGCGCCGAAGTCGGCGGCGCGGTAGGCCTCAGGCCACGCCCAGTTCGCGTTCGCGCACTTCGGTGCGCACGCGGTCGAGCTTGTCGATCAGATAGTCCATGTCCTCGCGCGTGGCCGGCTGCGGCTGGGTGAGGAAGCGCTCGAGCATGCTTTGCTGGAAACGGTCGCGGTCGGAGAGGCCGCCTTCGCGTTCCAGCGAGTGATAGGTGTCGATGCCGGCACGGAAGGCGGGATAGAGCCGGGCGGGCAGGCCCGCGCGCTCATAAATGGCTTTCAGGCCCAAAGGCCCGGCGTCATGCACCATCAGCCAGGCGCGGTGGTGCGGCACGCTGGAAAGTTCGGCGACGGCATGTTCGAGGAACGTCATGTGCCCGTGGGCCAGCGCTCTTAGCAGTAGCGAAGGCGTCAATCGGCCAGCCTTGTTGAGGTGGACGGCGAATGAGCGGACATCGGCGGTGCGGCCGGCCTGATCGACCAGATCGACACTGGCCCGCTCGCGGGCGCCCATGGTGATCTGCAGCGCGGTCTCGGGTGAGACGGCATGATGGCTGACCAGATGCTCGCGCAGAGTGTCGCCCACCAGGGTGATGAGTTTTTCCGTGACCGCCAGGGGCAGAACCTGGCGGTAAGCCACCGCCTGCAGCACGCTCTCGGCCTTGGAGAAGCGGTCGATGGCCTTTTGCAGGCTCATCTCCGAGAACCGGGCGTTGTCGTTTGAGCAGGCGACCTCGACCGCCTTCTGAACGGCGAATTCGACGATCGTCGCGGTTACGGTTTCAGAAAGCTCCGGCCGGCGGGCGACGGCGATCTGCCGCACCGGCTCGCCCAGTTTGACGATCTCCTTCAGGTCCTCGTCGGTGAAGGCGGGGGAGAAGGCCAGAACCGGCAGGGCGATGGAATCGATGTCGTTGGCAAGTTGCAGGGCCACGTCGCGCGGCAGGTTGTCGGAGGCTTTCAGCGTGACGGCCAGAGCCCGGCGGACCAGCTCGGCCGCGTCGGACGCCATCAGACGCAGAATCTCGTGGGCGCGGGTGCGTTCTTCCGGGGTCAGTTCAACGTCTTCGATCCGCCGACAGATTTTGTGGGCGGCTATGGCGCGGTCGTCCGCTGTCGGCCCCTTGATGAGGGCGCGAATGTCCTCGTCGGTCAGGGCGGTGCGCGTCGTCGCCATTGTCGTTCCCCAACTGCGGACCCGTTCCGCAGGCGGAGATGAGAATGCCGGTTTATGCTTAACGAAAGCCTAGTGTGGAACGTCTTGTTAAGCCCGTTTCCTAACCGGGGTTAAACTCCACCTATGGGAGCAATGCGGCACTGAAAGGCGCCCGCATGATGACCTTCTCCTCCCCCTCCATCCCGGACGGTCAGCCTGCGGGCGCCGCCTCTTCCCAGGCCCTGCGGCTGATGGCGCTGGACGCCCAGGCGGCGCTCCTGCCCTATGCCCTGGCGTTTTTCGCCGTCGGCCTGATGCTGTTTGCCTGGACCTCGTCCTTCGCGGCCAATGCGCCGCTGATGATCGTCAGCCTGGCGATCTTCGCCATCAACTGGGGCGGCTTCTACGCCCTGGCGACGACGGCGCGCCGCAAGCCCGAGTTGCAGACCAACGCGCCCGCCAGAACGCGCATCCATATCCTGGGCGGGCTGTTGTGGGCGGTCGCCATCGCACAGATCAGCGCCTTTGCCCTGGGCGCGGGTCCAGCGCGCGAGTCCATCCTGATCCTGGCCTGCGCGGGCGCCATGGCCACCTTCTTCTTCCTTTCGCCGGTCCTGATTACCTTGCTGATCGTCGCCCCGCTCGCCTGCGCCGGGCCGCTGATCTGTCTCTATCTGTTCCCGGACACCCAGCAGACCGCGATCTTCACGGCGGGCGCCCTGGCGCTGGGCATGGCCTTGTCGCTGCTGGTCAACCGCATTCTCGAGCGGCAGTTCGCCCTGACGGTCGAGCGCGACCGGCTCACCTCGGCGTTCGAGGAGGCCGCCCATGTCGCCGAACGGCTGGCGAAGTCCAAGTCGGCGCTGATCGCCACTCTCAGCCACGAAATCCGCAACGGTCTGGCTGGCGTCACCCATGTGCTGGCCGCCGCCGCCGGGGTTTCGGCCAGGTCCACGCCGTCGCGTGAACAGCTGCGTGCGGCCCTGGAGGCCTCACGCGACCTCGCCGAGGTGCTCGACGCCACCCTTGATACCGAAACCGCCCAGGCCGGTCAGCTGAGCGTCGCCATCGAGCCGTTCGACCCGGCGCGGCTGGTGCGTGACCTCGCCTACCTCGCCCAGCCGCTGGCCGCGGCCAAGGGCCTGGAACTGACGGTCTTTGTCGATCCGGGACTGGCTGGCGGCGCGGTGATGGCCGATCCGTCCCGCACCCGGCAGGTCGTCTCCAACATGATCGGCAATGCGCTCAAGTACACGGCGCGAGGCCGGGTCGAGCTGCGCGTGCGCCGCGAAGGGGAAAACCTCGCTCGCTTTGAGATCGCCGACACCGGCCCCGGCCTGACGCCGGACGAAATCGAGATGGCCTTTGAGCCGTTCGCGCGCATCGAGCGCACCAGCGCCGGTTCGGCCGGGGCCGGACTTGGCCTGTCGTTGGCCCGGTCTCTGGCGGGCCTGATGGGCGGCGAGGTGGGCGTGGTCAGCGCCGCCGGCGCCGGAAGCTGTTTTTGGCTGGACCTGACTTACGATCCGGCCGTCGAAGCCTCGCATGAGCCGTCGGACGATGATCAACCGTCGACCGCCCTCTTCGTGCTCAGCGTGGTCGAGAACCGCCTGGCCGCCGCCAATCTTCGAGCCACCCTGGAAGGCCTCGGCCACCAGGTGATCCAGGCTCAGAGCCCGGAGCGGGCAACTGAGCTGCTCAAAATCGGCAAGATCGACGTCATTGTCGCCTCGTCTCCCGTGATCATCGCCTCGCTGCGCGCAGCCGGCGCCGGAGAGCCTATTCTGGCTCTAACCGATGGCGCCCCGGAGTCCGCCGCCGCTTGTCTCGCCGCCGGCTGCGCGGCCGTGCTGCGGCCGCCGCTCTCCGCCACCGCCATGGCGCGCGCCCTGGCAAGCCTGGATTTCCGCAAACCCAAAGCCGCCAACGCTGCTTAGGGGATTAGTCCCGCCTGGCCTGCCCGTATGCGACGGCCCGCATCAGGGCGGCGTCGAAAAGCGAGCCCGCGACGGAATCGCCACTGTCTTGTGAACCCCGCAGAACGACGTTGATCAGTTCGCGTTGCTGCTGAAGACGGTCGTTTTGCCGGCCCGAGGCATAGGTGATGAAAGCTCCCGGCTGGGCCGGCGCCTTAGCGTTCATCAGCGGCGTGGCCTCTCCGGCCGGGGTGGTGGTCAGATTGGCGTAGACTTCGGCCACAGTGGCTGGGCGACCAGCGCGATAGAAAATATTGTGGTTGGCCCTGGCCGCATCCGGGAACAGGTTGGCGGCGGGCGATCCGGGCGTGGCCTGCACAGCGCGGATCAGGCGAGCCGAGCCCTCTGGCCCCAGGAAATGGGCGGCGTAAAGCTCGCCCGAGGTCGGATTTCGACCGACGCTGCCGCGCAGGTATGCGGCATGGTCGCTGGTCAGCTCACCGGCCATCAGCGAGGCCGCGCGCGGATCAAAGCGCAGATCCATGATCATCTGGCGGGCGTCGGCGCCGGCCGGAACCTTGTAGCGTCCGTCCGAACCTTTCTGGATGAGATCGGCGTAGCGCGCGTAGCCGTACTTCGCGCCGTGGGTCTTTAGGGTGCCAAGCCAGGTCTGTTCAACGAACTGGAAGAGGCCTGCGGCGCTGGAGCTGGGGGCCTTGGCCGAGGGGTTGAGCGCGCTTTCGCGCCGGGTCGTCCCCATGAGAAAGCCGAAGTCCACGCCCGTCGCCGTCGACGCGCGCTGGATCGCCGCATCGACGACACCCTTGATGGACTCCACAGGCATGGAGCCGATTGATCGCGATTTATGGTTAACGAAAGATATATTGCGTTCACGCTACTGTATTGCGGCCTGGCAATATATAGCTTGATTACAGCGGTAAGTTCTCATATGTTTACGCCCGTCCACGACAATAACCCGTGGGTCAAGAAGGAGGACATCATGCTGGCCATCCGGGCCGACGCCAACGAACGCAACCTCGCCGATCTGTTCTATCGGGAGCCATCGCCGCTCCGGCTCAACCGCAAGACCCTGCTCACCGCCGCTGCGGTGGTGGCGGCTTACGGCGTCCTGGGCGCCTATTTCGCCGTCCAGAAATGGGTGATCGAGCCCATGCGCGGCTTCAGCGACCCCAAGATTGACGTCCAGACCTTTCGGCAGATCATTCCCAACGAGCCAACGCCCACGAAGAATGATCCCCGGCCGCAACAGCCGCTCGTGGCGGACCCTCAGCCGGTGATCGCGCCGCGCACGGTCGAGAGCGTCGTTCCGACCCCCGATATTACCCCCGTCTCCACACCACCGCAGCCGACGCCTCCAAACCCCGGTCCGGCGCTTCTGGCGAGCGCCGACATAGCGGCCCCAATCATCAACCCTCTGGCGCGACGTCCGCTGGCCATGATTCTCGACCCCGAATGGATCGGCAAACCGACGGCCGCGCAGGCGAACAACGCCTTTCCGTCGAGGGCCCTGCGGATTGGCGTATCGGGCCGCGCCGAACTGGTCTGTACGGTGCAGGTGTCGGGCGCGGTGGCCGCCTGCCAGGTCGCTTCGGAAACCGGTTCCTACGGCTTCGGCGCCGCGGCCCTGTCGCTCGCGCCTTTCTTCAGGATGAAGCCGCGCACCGTCGACGGCCAGGCGGTGGAAGGGGCCAAGGTGCGCATCCCGGTGGACTTCAACGCGGGTTGAAGCGGGCAGGTCGGAGGCGGGAATCCTCATCGCCTTCCGCCAGGCCGCCGGCGATCAGCCGGGCGGCAAGCGGGGCGAACAACCATCCGTTCCGCCGCGCGCCGGCGGCGAGCCACACGCCGCCGGCGCTTTTTCCGATCATGGGGAGTCCGTCCGGCGTTGCGGGCCTGACGCCGGCGAAGGCGGAAAAGCCCGCGCCTGAAAGGTCGGGCGCCAGGTCCAGCGCCTGGTCCAGCAGCCGGCCGGTTACTTCCTGATCAATCGCAAGATCGCTGAATCCCTCCTGCATGCTCGCTCCGGCCGCCGCGCCGTCAGCGCCCGGAACCACATAGCCCCGCGGACTGCGCAGGATCGGTCCAACGCCGACGGGGCCGGCGTCGAACCTGAGAAGCTGACCCTTGATCGGCGTCAGCAGGGAAAGCTCGGGCGCGAGGTTCCGGCCACCATAGCCACAGGCAAGGATCACCGTGTCGGCCTCGATCGTCTGGCCGCTGAAGAGCGCAATATGGTTGGCCCCGGCGCCGGTGACATTGGCCCTCACCGCGTCTCCGCCCAACCTGACAAAGGCGCGCCGCATTTCGGTCAACGCCCGCGAAGGGGCTATGCGCCAGTCTTCGGGGGTGAACAGGCCATCGCCGTCGATCCGGTGTTCCGCGCCCTGGCCCCGCAACGCCATGCCAGCCCGCTCGAGAACCTCGCCGGGCGCGATCAACCGGGCGCCGCAACGCTCAAAGCCGACCGGACCCAGACCCTTGAGAAAATCCGGCCACAGATCCCGCGCCTGAACCAGCAGATCGAAATGGCCCGCACTGACCGGATCGAGTGCGGCCTCAAAGGCCGGAGCCAGCATGCCAGCGGCGATCGACGAGGCATTGGGGCCGCCATCCCGCTCCACAAGCCGGACACTTGCGCCCGCCCGGGCCAGGGCCAGAGCGATGGACAGGCCGAGGACACCGGCCCCGACCACAGCGACTTTCATGGCGTGCAGGCTGCTCATCCCGGTCTCGTCATGGCGAAATCCCGGAAGATCCCGTGGTACCACCTCTCGGGCTCGAACCGAGGACCTCTAGATCCACAATCTAGCGCTCTAACCAACTGAGCTAAGGCGGCGTCCACTCGGGCGCGATGGGTTCTAGTCTCCCGCGGGCCCACGATCAAGCGCGCGCGCTTCAAAGAAAAGCCCCGGAGCCTTGCGGCGCCGGGGCTGCTTCAATCGCACGTGATAGTCTACTGTATCCTGAACTGCACCGGCACGTCGACCTTGGCGCCCCCGACGGGGGCCCCGTCCTTGGTCTGCGGCTTCATCTTGAACTTCGGCGACAGCGACAGAGCCGACTGGCCAAAGCTGTAGCCGGCCGGAGTTTCCGAAACCACCGTGCAGTTCCCGACGGTGCCGTTGTCGTTCACCACGCAGCGGATCGTCGCTGAGCCTTCCCTACCAATACGCATGGCGCGTTCCGGGAAGGCGCGAGCCAGGTCCGGAGCCGTCGGCTGTGACAACCACTCAGGATTGGTGATCGTCGACGGCCGGGCCGGCGGAGCGGGCGGCGCAGGGATCGGCGTCGGCGGCCGGGGATCTTCGATACGCTCGGCCTTCGGCACGGGCGGAATCGGAAGCGGCGGCGGCGGCGGCAGCGATATCGGCGGCGGCGGCACTTCGCGCGGCTGGATCGGCGGCGGCGGCGGCGGCGGCGGAAGATCCGGCGGCGGCGGCGGCGGCGGTGGGGGCGGCGGAGGAGGCGGCGGCGGCGGCGGCGGCTTGATCAGTTCGGTGTCAAGCTTGTCGTCGTGAAACAGCTTTTCCTGAATCTTGAACCTGGCGTTGGCCATATAGAGGCCAAGCAGCAGGAACATGCTGAGTGTGATGCCGTAAGCCGTTACGAGCGCCTTGCCGTCCGCCTTGGTTTTCGGCGGGTCGTCAAAGATGTTTCGCATCTGCGGCGGTGTTTGATCTGGTTGTTCAGCCATGTCTACCCGCCGCGCCTGTTGCCCACGGCGTCCAGGCCGACCAGGGCGACGCTATAGAAATAGCAGTCCTGGAGCTTGGCGATGACGCGCATGAAGTCCTGATAGTAAGCATCACCGTCGCCGCGGATGTAGATCCGCTCGTTTTCGGGATCCCGGTTGCCCAGATTGTCCTTCACGTCCTGGCAAAGGCCTTCGAGTGAGCTGCGGTTGTCGCCGACATAGACCCGGCCCGACGTCTTCTGGATCGAGATATAGATCGGTTTTTCCGGGTTTGGACTGGGTGCGGCGTAGGCGTCCGGAAGCTTGACCTCGACCGACACGGTAGCCAACGGAGCGGCCACCATGAAGATGATCAACAAGACCAGCATCACGTCCACGAACGGGGTGACATTGATCTCGTTGTTTTGCCCGAGATCATACTTGCCGCCGCCCGCGCCTGCTATTTTGGCGGCCATGGGGGATTACGCCCCCTTGTCGAGCTGGCGTGAGACAGCGTTCATCAACTCGGCGATGAACCCTTCCGTACGCGCGCCAAACCCCGAGATCCGGGTCTGGAAGTAGTTATAGAACACCACGGCCGGGATAGCGGCGAACAGACCGATCGCGGTGGCCAGCAGCGCCTCGGCGATGCCGGGGGCGACGACGGCCAGGTTGGTGGTGTTCGAGTTCGCGATACCGATGAAGGAGTTCATGATCCCGTACACCGTACCGAACAGACCCACGAAGGGGCTGGTCGAACCGACGGAGGCCAGGAACTGCATGCCGCCCGACAGCCGCTTGCTCAGCGAGGACTGCACGGCGTGAACGGCGTGAGCGGCGCGCTCAAGGGTGGTTTCGCGGTGCTCGCCGCTGACCTTGAGGCCAGCCTGGCGGGACAGCTCCACTTCCTGAGCCGCGGCCGCCGACATGTCGGCCAGCGGGTTGCCGTCGAACTCTTCCGACATGGCGATCTTGCCCATGTCGCCGACCGACTTGGCGGACCGGAAGGCCTCGACGAAGCGGGTGGAGACCCGGCCCAGCGTGGCGAATTCGAAAATCTTGAGGATCAGGACGATCCAGGTGATGGCCGACGCGACCAGGAGGCCGATCATGATCACCTTCACGACGAGCACCGCGCCCAGGAACATTGTCCAGGGAGTCATGCTGCCGCCGGCACCCTTCATGGTGTCCTTCAGGGTCTTGGGATCGGCGGGCTCTTCCGCGATCGCCGCAGGAGCGGCGGCGGCGGCCGGCGCCGCTGCGGCGGCGGGCGCCTCGGCGGCTTTGCCCTTGTTCTGGGCCATGGCCATGGGGGCGGTGGCCACGAAAGCCATGACACCAACCAGAGCGATGAAAGTTTTCAGTCGTCGAGAATCGAGCATGTGTCGCTAGTTCCTGAATTATAGGCCCCAATCGCGTCATGCGACGGCGCCCGCGTCCCCACCAAAGGTCCCAATCTACTTTGACGGCGTCCGTGCCAGAAATACGACCGGAACGAACCCTCGCCAGAGCGTTGGAATTCGAAGTTATGAGGTCTCTTGGCAACACCATCTCAAGGCGTCAAGAGCCCCGGCGGTTGAATCTTGTCTCGTTTTACATCCGTACACCGCAATTGCTGCGGCGCACAACAAACCCTCGCCGTTAATCGATATAAAACCCCGTTTTGCCGCAATTTCGTCGCCGCATCGCAAAACGAGGCGTTATGTGAAATGTCAGTGAAAAAGGGAGAATTGACTGCTTCTTCACGCCTCTGAGACGGCGTAAGCCCGGTCAGACGCTCGGCAAGTGGATGGTGCCTGGGGGCGGATTCGAACCACCGACACGCGGATTTTCAATCCGCTGCTCTACCAACTGAGCTACCCAGGCCCGAAGAAGGCTGGGCTCTATAGGGCCAGCGCCGGGCCCTGTCCAGAAGGGCCTAGTCGGTGTTTTCGCCACCGGGTTCGGAGGCGTCGTCCGTCTCACCTTCCAGGCCCGGAATGACATAGCCGCCGGTCAGCCAGCGCTGCAGATCAACGTCGGCGCAGCGCTTGGAACAGAACGGACGGTAGTCCGCCTCGGCGGGTTTCGAACAGATCGGGCACGGGCTCATGCGGACCTCACTTCCCACGGGCCGCCCGCGCGCACCTCGAAAGCAAAGCGGCGTCCCAGGCGATCGGCCAGGGCGTCCAGCCAGGGTTCCGCCGCCCGCGCGAGGTCGGCCGGGCATGCGGCAATCAGACGCGACCCGGGATGGGCCCGCCCTTCGCGCTCCAGGGCGCGGATGAGCGACAGCGCCTGAGCCTCGGCCGAGGTGAGCCGTTCCGCCACCGGGCGCGTCCGCCAGGGCAGGGCCAGCTCGAAGAGACCAAAGCGGCTGATCGGACCGATGGCGACACCGGGATCGTCGGCTGAGAAGGCGGCCCGCGCGGCGGCGGCGAGCGCCGGGCCGTCGTGGCCTTTTCCCACCAGGTCGAAAACCACCAGGCCGCCGAGACCTTTTAGCCTGAGCAGGCGGGCGGCGGCGGCGATCGCGGCGAGATTGACCGTCTTCGCCGCGCGGCCGGCATCCGGCCCACCGCGACCGCCGACATCTACGTCGATGGCGGTCAGAGCACGCGTCGTTTCGATCGAAAGGCTGCCACCGCCAGCAAGCGGGTGGACGGTCTGAAGCGCCAGCTCTTGCGCTTCGTCAGCCCGCTCGCGCGCCTCGGGACCTCCGGTGATGTCGCCCGGCGCCCAGCCGGCGAGCAGCTGTTCGAAAGAGAGCCCTGAAGCCTCCAGCCGCGGCGCCTGGGGTTCAGCAGGCCCGAGGACCCGAACGACAGCTTGTTTGCCGGTCCGGCTTTCGGCTGTGACCTCGACCAGCACAGCGGCGCCCTGCACCAGCGGTTTGCTTGCCCCAAGTGGCGCAACGGCCTCGCCATCCTCCGGCATCAGCAGGAACTGGACCGCGCCTTCGCGGCCCAGGTTGCGAGCGATGGATCGGGATCCCAACCGCCCCCACTCAGGCTCGCCGTCGCGGCGGATGATCAGCCGCTCCGGTTCATCGTTCAGGGTGACGACGGCGCGGTCCTCGCCGATCGAGCGGTCGAGGAAGGCCCGGCGGACACTCATCGCGCAGTCAGGTTGGGCCGGTATCCCAGACCTTCCAGCAGGCAGAGGGTTTCATAGAGCGGCAGGCCGACAACGCCGGTGTAGGAGCCGCTCAACTGGGTGACGAAAGCGCCGGCGCGCCCCTGAATGCCATAGCCGCCGGCCTTGCCTTTCCATTCGCCGCTTTGGATGTAGGCCTCGATCTCGGCTGTGGTCAGGCGCTTGATCTTCAACCGGCTCTCGGAGAGCCGGGCGGCGCTGCGGCCGTCCGGGCCAATGACGGCGACCCCAGTCAACACGCGGTGAGCACGGCCGGACAAGAGGGCAAGGCACTCTCGCGCCTGAGCTTCGGTTTCGGCCTTGGGCAGGAAGCGGGTTCCCAGCACCACCACAGTATCGGCGCCGAGTGTGAACTGGCCTTCGCTGTGCGCGGCCCCGGCTTTCGCGCGCGCCAGACGCAGGGCGAGCCTGCGGGCGGTCTCGTCATTCAGGGGTGTTTCGTCGATGTGGGCGGGCGCCACGCGACCGGGCTCAAGGCCGGCCTGGCGCAGAAGGTCCAGGCGGCGCGGGCTGGCGCTCGCGAGCACGAGCATGGCCGCGTCCAGCCTCTCTACTTGAATCTGTAGGTGATGCGGCCCTTGGTCAGGTCGTAGGGCGTCATCTCGACCAGGACCTTGTCGCCGGCCAGCACGCGGATGCGGTTCTTGCGCATCTTTCCGGCGGTGTGGGCGATGATCTCATGGGCTTGCTCGCCATCCAGGGTCACCCGGAACGTGGCGTTCGGCAGCAGTTCAGAAACCGTGCCGGGGAATTCCAGAAGTTCTTCTTTAGCCATATGGCCTTTCCTGATTTGCGGGCCCTTGAGAAACCGCGCGACTGCCATTGATCCTCAATCGGCGCCTCGTCAACCGCCCAGCGAGAGCGGATCACCGAACCGCTGCTTGATCAAACGCAGCAGATGGTCGCGGGTTTGCCGGTAGGCCTCAAGAATCTGCTCGCGCGAACCAGTGGCCACGGTCGGGTCGGGCATCGGCCAGTAGACCACCTCCACTGCCTTGCCGTGGGCGCGGTCCATGGCGTGGTGATGGGCCTCGGGCGTCAGGGTGATGATCACGTCGAATGAGCCGTCGTTGAGCTGATCAAAGCTCTTGGGCCGGTGGTGCGAGAGGTCCCCGCCGACCTCCTCGATGACCTCGACGACAAAGGGATCGAGGTCGGGCTTGGGCTCGACGCCGCAGCTATCGACATAGATGTCGTAGCCATAGGTCAGTTTCATCAGCGCTTCGGCGAGCGGCGAGCGCACGGAATTGAGGTTGCAGGCGAACAGCACCGCGCTGGGACGCTCCTTCACCGCTACCCTCTCCAGTGCAGGGCGCAGATCAGGGTGAAGAGCCTGCGGGCGGTGTCGTGGTCGGTGTCGACCTTGCCGGCCAGGCGCTCGCGCAAGAGGTTCGAGCCCTCGTCGTGCAGCGAGCGGCGGCCCATGTCGAGCGCCTCGATCTGGCTGGGCGTCGAATGGCGGATGGCCTCGAAATAGCTCTCGCAGACCAGGAAATAGTCTTTCAACAGGCCCCGGAACGGGGTCAGCGAGAGCAGGTGCCGGCGCATATAGCCGGGCCCGGCGATGTCGAAGGCGAGGCGATTTTCAGCCAGGCTGAGGGTCAGGTCGTAGGGACCGCAGGCCGCGCCGTCCGGCTGGAAATGGTTCTTTTCCAGCAGGTCGTAGATGGCGATCTCGCGCTCCTGCTCCTGATCACGCGTCGCCGAGGCCAGCATGGCTTCGTCGATGACCACGGATTGGAGCCGGTGCTCAGTCATTGGTCCGGATGCTGGCCGAGCGGGCGTGCGCGGGCAAGCCCTCGGCGGTGGCCAACGCCGCAGTCGGCGGGCCGAGGACGGCGAAGGCCGCGGGAGAGCATTTCACCAGCGAGGTGCGCTTTATAAAGTCATAGATCGACAGGCCCGACGAGAACCGGGCCGCCCGGCTGGTCGGCAGCACGTGGTTTGATCCGGCCACATAGTCGCCGATGGCTTCCGGCGTGTGCCGGCCAAGGAAGATCGCGCCGGCGTGCCGGACCTGGTCGGCGAGCCTTTCCGGGTTGTCGACGGCGAACTCGACGTGCTCGGGCGCGATGGCGTCGACGAGAGCCGGCGAGACGTCGAGGGGGGCGATGATGATCGCGCCGTTGGCGTCACATGAAGCGCGCGCGGTCTCGCCGGTGGAAAGCACGGCGAGCTGCGCCTCGATGGCGGCCTCGACCGCGCGGCCGAAATCAGCGTCGGGGGTGATCAGGATGGACTGGGCGTCGGGGTCGTGTTCGGCTTGGCTGAGCAGGTCGGCGGCGATCCAGGCAGGATCGTTGGCGGCGTCGGCCACCACCACGATTTCGGACGGCCCGGCCAGGGCGTCGATGCCGACGACACCATAGAGGCGGCGCTTGGCGGCGGTGACGTAAGCGTTGCCGGGGCCAACGATCTTGTCGACCGGCAGGATCGGTCCGGCCCCATAGGCGAGGGCCGCCACGCCGTGAGCGCCGCCGAGACGCCAGATCTCGGTGACGCCGGCTTCTTTTGCGGCCGCCAGCACGGCGGGCGACATCTGGCCGGGGGGGGTGATCATGGCGATGCGGTCAACGCCGGCGACCTTCGCCGGGATGGCGTTCATCAGCACGGTGGAGGGATAAGCCGCGCGGCCGCCGGGCACGTAGATGCCGACCGCTTCGATGGGCGTCCAGCGCCAGCCGAGTTCGACGCCGGCCTCATCGGTCCATGACTGGTCGGCCGGGCGCTGGCGGGCGTGATAGGTTTCGATGCGTTTGGCGGCGAAGGCGATGGCGTCGCGAACGGAGGGGTCGCAGGCGGCGGCCCCGGCGTCGATCTCGGCGGCGGTGACGCGAAGGGTGTCGGCGGTCAGGTCGGCCTTGTCGAAGCGTCTTGCGTAATCCAGCACGGCGGCGATCCCGCCAGTGCGGACGGTTTCCAGAATGTCCGCCACGGCGGCGTCGACATCGGCGGGCGCGCCCCTGCGCTCGTTCAGGAAGGCCCTGAACAAGGCGTCGAAATCGGCAGCTGAGCTATCAAACCAGCGCATGGCGGGGCTTCTAGGACATCCACACCCGTCCGTCATCCCAGCGAAAGCTGGGACCCATTGAAGGCTCACACGCGAACCTTTGCGATGGCGGCGCGCCCGCGCCGCCATTCACGACCGATCGTGCTCGTTCCACGATGGGTCCCAGCTTTCGCTGGGATGACGATACATTATCAGTGCTTCGGCTTGTTGCGCACCGGCCACGGCGCGGACACGTCGGCCAGGATGGCGTCGACGCATTCCACTTCGCACCGCAAATCGCCCCCGCCGGCGAAGGTCAGTGTGACGATGCCGGCAGGCGCCTCGGTGGCGACGAAGGCTATGGCGAGGAGTTCCACGACCGCGTCTTTCGCGCCACGCCGCAACCGCCGGGCCTGCACTGAGAGCACGCTGTCCAACTGCAGACCGCAGCGCACCCGCTCGGGCCCCTTCTGCTCCCACCGATAGCGGTTGAACCCGATGGTCAGGGCCCGCGCCTTCTTGTCGAAATGGATGTCGCCGATCTTCGCCACCGCGTCCTGCAGGGCGGCGGACACCACGGCGAGGTCCTCGGCGTCTTCCGCCAGGAGTTTCAACGGAGCGATGCTCATCAGGCGGCTTCTTCTTCCTCGCCCTCGCCGCCCTTGAGGCGCTCGATCTTCGCCCCGCAGGCCGACAGCTTTTCTTCCAGCCGCTCGAACCCGCGGTCGAGGTGATAGACCCGGTTGACCACGGTGCGGCCCTCGGCGGCGAGGCCCGCGATCACAAGACTCACCGATGCGCGCAGGTCGGTGGCCATGACGGGTGCGCCGCGCAGCTTGTCCACCCCCAGCACTACGGCCTCGCCCCCGGCCACGGCGATCACCGCGCCCAGGCGATTGAGCTCCGGCGCATGCATGAAGCGGTTTTCGAAAATGGTTTCCTTGAACAGGCTCTCGCCCCGCGCGGTGGTCATCAGGGCCATGAACTGGGCCTGGCAGTCGGTGGGAAAGCCGGGATAGGGCGCGGTCTCGATATTGACCGCTTTCAGCCGCACGTTGGGGTCGCGCCCTACGATCACCCCGTCGTCGGTGGGGGTCACCGAAACGCCCGCCTCGATCAGCTTGTCGGTGACCGCCCCGATCAGTTCGGGTCGCGCGCGGGTCAGCCGCACCTCGCCGCCCGCCATGGCCGCGGCGATCGCGTAGGTGCCCATCTCGATCCGGTCGGGGATCACCGCGTGGGTGGCGCCGTGCAGTTTGGGCACGCCGGTGATGGTGATGACGCTCGTGCCTGCCCCTTCGACCTTGGCCCCCATGGCATTGAGGCATTGGGCCAGATCATCCATCTCGGGCTCGCGAGCGGCGTTTTTAAGGACGGTCGTCCCTTTGGCGAGGACAGCGGCCAGCATGGCGTGTTCAGTGGCGCCGACGGAAACGAAGGGAAACTCGATCTCGGCGCCCTTCAGGCCGCGCGCCGCCTGGGCGTAGACATAGCCTTCGTGCAGGTCGATGTGGGCGCCCAGCGCCTCCAGCGCCTTCAAGTGCAGGTCGACGGGCCGCGCGCCGATGGAACAGCCGCCGGGCAGGGAAACCTTGGCGTGGCCGGTGCGGGCCACCAGCGGGCCCAGCACATTGAACGAGGCGCGCATCTGGCGAACCAGATCATAGGGCGCGAAGGCCGAGGTGATTTCCGCCGCGTGCAGGACGGTGATCTGTTCGGCGCCCTCTTGCCATTCGGTGACCACGACGCCGAGGCGGCGCAGCAGCTGGGCGAGGAAGCGGGTGTCGGCCAGCCGCGGAATATTGGTGAGGCGCAGGGGCTCGTCGGTGAGCAGGGAGGCGGCCATCAGCTTGATGGCGGAATTCTTCGCCCCCGAGATCGGAATCTCGCCGTGAAGCGTCTGCCCCCCCGTGATCGCGATTCGGTCCATGCCTGCCCTTCTTAAGCCCGCTCCTTGAATAGGGTGGCGCCGCCCCGGCGAAAAGGGGCGCCGGGATTTATCCTCCGTCTTTTGATTTGGCGGGCGCGGCGGCGGCCTTTCGCCGTTTCAGATTGGCCTTGAGCGCCGCGGCCTGGCGGGCCTCGCGGACGTCTTTCGGGACCTTCGGGGTCTTGGGCGTTTTCACCAGCGTATCAGCGGGGGAGAGGCTGCCTGCGTCAAGTGCGCCTTTGGGCTTCACGCGCCGGACTTCCTTCGCTATAGGCCCCCTTCCTCAAGCGGGCCGCCGTAGCTCAGTGGTAGAGCGCATCATTGGTAATGCTGAGGTCGGCAGTTCAATCCTGCCCGGCGGCACCAGCTTTTTGTAGGAATTGTACGTCGTCAAAACATTTGGGACAGATGGGGTCCGGATTTAACGGAGGATTGGCCTCATCTGGGGTTGATATTTAGGCGGCGATTTTTCGGTGTTGCAAGCGCCGATGTTCGATGGTCTGCCGTTTGATGCTGGCCCGCT
>CANJME010000005.1 GCA_947475875.1 Caulobacteraceae bacterium | reverse complement strand
CCTGAATCGTTCGTCCCCCGCAGCGGCGGCATCGTGCCATGGGCGAGCGCGCCAGCTGTTGGAGGCGCGCGCTCGCCCACCCCGACCATGGCGTTACAGACCGCCGTGTACTAACAATGAAACTGGATCACCTCTCGGGGGCTGGCCAGGCCTCGGTGGGTTTTTGCGCCGTGGTCGGCTTGGCGGCCGTGGCTGGTTTGTCCTGGGCAAGGCTCGCGCCGGCGAGCGATGCCGCGGCGGCCACGCCAATGGTCAGAAGTACGATAGTACGCATATTGATCTCCGTTCGCCCCAGTCCGATTCCACTCTAATCAATACATGACTTCCCGTCCATGAAGCGCAGATGAACGTGCCGCCGAACAGGCCCGAATGAGGGGGTCTGTGGCGGTTTGCCGCTAGTGAGCTCCCACGTAGACGCGCTCGGTGCGGGCGCCGAGCCGGACCAGGCACTCGTGGGCGACGGAGCCGGCCGCGGCGGCGAGGTCATCGAGTCTGGCGTGAACACCGAGCAGTTCCACCTCGTCGCCGGGAGCGGCGGATCTGTCGGTGACGTCGACGGCGATAAGATCCATGGTGATGAAGACGAACCGGGCAGGTGCGCCGTCCAGCCAGGCGGCGCCGCGCTTATGAGCTGTGCGCAGGACGCCGTCGGCGTAGCCCAGGGGCAGGATGGCGATCTGCATGTCGTCGGTGGCGGTGAAGGTCGCGCCATAGCTCACCTGGTCGCCGGCCTTCAGCGCGCGGATTTCGACGATGGGGGCGGTGAGGAGGGCGACGGCGCGGAAACGGTCGTCCGGGACCTCGCGCGGGCCGCCGCCGAAGAGACCGATGCCCGGGCGAACCTGGTCGAAGCGGTATTCGGCGGAGAGGTAGATGCCTGCCGTGGCGGCGAGGCTCGCTCTGGCTGCGGGGAAAAGGGCGAGGGCGGCCTTGAAGCGCTCAAGCTGGGCGGCGTTGCGCGGGTTGTCCGGCTCGCCGGCGCTGCCGAGGTGGCTCATGACGAGGTCGGGACGAAAGCCGGTACTGGCGAGGGTTTGGGCTTGCTCCAGGCTAACGCCCGAGCGGTTCATGCCGGTGTCGACATGCAGGACCCTGAGGCCACCGGTCCAGATCTCAGCCTGATCGCGAGTGGCGAGAACGGGCGTCAGGGTCGCGGCGGCAAGGCGGGAGATTGAAGCGGGCTTGACGCCGTCGAGGACCAGGATGGCCGCCTCGCGCGCGCCCAGTTCGCGACGCAGGGCTTCGCCTTCTTCCAGGCGGGCGACGAAGAAGGTGCGTGCGCCCTCGGCGTGCAGGCGCCGGGCGACCGGGCCGGCGCCAAGGCCATAGCCGTCGGCCTTGATCACCGGCGCGATCTCGGCCCCGCCGGCGGCGGCTTTCAGGACGCCATGGTTATGGGCGAGCGCGTCGAGATCGACGGTCAGGCGACTCAGCATGAGCGTGAGGTTAGCATTTTGCCTTGCGCTATCGGCCCACACGCGTGCGCCTTCTTGAGCGTCATTTTCATTGCGCTAACGGCGCGGACTTCGCCGCGCCAGCTTGAGCGCTAGTCGATGGAGATGGTGCGCCGGCGACGTTCGCCGCCGACGGCCTGGGCGCCGAGATTGCGCATTCGGCGGTCCGGCCCGGCATAGGTTTTCGAGTCGACAAAGGTTTTGGTGCTGGCCATCGCCGCGGCGATGCGGGTCATCAGCACCTGGGGCACGATCGGCTTTCCCACCAGGGTGGTGGCGCCGGCGTCGCGGGCGCGCAGCACCTCGCTGGGACGCGTGTGGCCGGTGACCATGACCACCGGGACGCATCGGTTTTCCATTGGTCCTTCGGTGCGCAGCCAGCGCACGAACTGATAGCCGTCGCAGCCGGGCATTTCCGCGTCGGCGAGAATGAGGTCGACGGTGCGCAGGGCGAGGGACGAGCGGGCGAGTTCGGCGCTGGAGCAGCGGATCACATCACTGGCGCCCGCAACAGCGACCACCGCCGACAGCATCTTGAGGATGTGCGGATTGTCGTCCAGCAGGAGGACGATCTGCTTATCCAGTATCAGGCCGCTGGTCACGGTGATCCTCACCTAGGCGCGCCACCGGCGCGTGTTCAGACGATGGATGTATAGACCTAGGTGAGTTTATGGCCGGTTACCGGGGGATTTTTGGTTGCGCTAACGGCGCGGACTTCGCCGCGCCTGCTTGAGCGCATTTTTAGATGCGCTAACGCTCCCTCCGGCCTTCGCCGGGATCGCTTCTTGAGCGCGGGGTTACCGCGGCTCGAAGCGGCCCTCGCGGGCCAGGTTGCCGAACTTGGTGAGTTCGCCGTTGTAGTGGAGCTTCACGGTGCCGATGGGGCCGTGGCGTTGTTTGCCGATGATGACCTCGGAAATATTTTGCACTGCATCCATTTTTTCCTGCCATTCCAGGTGTTTAGCGGCGTCTCCTGACGGCTCTGTGCGGCTGAGATAGTAGGACTCGCGGTAGATGAACATGACCACGTCGGCGTCCTGTTCGATCGAGCCGGATTCGCGCAGGTCGGCGAGCTGGGGCTTTTTGTCTTCGCGGTTTTCGACCTGGCGGGAGAGCTGGGAGAGCGCCACGATCGGCACGTCGAGCTCTTTGGCCAGCGCTTTCAGCGCTTGCGTCACGATCGTGACTTCCTGGACGCGGTTGTCGTTGCGGCCAGACTGGCCGGTGGTGAGCAGCTGCAGATAGTCGACAACGATCAGGTCAAGGCCGACCTGGCGTTTCAACCGGCGGGCCCGGGCGGCCATCTTGCCGATGGACAGGCCGCCAGTGTCGTCGATGTAGAGCGGGCTCTCCTGGATTTCGATGGCGGCGTCGCGGACCCGTCCGAATTCGGAGGCGTCGATCTCGCCCTTGCGCAGACGGTCGGACGAGACACCGGAGGATTCGCCCAGAATCCGCATGGCCAGCTGTTCGGCGCTCATTTCCAGGCTGAAGAAGGCCACGACGCCGCCGTTGACGGTCTTGCGCGAGCCGTCGGGCTGGGGCTCCCAGGCGTAGTTGCGGGCGATGTGGAAGGCGATGTTCACCGCCAGGGTGGATTTCCCCATCGAGGGGCGTGCAGCCAGGATCAGGAGGTCGGACTTGTGCAGGCCGCCCAGAATCTTGTCGAGGTCCATCAGGCCGGTGGATAGGCCCGCCAGTCCCCCGTCCCGGTCGTAGGCCTCCGCGGCCATGTCGATGGCGCCGCGCAGGGCGTCGGACAGGCCCAGCAGGCCGGATGAGGACGAACCCGTTTCGGCCAGGGTGTAGAGTTGCTGTTCGGCCGCCTCGATCTGTTCGCGGGCGATGGTTTCGGGATCGGATTGCGCGGCGTTGGCGATCTCGCCGCCGATGCGGATGAGGTCGCGGCGCAAGGCGAGGTCATAGATCACCCGGCCATAGTCCGGGGCGTTGGCGGCGGGCGGGGCGCGGTCGATGAGGTCGGCGAGGTAGCGGATGCCGCCGAGGTCATCGAAGGCCGGGTCGTTGCGGAAGCGCTCCATCAGCACGATGGGCTCGGCCAGCTGGCCCTTGCGAATGCAGTCCTCAATGGCCTCGAACAGGCGCTGGTGGAATGGCTCGTGAAAGTGGGCCGGACGCAGGGTGTCGGTCAGGCGCTCGTAGGCCGAGTTGTCGAACAGGATGACGCCCAAGAGCGCCTGTTCCGCCTCGATGTTCGACGGGGCATGGGTCACCCCCTCCGGTTCGGGAGGACGAAGATCAAGGACGGGGACGAGAGCCATGGAACGTTCCTAACCCAACGGCGGCGGAGGACCACATCACAAGTCCGGTTGCCAACAGAATTTGATCTCCTGTGGATAGGCAGGGGCGTTCGTCGCCTCTGAAGGCCAGTCGCTGGACTTGATCAAGGACGCGGCGGATAATCCCGCCATGCGCCGCCGGGTATTTCTGTCAGCCCTGATCATGGTTCCCGGCGTGGCGCTGGCCCAGCCCAAGGTGGAACCAATGAGCGACAACGCCCAGGTGATCCGTGACTTTATCGTCGCCTGGTCGCGGCTCAATCCCGACGAGCTGGCGGGGTTTTTCACCGCAGACGGTGTCTATCATAACATGCCAACGGCGCCGGTCGCCGGACGAGAGGCAATCCGCGCGTTCATCGCCGGGTTTGTGAAGCCCTGGACATCGACGCAATGGGACCTGCTCAACCTGGTCGCCCAGGGCGATGTGGTGATCGCCGAGCGTCTGGACCGGACCAGGGTGGGAGGCAAGTCTGTCGATTTGCCCTGCTGTGGGGTGTTCAAGCTGGAAGGCGGCAAGATCAAGCTCTGGAACGACTACTTCGACATGGCGACCTATACCAAGGCGTTGACCGGATGAGCGGATTTTAGGGGGAGGGCGCCTGCTTCGCCGGCGGATGGGCTTCTTCGTAGCGGGCCGCCTCGAGGCTGAATTGCAGGGTGTAGTCGTTTTCGTGGCAGGCGTATTCGTCGATGGGGTGGGGGGAGCGGGCGAATTCATACTCGCCGCTCCAGGGGGCGTTCCAGATATCGGGGTCCTCGACCCTGAACTGGTAGAGCAGGCGGTCCTCGGCCGCGCGGCTGAAGGTTTCGGTGACTTTCAGGTGTTCCCACGAGCCTTCGAAGGCCTGGGCTTTGGGGAAGTTGGTGGTCTCGACGACGAGCTTGTCGCCCTCCCAGCGGCCAATGGAATCGCCCATCCACGGGCGGACGCCGTCAGTGCGGTGGCGGCCACCCAGGCGGATGACACGCACCGCGTCGGCCATCTGAATCATGATCGCCACGGCGGTCGGGCCCTGCACGATGCGGAAATTGTTGCTGTAGCCCCCCGGCAGCATCACGGGCGAAGCGTTGGGGGTCATGTTGGGCAGGCAGCGCACCATGGCCGGCTGGTTTTCCGGGTTGGCGCTCATCTCGGCCTCGGTGGGCGAGGGCGTGGGCGTGAGGTTGGCGCCGGCCTTTGGGTCGGGCACACGGCCAGCGGGTGTTGAGGTGATGAAGCCTGTCCGCGCCACCCTGCCCACCCGCATGACCGAGGTGAAGGCGTCGAAATCGCCGCCCTGGCCGAAGCTGAAGGTGGTGGTCGGCGCGCCGGTGGGCACAAAAAAGTCGGTGAACGAATCCTCGATTGCGGCGGCTTCATCGTCGGTCATGGTCAGGTGTTGGCCGTAAGCCATGGGCCGCTCAAGCGTGGTCAGGCTGGAGTTATTCCAGTCGCCCTCAAGGTCGGGGTGGCCATCGGAATGGCGGGGCGGGCGGTATGCATCCTGAGCGAGCGCGCTGCCGGCCACCGCCAGCACGGCAACAAAAAAGGCGGCCGGGATCGCCGGCCGCCTTTTGTCGTTTTGGATCACCTGAGCTCTAGGCGAAGTCGCGGTCATCGCCGAGCTTGCCGGCGCCGCCTTCGAGCATGTCGGCCGCGGCTTCGGCGTTGAGCGCCGCATCCTCGGCGAACTGGGCGCTGATGACGTCCTCGCCCTTGGCCTGACGGGCCGCTTCGTCTTCGCTGCGGGCGATGTTGATAGTCACGGTGACCGCCACTTCGGCGTGCAGCTTGATCTTCACCGGGTGCATGCCGATGGTTTTGATCGGCTTGTCGAGCACCACCATGGCGCGGTCGACTTGCGAGCCGGCGGCGCTGACCACATCAGCCACGTCACGGCCGGAGACCGAGCCGTAGAGGTGGCCGCCTTCACCCGCCTGGCGGATCATGACGTAGGTCGTGCCGTCGAGCTTGGTCCCCGAAGCGGAAGCTGCTTCGCGGGCCTTCAGGTTGCGGGCCTCGATCTCGGCGCGCTGGCCTTCGAAGATCAGCAGGTTGGCCGAATTGGCCCGCAGCGCCTTGTGGCGCGGCAAGAGGTAGTTGCGGGCGAACCCGTCCTTGACGTTGACGACGTCGCCGATGGCGCCGCGGCCATCGAGGCGTTCGAGCAGGATAACTTTCATGGCTCTCGTGCTCCTATTTCACAACGTAGGGGATGAGAGCGAGGAACCGGGCGCGCTTGATGGCGCGAGCCAGTTCCCGTTGCTTTTTCGCCGAGACGGCGGTGATGCGGCTGGGCACGATCTTGCCCCGCTCGGAGACGTAGCGCTGCAGGAGCTTGACGTCCTTGTAGTCGATCTTCGGCGCGCCGGCGCCAGAGAACGGGCAAACCTTGCGGCGGCGGAAGAAGGGGCGGCGGGCGCCGCCGGCGGCTGCGGACTCATCGGTCATGTCTGATGCTCCTAGAGTTCGTCGGCGTCGAGATCGTCGACCACGTCGGCAATGCCTTCGCCGTCGTCGAAGCGGGGACGCTCACGATCACGATCGCGGCGGGCGAGAACCGGAGAGAGCTCGAGATCAAGCTCGTCGACCCGGATGGTCATGTAGCGCAACACGTCTTCGTTCAGCGACAGCTGGCGCTCCATCTCCTTGACGGAGGGGGCGGGCGCATCGATGGCCAGCAGGGAATAGTGGCCCTTGCGGTTCTTCTTGATGCGGTAGGTGAGGTTGCGAAGGCCCCAGTATTCGATCTTGGCGATGTGGCCGCCGGAGCCTTCGATGAGGGCTTTCAGATCTTCGTTGAGCTGCTCGGCCTGCTGGGTCGAGATATCCTGACGCGCGATCAGCACGTGTTCGTATAGAGCCATAATGTCCTTCTTCCGCAGTGAAGTACGGCGGCGGTCAGAGGGGGAAGACCCCTGATCTCCGATGGCTCCCAAGGCGCAATTGCCCGGGACCGGCCTTCGTGAAGGCGCGCTCTTAGAGGGGAGGGGCGGAAAAGGCAAGGGCGCGAAAGCCTTTCAGCCCTCGCGCCCCTTTCATGACGTTGTTTGAAGGGGGTTATTTGCCCTTCAGGTCCTGAACCGCCTTCAGCGTGTTCGGGATGTGGTCGTTGGGGCTGAGGTTCGAGAAGGAATAAACCACCTTGTCGTCCTTGCTGATCACGAACGACGAGCGGTCCGACCAGCCCGGACGCTGCGTGAGCGGCACGCCGTAGGCGTCGACCAGCTTGCTGTCGGCCACAACCACCGGGAACTCGCCGTTGCAGTGGGTCTTGGAGAACTCGGCGACCGCTTCGTTGAGGTTAGTGTAGGGTTTGGAAGGGTCGGCCTTGGCGGTGGTTCCGAAGCCGGCGGTGACGCCGACCACTTGCGCGCCCGCAGCGCGGAAGTCGGCCATCTTGGCGGCGAAGGCCTGGGCCTCGATGTTACAGCCGGCCGTGTAGGCGCCCGGGAAGAAGTAGAGCACGACCGGGCCCTTCTTCAGTTCGTTCTTCAGATTGAACTGGAACGGCTCGCCGGCCTTGTAGGCGGTCAGGTTGAAGTCGGGGGCGGCGGCGCCGACCGCAAGCGCGGCGGCCAGGGCGGGGCCGGCCAGAAGCGCCGAGACGGCGCCGGCGGTCAAAAGCATACGGTTCATGAGGATCCTCCAATCCAGTTTGCGACAGTCCTGCCGCAATTGGGGCAGCTTTTCTCCCAAAAGACGAGCCGGAGCAATATCCGTGTTCTTGCCGCTCTGCCGAGATTCCCCTAACCCTGCACCCCTGAATATGAACGGGACCTGTCATCATGAGCCTTGCGTTTCTCTTTCCTGGACAGGGCAGCCAATCGGTCGGCATGGGCGCAGACCTGGCCGAGGCGTTTGCGACCGCCCGTGCGGTTTTCCAGGAAGTGGACGATGCCCTGTCGCAAAACCTGTCGCGGCTGATGCGCGAGGGGCCGATCGAAGATCTGACTCTGACCGAAAACGCCCAGCCGGCGCTGATGGCGGTGAGCCTGGCGGTCATGAGGGTGCTGGAAATGGATTTCGGGGTAGCGGTGGAGCGCGCGGCTTTCGTGGCCGGGCATAGCCTGGGCGAATATTCCGCCCTGGCGGCTGCCGGGTCGGTCAGTCTGGCCGACACGGCACGGCTGCTCAAGTTGCGCGGCCAGGCCATGCAGCGGGCGGTTCCGGTGGGGGCCGGGGCAATGGCCTCCCTGATCGGGCCCAAGAGCGATGTGGCGCTGGCCGAAGAGGCCGCGAAGGCCGGGTCGGTCGTGGGCGTCTGCGTGGTGGCCAACGATAACAACGCCGGCAATGTGGTGATCTCGGGCGACAAGGCCGCGGTGGACCTCGCCATCGAGAAAGCCAAGGAACTTGGCGCGCGGGCTATTCCGTTGAACGTCTCGGCGCCGTTCCATTGCCCGCTGATGCAGCCGGCGGCCGACGAGATGGCCCACGCTCTGGCGGGCGCGCTGATCGTCCAGCCGCGCGCGGCCCTGGTGGCCAATGTGACGGCCCGGCCGGTGCATGATCCGGAGACAATCCGCCGGCTGCTGGTCGAGCAGGTGACGGGCCGGGTGCGCTGGCGCGAGAGCATGGAATGGCTGGCCGGCGAGGGGCGGGTTACCCGCTTTGCCGAGGCGGGGGCCGGCAAGGTCTTGTCAGGTATGGCCAAACGCATCGCGCTGGACGCTGAGGCCGTGGCTCTGAACGGGCCGGCGGATATCGAAGCGTTTGCGAAATCACCTTAGCGGCGCGCGGATGCATATAATGATCCGCTCATCCCGGCGAACGCCGGGACCCAGATTCAAGCAGCGGAATTCGAGTCCTTGCTGGAAATACCGAGTCTTTCGATCTGGGCCCCGGCATTCGCCGGGGTGAGCGGATAAAAAATAGTACCTGGAGACCCCTATTATGTTCGACCTGACTGGCAAAACCGCGCTTGTGACCGGCGCTTCGGGGGGGATTGGCGGGGCCATCGCCCGGGCGCTGCACGCCCAGGGCGCGCATGTGGTGATTTCGGGCACCCGGCTCGAGGCGCTGACCAGTCTGGCGGGTGATTTGGGCGGGCGGGTGACGCCTCTGGCCTGCAATCTGTCCGATCCGGCCGCGGTGGACGGGCTGATCGCGACGGCGGAAGAGGCGGCGGGCGCTCCGGTGGATATCCTCGTGGCCAATGCCGGCATCACGCGCGACGGTTTGCTGTTGCGTATGAAGGATGAGGACTGGGAGGCGGTGATCCGGGTCAATCTGGAGAGCTATTTCCGTCTGAGCCGGGCGGCGTTGCGCGGTATGATGAAGCGCAGAACGGGGCGAATCATCGGAATCACCTCGGTTGTGGGCGTGACCGGCAACGGCGGACAGACCAACTATGCGGCCTCGAAGGCCGGGATGATCGGCTTTTCCAAGGCCCTCGCCCAGGAAGTGGCCAGCCGCAATGTGACGGTCAATTGCGTGGCGCCCGGCTTTATCGAAAGCCCGATGACCGACGGCCTGACCGAAGCGCAAAAGGCGGCGATTATGGGCCAAATTCCGGCCGATCGGCTGGGCACGGGCGCCGAAGTGGCGGCCGCCGTCGTTTACCTTGCCAGCGACGAGGCGGCCTATGTGACGGGTTCAACCCTGCACGTGAACGGCGGCATGGCGATGGTTTGATTTTTAGCCGCCCGCTAGGCGAGCAAAAAGGAACGTGCTAGGCGAAATTTCGATTTGATCCCGCCGGGAACTGGCGGGGTCCAACCAAACGAAAAGGTAATTCACTGATGTCCGACATTCTCGAACGGGTTCGCAAGATCGTTATCGAGCACCTGGACGCCGATCCTGAAAAGGTCACCGAAAAGGCGGCGTTCATTGACGATCTGGGCGCTGACAGCCTCGATAATGTCGAGCTGGTGATGGCGTTCGAAGAAGAATTCGACATTGAGATCCCCGATGACGCCGCTGAGCATATTCAGACCGTCGGCGATGCGGTGAAGTTCATTTCGGAGAAGGTGGGGTAAGCTTCCCTCCCGACTCGCCGAAAAGGCTCAAGGTAAAATCATGCGCCGCGTCGTTATCACCGGCATAGGCTTGCTCACCCCCCTTGGCTGGGGGACCGAGATCACGTGGAAAAAGCTTCTGGCCGGCGAAAGCGGCTGTGGGCGGATTTCCAGCTTCGATCCGGAAGGCTACGGCTGCGAGATCGCCTGCGAAGTGCCGCGCGTCGACGGGCGGGGCGGCGGCGGGCCGGACGTGCCCGGCAGCTATGATCCCGACCAGACCATGAGCCCGCGCGATCAGCGCCGGGTCGACGATTTCATCCTCTACGCCATGGCCGCTTCAGACGAGGCGGTGAAGGATTCCGGCTGGGTTCCAGAAACCGAAGAGGACAAGGAGCGCACCGGGGTCATCATCGGATCAGGGATAGGTGGGCTTTCCACCATCGCCGACCAGGCGGTGGAGATGGAGGTCAAGGGACCGCGGCGGGTGGGGCCGTTCTTTATCCCGTCCGCGCTGGCCAATCTGGCCTCGGGACAGGTGTCGATCCGCTACGGCTTTAAAGGGCCGAACCATTCGGTGGTGACGGCCTGCGCCACGGGCGCGCATGCCATCGGCGATGCGTCACGCCTGATCATGTTCGGCGATGCCGATGTGATGATCGCCGGCGGGGCGGAGGCTGCCATCTGCAAGATCGGCATCGCCGGGTTCGTGGCGGCGCGCGCCATGGCCACCGGCTTCAACGACCGGCCCCAGCAGGCGTCTCGCCCCTACGACAAGGACCGCGAAGGCTTCATCATGGGTGAGGGCGCGGGCATCCTGGTGCTGGAAGAATACGAGCACGCCAAGAAGCGCGGGGCCAAGGTCTACGCCGAGGTGGCGGGCTATGGTCTGGCGGGCGACGCCTATCACGTGACCGCGCCGGCCGAGGACGGCAACGGCGGTTTCCGGGCCATGAAGATGGCGCTGGGCCACGCCCACGTGGAGCCGGCCGACATCGACTATATCAACAGCCACGGCACTTCGACGCCGCTGGGCGATGAGATCGAACTGCGCGCGGTCGAGCGGCTGCTGGGCAATGCGGCCGGCAAGGCGACCATGTCTTCGACCAAGGGCGCGATCGGTCACCTGCTGGGCGCGGCCGGCGCGGTGGAAGCGGCCTTTACGGCTCTGGCCATCCGCGATCAGATCGCGCCCCCCACCGTCAATCTCGACAACCCCTCAGTTGAGACGGCCATCGACCTGGTTCCCCACAAGGCCAAGCCGATGAAGATCGACGTGGCCATGTCCAACAGCTTCGGGTTCGGCGGGACCAACGCCGCCCTGGTGCTCAAGAAGGTCTCGTGACCGAGGGCCAGGCGCCCCGAAAAGGCTTCCTGCGCCAGCTGGCGGCAGGCGCTTCGGGCGCGCTGGCGACGCTTTTTTTTATTGTCCTGCTGGCCACCGGATGGGCGCTCTGGACCTATAATGGCGCTGGCCCGGCCAACAAGACCGGCCAGCCCAGCGTGGTGGTGGTGCGGCAGGGCGCGGGCGTGCGCGAGATTGCAGCCCAACTGGCCAAGTCCGGCGTGGTGCGCTCATCGGCGATCTTTTCGGCCGCCGCGCAGCTGACCGGCGCGGCTCGGACCCTAAAGGCCGGGGAGTATGAATTTCCCAGCAAGGCCTCAATGGCCAGCGTGCTGGGCAAGATCCGGCGCGGCGAAGTTGTGCACCACATGGTGACGATCCCCGAGGGCATGACCTCGGAGATGGCTATTGAGGCGCTGATGGCCCAGCCATTGCTGGTGGGGTCCGCGCCGGTTCCGCCCGAAGGCTCGATCCTGCCGGAAACCTATGAATACCAGCGCGGCGAGGACCGATCGGCTGTGCTGGCGCGGATGATGGCGGCGCGCGATACGCTGCTTGGGAATCTCTGGGCCCAGCGGGCCGAGGACCTGCCGATCAAGACGGCGGAAGAGGCGGTGATCCTGGCTTCGATCGTCGAGAAGGAGACGGCGCTAGCCTCGGAGCGGCCCAGGATCGCGCGGGTGTTCGTGAACCGGCTGCTCAAGGGCATGAAGCTCGAGTCCGATCCGACGATTATTTATGACGTGTCACACGGCCGGCCATTGGGGCGGGGCATTCGCGAGAGCGAACTGAAGTCGCCCAGCCCGCACAATACCTATTTCATCCCCGGCCTGCCGCCGACGGCGATCTGCAACCCGGGCCGCGCGTCGCTGGCTGCGGTGATGGCGCCGCCGCCGGGCGAGGAGATATTCTTCGTGGCCGACGGGACCGGGGGACATGCGTTCGCCAGCACACTCGAGGAGCACAATCGCAACGTCGCCCGATGGCGGCAGCTGGAAAGTCCGGACGCGAAAAAGCCAGAACAACCTGCGGAAAAATCGGCAGAAATTTCGAAGGGCAAGGCTCGCTGATGGCCCTTTCAGGCATGACCGGGTTCGCCCGCGAGGACGGGGCGCTGGGCGGGTGGTCGTGGACGGTGGAGGCGCGCTCGGTCAATGGACGGACGCTGGAGGCCCGGTTTCGTGGGCCGCCGAGATTTGACGCCCTGGAGAAGGCTGCGCGTGACGGGGCGCAGGCGAGGTTTCAGCGCGGGCAGCTGAACGTTGGACTGTCGGCCAAACGCAGCGAGGCGGCCGGGCAGCTTCGGATCAATACGGCGCAGCTGGACGAGTATCTGCGGATCGGCGAGCCCTATCTGCTGGAGGGCAAGGCGCTGGCCCCCCGCCTGGACGGGCTGCTGGGACTGCGCGGGGTGGTCGAGGCGGCGGACGACACCGACGACGCCGAGGCGCGCGAGGCGGTTGAGGCGGCCATGGCGGTCAGCATCGACCATGTGCTGGATGCGCTGAAAGCCGCGCGGCTGGATGAGGGCCGGGCGCTCTTGCCGATTCTTGAGGGCCAGGTGGCGCGGATCGCCGAGTTGGTGAGTCAGGCCGAGGCGAATGCCGCCGAGCAGCCGGCCTATGTGCGCGAACGGTTCGTCAAGCGCCTCGCGGAATTGGCGCCCGAAGCGGCGGACTATGAGGAGCGCATTGTGCAGGAAGCCGCGGTGCTGGCCGCCAAGGCCGATGTGCGCGAGGAGCTGGACCGGCTGGCGACCCACGTGGCGGCGGCGCGGGCGTTGCTCTCCGGCGATCAGGCGGCAGGTCGAAGGCTGGATTTCCTGACCCAGGAATTCATGCGCGAGGCCAATACCCTGTGCTCGAAATCGGCGACCACGGCGCTGACAGCGGTGGGACTCGAATTAAAAGCGGTGATTGAGCAGTTCCGCGAGCAGGTTCAGAATGTCGAGTAACGGACCCCGCCGGGGCATCATGCTGGTGATTTCCTCGCCGTCGGGGGCGGGCAAGACAACGCTGTGCCGCCGGCTGGCCGAGGATCATCCAGACATTGTGCTGTCGGTCTCGGCGACGACGCGCGATCCCCGGCCTGGCGAGAAGAACGGGCGGGAATACCATTTCATCGACAAGAAACAGTTCGACGACCTGTTGAAACGGAGCGCCTTTCTGGAGTGGGCCCACGTGCACGAGCACCGCTATGGCACGCCCAAGGACGAGGTGATGGGCCGGGTCGAGGCGGGGCGCGATGTGCTGTTCGACATCGACTGGCAGGGCGCCCAGCAGGTGGCGAAAAACGCGCCGGGCGATGTAGTGCGCATCTTCATCCTGCCGCCCAGTATGAAGGACCTGTCGCGCAGGCTGCACGCCCGGGCCCAGGACCGGGAAGATGTGATCCAGAGGCGGCTGGGACGGGCCTATGGAGAGATCCCGCACTGGAACGAGTACGACTATGTGCTGGTCAACGACGACGTCGACGAGACCTACATCGAGCTGGAAGCCATCTATCGCGCCGAGAAGCTGAAGCGCCAGCGGGTGTTGGGGCTGGAAGGGCTCGTCCAACGGCTGCTGGACGAGCCCCTCGAATAGGCTTTTTACGTTGCGCTAACGCTCGGCATTCGCCGCGCTGCTTGAGCGCGTCTACCGGCTCAAGCCGAGCATGTAGTCGAACAGGTTGTCGTACTGACGCTGGCCGTCGCTGTAGCGGCCGTTATTGACCAGGTTGCGGTAAGCCGCTTCCAGGCGGTCAAAGCGGTTGTTGAGGTCGGTGCGCTCCTGGGGGGTGATACCCGGAGGGCTGCGGCGATACTGGGATTCCACCCCGGCGAGCTGGGTAAACTCGGCGCGCAGGCTGGAGGCGTCACGCTGGCCGACACGGCCGTCGCGGACGGCGCGGTCCAGACGCTCGTTGAAGGCCGCCTGGCGCTGGTCCAGATTAGTCCAGCGGCGATCGCCGGCGTTGTTGCGATTGTCGGTGACTCGGGCCGAGAGCTGATTGAAACGCCGATCGAGGTCAGCGCGCTCAGCGCCGGTCAAGCCGCCCGGCCCGCCGCGATACTGGTTTTCCAGCCTCACCAGCGCCTGAAAGTCGACGCGGATTTGCGCCGCCGCGGCGGCCGTCAGCGAGCGATCGCGCACGGCCTGATCAATGCGCCGGTCGAGTTCGCCTTGCCGCTGGCTGGGGGTTTGGAAAGGTCCGCCGCGGCCATCGCGGCCATCATTGTCGTTGCGGTTGTCGCGGATGCTGGCGGCCAGGGCGTCGAAGCGCTGGTCGAGATCGGCGCGCTCATTGGCGGTGAGAACCCCGCCGCTGGAACGATACTGGGCTTCGAGGCGCGCGATCGAATCGAAATCAGACTGCAATTGGGCCGCCTCGGCCTTGGTAAGTGAGCCGTCGCGCACGCCGGCGTCGATGCGGGCGTCGAGATCGGCCTGGCGCTGGTCGATGGTCTGGGGCGGGCCGCCGCGGCCACGCTCGTCGTCGTTGCGATTGGAGCGGATACGGTCGCCGAGGGCGTCGAAGCGCAGATCAAGATCAGCACGCTCGCCGATGGAAAGGGAGTTGCCGCTGGCGCGATACTGGGCCTCAAGCTGCGCAAGGGCCTTGAATTCAGAGCGAAGCTGGGCGGCCTCGGCGGCGGTAAGCGAGCGATCGCGTACGCCGGCGTCGATGCGGGCGTCGAGTTCGGCCTGGCGATCATTGATGCTCTGGAAGATGTCCGGAATGCCCGAGCGCTGGGCGGTGGCGAAGGTGGGCGCGCCCGTGCTGGCGATCAGCGCCGCGCCGGCGAGGAGGGTGATGAGAGTGCGTTTCATGGAGGGTATGTCCTTTGGCGTTCGATTCCGTGCAGCCGGACGCGGCTGGCGGCGAATGTCGTCCCGAGCATGGAGAACGCCTCAGTCGGCGATTGGTTGTGGCAGTTCAGACGAGGCGCTCGGCCAGGCTGAGGAATTCAGCGACGCTGAGGGTTTCGGCGCGGCGGGAGGGGTCGATGCCGGCGGCGGCGCAGAGGGTCTCGCCACCAAGGGACTTGAGGCTGGAACGCAGCATCTTGCGGCGCTGCCCGAAGGCCGCGGCGGTCAGCTTTTCCAGCGCCGCGATGAGGGCGGGCGGGGGAGACGTTGGCAGGGGCTCGATACGCACCACCGCCGAGGCGACCTTGGGTGGCGGGGTAAAAGCGCGGGCCGGCAGGTCCATGACGATGCGAGCGCTGGAGACCGCCTGACAGATCACCGAGAGGCGGCCATAGGCGTCCGAGCCGGGTGCGGCGACAATGCGCTGGGCGACTTCCTTCTGGAACATCAAGGTCATGGAGGCCGGGCGGAAGGGCCCGGTCAGCCACTTGATCAGCAGGGGCGTGCCGACATTGTAGGGCAGGTTGGAGACGATGTGCGCCGGCTCGCCGCCGGCAAGCGCAGTCTCGTCGGCCTCAAGGGCGTCGGCCTGGATGACGGTCAACCGGCCGTCGGCGGCGGCGGCGAGTTCGTCCAGCAGCGGCAGAAAGCGCGTGTCTTTTTCAATGGCGACGACCTGGGCGCCGGCGGCGATCAGGGCGCGCGTGAGGCCGCCCGGGCCAGGACCCACTTCGATGACGCGAGCCCTCTGCGGCAGGGCGGCGAAGCGGACGATCTTGGCGGTGATATTGAGGTCGAGCAGGAAGTGCTGGCCGAAGGCCTTCTTCGCCGTCAGCCCGTGCTCGGTCAGGCTGTCGCGGATGGGAGGAAGTCGGTCGAGGGTCACGCTGCCTGGCGCCGCTCGGCGATTTCGGCGGCCAGACGGATCGCAGCGATCATGCTGTCTTCGCGGGCCAGGCCCCGGCCGGCGATGTCGTAGGCGACGCCGTGGTCGGGCGAGGTGCGGACAATGGGAAGGCCGAGCGTTACGTTCACCCCGCCCCAGAAATCCAGCATCTTCACCGGGATCAGGGCCTGATCGTGATACATGCAGATCACCAGATCGTACCCCTTGCGGGCTTCGGGGTGAAAGAGGGCGTCGGCGGCGGCTGGGCCGCGACAATCGACGCCGAGGTCGCGCAAGGCGCGCACGGCCGGGCTGATGATGCGCTCTTCCTCGTGGCCCAGTTTTCCGCCCTCGCCGGCGTGAGGATTGAGGCCGGTCATCACCAGCCGCGGCTTTCGGATGCCGAAATCCTTGCGCAGAGCCTGGTCGGCGACGACCGCGGTTGAAACCAGGCTCTCGATGGTCAGCTTGCCGGGAACTTCGGCCAGCGGCAGATGCACGGTGGCCGGCACGACGCGCAAATCACCGCCAGTCAGCATCATTACCGGCCCGCGCGCGCCGGTGTGGCGGGTGTTGGCGGTCAGCATGCCGAGAAATTCGGTGTGGCCGGGGAAGGTGAAGCCACTTTCGTACAGCGGCGACTTGGAGATGGGCGCGGTCACTACTCCGCTCGCTTCGCCGGAGAGAGCCAGGCCCACGGCGGTTTCGATCCAGCCTATGATTTCCTTCGCATTGTCGGGCGACGGCTGGCCGGCGATTACCGGCGAGCGGACAGGGATATCTATGACGGGCAGGGCGTCAGAAAAACCGCGCGCGCCCTCTTCCATGGACCCGACTCGCACCAGAGGGCGTTTGTCGCTGCCAGGCGCGCTGGCGACCTGGCCGAGGTCGCCGATCACCACGAAAGCGGGGCCTGTGTCCTTGAGCGTGTTCCAGGCCTTGGCGATAATTTCGGGGCCGATGCCGGCCGGGTCGCCAAGAGTGACCGCGAGCGCCTTCACTAGGGCTCGCGGATGGTCGCGGACTGCTGCAGGTTCCGCAGTTCGCGCGAGGCGACGCTGGCCAGCCGGTCGTTGGTGAGGTCGTTCTTGATCTCGTCCAGCGACGGCATCCTGACGCCGCTGGGCACGCGTCCGCAGAGCGCGATCAGGTGCAGGCCGGCGTCGGTGCGCACCGGATCGCTGACCTGGTTGGTTTGCAGGGACTCTACGATCGCCTTGATATCAGGCGCCAGGTCCTTGGTGTCGGCCTGGCCGAGATCGCCCACCTGCAAGCCGGCGGCGCGCGCTGTCTGATCCATGGTGTCACAACCCTTGATCTGGGCCTTCAGCGCCAAAAGACGGTTTTGCCCGGCCTGAGCGGTGGCCGCGTCGGCGTTGGGCGTCAGCGGAATGGCGATCTGCTTGAGATTGACCAGGGTCGATGTGCTGCCGGCCCGCTTTTCCTTCAGCATGATCAGATAGACGCCGGTTGAGGTGGTCACCGGGCGGGTGACGAAGCCCGGGCGCAAATCGGCCATGAGCGGGGCGACTTCCGGCGGCAACTGGGCTTCGGTGAGCCAGCCCGCATCGCCGCCGTTCGCCGCTGTTGGCAGCGCCGAGTACTGATAAGCCATCTGATCGAAGCGGCCCTGGGCCTGCAGCTGGGCGATGATGTTGCGCGCCGCGGTCTCGGCGTTGGCGATCCCGCCGACCTTCTCGGCCTCGATAAAGATCTCGCTGACGCGGTACTGCGGCTCGGCGGCCATGGCCTCGAGCTCGTGCAGGCGCCTCGTCGCCTCTTCTTCCGACACCTTGACCCGCGGCCCGTAGAAGCGGCTGATCCACTGCTGCCAGCTGATGGTGATGCGAATCTGGTCGCGCAGGAGGTTGCGGCTGATGCCGGCCTGCTGAATTCGGTCCTGAAACACCGCAGAGGTCATGCCGTTGTCGCGGGCCATGGCGCCAAGGTACCCGTCTATGTCTTCATCGGTGGCGAACAGTGTGCCGGTCGGCAGCTTGCGCTCACGTTCCTGGATGAGCAGATAGTGCTTTTGGAGCAGCTGGTCTTCCAGGGACCGCCGGGCTTCCTGCTGCAGGCTCGCCAACTGTTCCTGGGTCATGTTGCGCGGCTGACCGAGGCTCAGCCACAGCATCCTCTGGGTCAGGGCGAAGTTGGTGATTGGCTCGCCGTCGACAATGGCGACCACAGCGGCGCGCTGCACGATCACGGGTTGGGCGGACGGCGCGAGCGCCGCAGGGGCGCTCAGGGGGATGAGCGGCGCGCTGGGAGCGGATACGCCAAGCTGGGCCATCGCGGCCAGCGGCAGAAAGGCGACAAACGCGGCGCATAGCCCCGCGCGGCTGGCCGCCTTAAGCCGGATTTCGAATTTCGCTGTCATGGTCTCAATGATGGTTCACGAGGCTAGGGGCGCGCGCCGGTGTGGTGCGAGCCGGGATTGCTGTACCCTGTATTCCCCAATGTGGCGAGGGTTAGGCGAAAGACCACCGAACTGGAATCTCTCGCGCCGAGCAGCGGGTTATTGTCACGCTGATAGAGCAACTCGAAACGCAGGCAATCATCCTGATAGACCGCACCGATGGAACGTCGCCGCCACTGGGCCTGCTCCAGATCGCGCGTGGCGCTGACCTGAAAACCCCAGGTTTTGGAAACGAAAATCTCGGCCTGACCCTCGATGTCCTCTGCCGGAAAACCGGAGGGGTCTTCGTGGGTGCGCATGTAGCGCAGGTAGCCGTGGGCGCGGTCCAGGTCCGCGTCGACGCCGGCCTCGATGTGACGAATGGCCCCATCGTCAAAACGTGTGCGGGCAAAGAGCTGCAGGCCGGGCACGGGGGTCGCGTCGGCGGCGGCGACCCAGTCCGACGTCCGTCCCGAAAGGCCGGTGCGGGCCGGCAGCAGCGGATTGGGCTCGTCGCGGTAGGTCCGGCCGACCAGGATGCGCAGGTTGCGCCCGTCGCCCCAGTCGAAGGTGGTGCGCAACCCGGCGCTCAGACGCTGGCCGCCTTCGTACAGATCAAATCCGGGCGCCTTGTTGAAGTCGAAGAGGTTGCTCTCATTCAACTGGATGGCGAGACTGTCCTCGTTGGGAATTTCCGGCTCGACTCGGGCCATCTTCGAGGCGGCCAGCTGGACCATCGGCTCAATGGTGGTGGTGACGGTATCGCCCACTTTCACCAGCGGCCAGGAGATGTCCGCGCCCGCCGTGGCGATGGTACGGGAATTGGTGTGACTGGCGGAGTCAGTCGGGGAAAGGTCGGCGGTGCGGTAGTAGTCGCCGCGCACATCCAGAAACGGCTCAAAGCGCAGGCCGCCGGCCGCGGTGAAGCTGTCGCGCCAGTCGGCCTCGATGGTGGCGCGGCTCGAATCGACCCCGGGCGCACCCGGCGTCAGTGGTGATCCTTCCCGGTTGAGCACCACGCCCGAGCCAATCAGCCGGAATCGGCCGCCAGCGACGCTGACCGTCGGATCGTAGCGGAACTCGACCAGGGGGCCGACGAAGGGCAGGGTGTCGTTGTCTTCCAGCGGGCGCAGTCCAAAGGGGCCGGGGGGGCCGGGCAGGGGACGGAGGCTCTGAAAGGACATGGCGGCGATGGAGAGGTAGGAGGTCTCACCGCTGCGGGCGGTGTAGATCTGAGAGATCAATCGGCGGTCGCCGGGCACGAACAGGCCGCGGTCGGCGGGTGAATAGTCGATGCTGTACTGGTCGAACACGCGGCGATCGCGCGCAGCCTGGGCGGTGAAGCCCCAGGTCCAAAGATCAGAGAGCGCGAAGCGGCCGTCCGAGAAGATATAGCCCTTGCCCCGGGTAGGGCCGAATTCCAGCCCCTTGTTGTTGAAATCGCGCTCGACGGTGTATCCCGCCTCGACCTCAAGCAGGCCCGAATAGAAACGGTTGCGCCAGTTGGCGGTCAGAAATGGATTAACCTCGGTGTTGATCTGCGGGGTCAGGATCAGTTCCTGGGAAGGCGAGATGGCCCAGAGCCACGGCTGGCTGTAGCTGATCCCGCGCCGTTCGGTCCTCTGGAAGTCGGGGGCCAGCAGGCCAGATTTTCGGTCGATGGTCGGGTCGGCCATGGAAAAGAACGGCAGCGGAATGACGCGCGCGCCGCCGAAGGCGATCCAGGCGTCCCGGAAGTTGATCGAACCGCCGGCCTTGTCGCGCACCACCTTTTCGGCGCTGATCGCCCAGGTGGGGGTCTTGTCGTTGCCCTCTTCGTCCTGGCATTCGCAGGCTGTGAATATCGCCCGGTTCATTTCCGAAAAGTTCTCATCGCGCTTGATGACGCTGGCCGCCGCAAGGGTGGACTCGTTGGAAGACCCACTCTGCCGGATGCGGGCGGCGAAGTTGGTGGCCACGCCCGTTTCCATGGACTGGGTGAAGGTCAGGGTATCGGCGAACTCCACCGAGCCGTCGGGCTGATAGATGCGGATGTCGCCATTGGCGGAGATGACGGCGTTATTCGGATCGAAGGTGACGTGCTCGGCGCGCAGCGAGCGGGTCTGGGCCTCGCCCTTGCTGTTCTGGCTCTGGGTGACGGCCTCGACATTGCCGGTGGCGTCCAGAACGCCGTTGTCGCCGCGGATGACCTTTTCGGCCTTGAGGGTTTCTGAGCCGCTGACCGCCTGAACGTGGCCGGTGGCCTCGATCCGATCGCCCGGGCCGACCACGGTGCGGTCGGCGTCGATAACGATGGCATCGCTTTGCGCATGCGCCGCGCCGGCCAGCAGAGCCGTGGCTGCGGCGCCCATCAGGACGTGTAGACGAAAGGCCGCGCGGGGTCGTCTCATCCTCAACTCACTCCAGCCCCCCGGCTCACCCGTCTTCCGTATAACAAAGCAAGGTCAATCCGGACAGCAGCGCCAATAAGGGCGGCGCCCACGCCGCGGCGAATACCGGAATCCACTCGGCTTGTCCCAGGGCGACGGCTACCTGGTCGAAGAAAAAGAACACAAAACCCAAAAGCACGCCGGAGGTGGCGAGGATTGCCAGGCCCCCTGAGCGCATCAGCTTGAGCGAAAAGGCCGCGGTCAGGATCGACATGGCCGCGTAGAGCAGGGGAATCGCCAAGAGCTGCTGCAGGCGCAGCCGGTAACCGACGCTGGAAAAGCCCGCCTGTTCGGTCTGGGCGATGAAGTTGGGCAAGGCCCAGAGCGAGATGGTGGTGGGCGAGGAAAACCGCTCCACGTCGCGGCGGTTGTTGATCAGGGTCGGCAGGGTCATGGTGTCCGAGTGCATGACCTGACTGCCCGGCGAAGTTTCCTTCGCGTCCTTCAGGCTCCAGGCGCCGACCTTGAGGGTGGCTTCGGCCGCATCGATGCGGCGCTGGAAGACCGCCACCCCGTTTTCAGCCAGGTCGAATATATAGAATGAGACATCGGTCAGGCGCACGTCGGGGCTGGAAGCGTCCATGGTCCGTGCGTGGATCACAGTCTGGGTGCGCGCCTTGCCGCCTTCGCCGCCCTGGCGCAGCCAGATATCGCTGCCTGCCTTGGCGGCCGGGTCGGCTTTCAGCGCGATCAGGGCCTGATTGTAGCGAGCGTTGAGCTCGGTGGTCACTGGTTCGAGGACGGTCACCGTGATGACCCCGAACACAAAGGCGGTAAGGGCCGCCGGCATGATGAAACGCCAGGCCGAAACGCCCGCCGCGCGCATGGCTACCAACTCGCTGCGCCGGTTCAGGCCGACGAAAGCAAACAGGGTGCCGAAGAGCAGCATGAACGGCAGAACCAGAACAATGACCGCCGGGGACTTCAGTGAGACCAGCCGTGCGATGCCGAGGAAGCCGACGTCGACGCGCGAGGCCACTTCAACGACGTCGAGCAGAATGGCCAGTGAACTCAGTATCGCCAGGGAGCCCAGCACCGAGATCAGGGTCTGGCCCAGCACATAGGTTTCAATGGCGGTCAATCGAAAGCGCATCAGGCCGCCCTCGCCGCCATGGCGGCCGATCGGTTGCGCGCGCCGGATCTCCCCCCGGCCACGAAAGGCCAAAGCGTGAAGCCGATGCCCGCGATAGGCGTTGCATACTGCAGGATGTTCAGGATCGGCGCGTCTCCCGCCGCGTCGACGGCCACGAACCCGATGATGCGGGTGGCTATGGCCAGTGCCGAGACCCACGCCATGCGCCGGGCATAGCCCATGCGTGAAAAACCGCCGCCGAGGACAGCACTGATCGCGAAGGCCATGAAGGTGAGGTTGTAGAGCGGGCCGGCGATGCGGCTATGGAACTCGGCCAGCATGAGATTGCGGTGGTTGGACCCCCAGGTGTCCTTCGGCGAGGGGTGTAGGAGCTCGCTTATGAAGCGGTCCTCGGCCTTGGTGTCGGGCGGCGGCAGCACCTGGTAGGGCGCGAGGCTGAAAGGGGCCTCGTCGAACGCCAGATAGTTGAGCTCGCCGTTCTTGGAGAGCGACTGGGTGGCGCCCCGGCGCATGACCAGCTCCGGACCGGTGGCGCGCTTGACGAGGATGCCCTCGGCGGCGGTGTAGGTGTAGGCCGAACCGTCGGAAAGTTCCTGGTGGATGAAGAGGTTATGCATCAGGCCGCCGCGATCGATGGTCTGGGCATAGACGGTCAGCCCGGCGGCGGGTTCGGTGAACTGACCCTCGCGCACCAGGGCGGCGGCAAGGTCGGCCCGGGCGGCGTTAATCTCGGCCCGCATGTTGCGCGAGGCGAGCGGTTGGACCCAGAGATTGATGGCCAGCGTGATCAGCGCCAGCCACACCGCCCAGCGCATGGCTGGCGAGGCGACCTGCCAGCGGCTGATGCCGCCGGCATAGCAGACCACGATCTCCTGCTCGGTATGCAGCCGGTTGAAGGTGATCAGGGCGGCGACGAACGCGCCCAGCGGCACTATCAGCGACAGCATCTTGGGCAGGGCCAGCAGGGTAACCTCGATGAATATCCAGGCGCTCTGACGCTGTTTGACGATCAGATCGAGGCCGGAAATGCTCTGCGAGAGCAAGGCCACGGCCGCGAAGGCCAGGATCGCCCAAAGGGTGGGGGCCCGCAGCTGCCGGAACAGGTATTGTTCGATCTGAGGCATGGGGTTCCGGGAGAACGGCGCGAATGCCTTCTCTACACGGCCCCGGGCGGCTGCTACAACCACGCGAACGCGGGAGTGTGTTGATGCAGATTGAATTCGTAGCGGCCCCCAAGGTGGAAATCCTGACCGGCGCCATCGCCGTAGTGGCCTTTGAGGACGGGCTTACGGCGGCGGCGGGCGCGCTGGATGCAGCAACGCAAGGTGCTCTCTCACGGGCGATTAGCGCCGGCCGGTTCAAAGGCAAGGCCGGGCAGACCGTCGATGTCATCGCTCCGCCGGGGGTGAAGGCGCAGCGGGCGCTGATTGTGGGCGCGGGCGACCGCACGGCCGTGAAGGCGATGACCCATGAAACGGCAGCGGCCCACGTTTACAATGCGGTCAAGATGAGCGGGTCGACCAAGCTGGTGCTCTATCCCGCCGATGGATCGGCGCAGGCTTGCGCCAATGCGGCCCTGGGCGTGGCGCTCGCAGCCTACCGGTTCGACCGCTACCGGACGCGATTGGCGGAGGACAAGAAGCCGTCGGTGACGACGGTGAAGATCGTCGCCGACGATGTGAAGGCCGCTGAAAAAGCCTGGGGCCCACTGAAGGCGCTCAGCGAAGGCGTGACTTTCACCCGCGACCTCGTCTCGGAGCCGGCCAATATCCTTTATCCGGAAGAGTTCGCACGGCGGGTCAAGACGCTGGAATCGGTGGGCCTGACCGTCGAAATCCTTGATGAAGCCGCTATGACCAAGCTGGGCATGGGCAGTCTGCTCGGCGTCGGCCAGGGCAGCCGGCGGGAAAGCCAGCTGGCGGTGATCCAGTGGCGGGGCGGAGCGGGCAAGGCCGCGCCGGTCGCATTCGTCGGCAAGGGCGTCTGTTTCGACACCGGCGGCATCTCCATCAAGCCCGCCGAGGGCATGGAGGACATGAAGGGCGATATGGCGGGCGCCGCGGCCGTGGCGGGGGCCATGTATGTGCTGGCCTCGCGCAAGGCCAAGGTCAATGCGGTGGGGATCCTGGGCCTGGTCGAGAACATGCCGGACGGCAACGCCCAGCGGCCGGGCGATATCGTGACCTCGATGTCGGGGCAGACCATCGAGGTGCTGAATACGGACGCCGAAGGCCGGCTCGTTCTGGCTGACGCACTCTGGTACTGCCAGGACCGGTTCAAGCCGAAGGTAATGGTGGACCTGGCGACTCTGACCGGGGCGATCATCATTTCGCTGGGCGCCAGCATCGCCGGTTTATTCAGTAATAACGATGACTTGTCAGCCAATCTTATGGCGACTTCGGAGGCGACGGGCGAGCTGTTGTGGCGCATGCCCATGCACAAGGGCTACGAAAAGCAGATCGATAGCCCGGTGGCCGACATGAAGAACATCGGCGGCAAACCGGGCTCGGTGCTGGCAGCGCTGTTCCTGCAAAAGTTCGTCAACGATGTGCCCTGGGCCCACCTCGATATCGCCGGCGTGGCCTGGGGCGCGGCGGGCGCGACGCCGGTCAGTCCGGAGCAGGCGAGCGGCTTCGGCGTGCGTCTGCTCGACCGGCTGGTGGCGGATTTCTATGAAGGCTAGCGGGCCGTGCGAGGTCTGGTTCTATCACCTGGAGCGATCCGGGGCGGAAGCGACCTTGCCGGTGCTGCTTGAAAAGTCCCTGGCCAAGGGCTGGCGGGCGATCGTGCGTAGCCCGGATACGGGGCATCTGGATCAGATCGATCAGGCCCTGTGGACGTGGCGGGACGACAGTTTCCTCCCCCATGGTCTCGATCACGAACCGCTGGCGGCGCGCCAGCCGGTGCTGCTGACCAGCGGGATGGAAAATGTGAATGAGGCCCAGGCGCTATTCTTGCTGGACGGCGCTGAGGCCGGGCCGCTGGAAGGCTTTGAACGCTGTATCCTGTTGTTCGATGGCCGTGACGCTGAGGCGGTGGCCGCGGCGCGGGTGCGGTACAAGGCGTTCAAGGATGGCGGGACTGTTGTCTCGTACTGGCGCGAGGATCCTGAAAAGGGTTGGGAGAAGCAGGCTTGATGCGAGCGGTGGCGTTGTGCGTTCTGCTGGCGTCGTGCGCGCCGAACTCGCCGCCGTCCCCGGCATCAGTGGCAACGGGTGTCGAGGCGGGGCCCTCAAACACATACATTGACTGGAATCTTGTGCCGGATACCTGCGGGTACAAGGCTTTGGTCAGCTTCGTTGGAAGGCCGAAAAGCCAATTGCCCGCCAAACCTGCCGGGGCGGTGTGGCGGATAACCTGCACCAATTGCCCGGTGACCATGGACTACAGCCCCGCGCGCCTGACCATCCTGTTCGACGAGAAGACGCAGGTGGTGAAAGAGCTGAAGTGCGGGTGAGGTGTTTTAGAGTGCGGCCTCGTACGCCTCGGCCGCGGCGATCCAGCCCGCTTCGGCTTCGTCGAGTTTTTCCTGCAAGCGGTCGCGTTTTTCGCCCAGGTCGGCGGCCTTTTTCGGTTCGGAGGAATAGAGTTTGGGGTCCGAAAGGGCGAGGTCGAGTTCCTCGACCTGTTTGGTGATCCTCGCGAGCACCTCTTCGGCAGCTTCCAGTTTGCGCTTAAGCGGGGCGGGCGCGGCTTTCGGCGCGCTTTTCACCGCCGGCGGAACGGCTTCGGCCTTGGCGGGGGCGGGCTCGCGGTTCTGGGCGGGGGCTCTGGCGGCCACTCTGGCGCGGTCGAGGACGAACTTGGCGTAGTCTTCCATGTCGCCGTTGAAGGGCTTTACCGTGCCGTCGGCGGCCAGCCACAGGCGGTCGGCGACCAGCTCCATCAGCGAGCGGTCGTGGGTGATCAGGATCACGCCGCCCTCGTAGTCATTAAGGGCGTCGAGCAACGCCCGGCGGCTATCGATATCCAGGTGGTTGGTCGGCTCGTCGAGGATGAGGACGTGGGGCGCGTCCATGGCCACGAGATTAAGCAGCAAGCGCGCCCGCTCACCGCCGGAAAGGTTGGCGATGGTGGTTTCCTGTTTGTTGAAGGCCAGGCCCCATTGCGCCAGGCGCGAGCGGCGGGAGTTTTCGGAAGCGTCCGGCATGGCCCGGCGGATGATCTCCAGCGGGGTGTCGGTGGGGTCGAGGGCCTCGATTTGGTGCTGGTGGAACCAGCCGACCTTCATCTTGCCGTTGTGGAAGTACTCACCGGCCATGGTCTTCAGGGCGCCGGCGATCAGCTTCGCAAAGGTCGACTTGCCCGCGCCGTTGACGCCCAGGAGGCCGATGCGGTCGTCGATGTCCATGCGAAGATTGAGGTGGTTCAGGATCGGCTTGCCGTCATAGCCGACCGAGGCCTTTTCCAGCCGGATCAGGGGCGGGGGCAGGGGCCGTTCGGGCGAGGGCAGGGTGAAGGGTGAGGTGTGCTCGGCGGCCACGTCCGACATCGGCGGCAGTTTCGCCAGCATCTTGAGGCGCGACTGGGCTTGCGTCGCCTTCGAGGCCTTGGCGCGGAAGCGGTCGACGAAGGCCTGCATGTGGGCGCGCTTTGCCTCGATCTTGACGTTGGAGGCGGCGGCGAGGCGGGTCTTCTCGTCCCGCATGCGCTCATAGTCGTCGAAATTGCCGGTGTAGAGCTCGAGCTTGGCCTTGTGGATGTGCAGGATGTGGTCGCAGGCGTTGTTCAGAAGGTCGCGGTCGTGGCTGATGATCAGGGTGGTGTGCGGGTATTTCTGCAGCCGCGCCTCGAGCCACAGCGCGCCTTCCAGGTCGAGGTAGTTGGTCGGCTCGTCGAGCAGCAGCAGGTGCGGCTGGGCGAAGAGGGCGGCGGCGAGGGCCACGCGCATGCGCCAGCCGCCGGAAAACTCGGCCATGGGACGGGAAAGGTCGGCGGTAGAAAAGCCGAGGCCGGCGAGGATTTCAGCGGCGCGAGAAGGCGCGGCGTCGGCGTCGATCTCGATCAGGCGGGCGTAGATGTCGCCCAAATCGTGCGGATCGGCGGTTTCCAGGCTGGCGGTCAGGGTGGCGCGCTCGACGTCGGCGGCCAGGATGGTGTCGAGTAGGGAGACGGGGGTTGCCGGGTGTTCCTGGTCAACCGCGGCGATCCGCGCGGCCTTGGGCCAGGTGATCTCGCCGCCGCCCTCGTGCAGCTGGCCGAGAATGAGTTTGAACAGGGTCGACTTGCCGATGCCGTTGCGGCCGACCAGGCCCACTTTCGCGCCGACAGGCAGGCTCGCGCTCGCGCGGTCGAAGAACCGGCGGCCCCAGGCGTCATAGGTGAGTTCGGAAATGCGGAGCACGGCGTGATTCTGGGGGGTTTGACCTTGGAAGGGCGGTGGCTATAAGCCGCGCGTTCCGCAATTCCAACCTCCCCACGAGAAAGACCGAGTATTCGCCATGTCCGAGCGCACCTTTTCGATCATCAAGCCCGACGCCACCGAGCGGAACCTGACGGGCCAGATCAACGCCATGATCGAGGGCGCGGGGCTGCGCATCGTCGGCCAGCGCCGCATTCATATGACCAGGGCCGAGGCCGAGAAGTTCTATGAAGTCCACGCCGCGCGCCCGTTCTATGGCGAACTGGTGGAATTCATGACCCGCTCGCCAGTGGTGGTGCAGGTGCTGGAAGGCGACAACGCCGTCGCGCGCTACCGCGAAGTGATGGGCGCGACCAACCCGGCCCAGGCCGACGAGGGCACCATCCGCAAGGCGTTCGCCCTGTCGGTGGGTGAAAACTGCGTCCACGGATCGGACAGCGTTGAAAACGCCGGCATCGAGATCGCCCAGTTCTTTACCGCTGAGCAGATTCCTGGCTAGCGGGCCGGTGCTTGGCCGGATGGGCTGGAGCGTCAGGAAATCTCTATAATAGTGGGCGGCCCAAGGGGGCCGCACGGTCAGGCCGCCGTCGCATAAGCGACGGCATTCGCGACGATCACGACGCAGAGCGTCAGGCGTGTGAATTTTGAAAAACGACGCCGCGCTTGCGCGGCAGAAGACTTACGTCGTGATCGTTGTGCCCGTCCTCGCAAAGCGAGGACCCGTGATCGTGCGGGCCAACGGCCCGCCCACTATTACATAGAGCGCCGCACGCTCGATTTCTCTCATTCCAGCCAAGCTTCGGTTCTGCATCGGAATGCGGTAAATCCCGGATTTACCAAGGAAATCACGGGTTCGTGGGTTGTCAGCGTCACGAAACGGGATCACGTTTGTCATGTTGGCAACATAAGCCGGGCCCACCTTCGTGGCAGAGGAGGACGGATATGTCGGAAATTCATTTTGGCGTCGTTCGCATCGCCAATGGCTGGAGTGTTGTTGGCCCGTCCCTGCGCACCCGATCCTTTGCGACCAAGGCGCAGGCCGAGAAGGTGGCCCGCCGCTTTGCCTGCGAGGTGATCGGCCGGCCGGTGCTGTTGCATGTGCAGGGCGAGGATGGCGAGCTTGGGCCCGCCGAACGGGTCTGCGACACGCCAAGTTTCGTTGAGATGCAACTCGGGGCCTAGGCCCGCTCCACCCGATAGTTGACCTTTCGCTTCTCATCCCATTCGACCAGCACGGCCTCGCGCACCGGCTCGCCGGTGGCCAGCGCGATCAGTTCGTTGGTGCGGGTTTCGCAGGCCGCTTCCAGCCGGGCCATGAATTCGCCGCGGAGAAGGCCGGTGGGGATGGGGTTGAGGAATTCGATCGTTGCGGTCCCGGGGGTCTTTTTGAAATCCTGCTTGCGCCAGAAGCACGAGAGGTTCGTCGCCACCGGCACGACCGGCAGGTCGAAGTCTTTGTACATGTGGAAGATTCCCGTGCGGTAGCGGAACCGCTCGCCGGGCGCGCACAGGTGGCCTTCGGGATAGATGAGGATGCGGCGGCCTTCAGCGTGGGCGGCAGCGGCCTGTTGGGACAGCGCTTTGCGGGCTTCGGGACCGCCGCAGCTGTCGACCACGATGGCGCCCAGCTTTTGCAGGATGCCGCGCAGAAGCGGAATTTTCTCCAGATGGTCGCCGGTGACAAAAGACAGGTTCGGCACATTGGCGAACATGACAAAGCCGTCGCCCCAGCTGTGGTGCTTGGCGCCGATAATGAAAGCGCCGGCGGGCAGGCGCTCCTGGCCTTTCAGATTGACCTTGATGCCGCCGAACGCGCGCAGGGCCCAGAGCTGGCGGGCCGAATAGAAACGGATGACGGCGGTCAGCGCGCCGCGCCCCGGCAATAGCGACGCGATTACGGCGGTCAGCGCGTAGAAGACGTTCAGCCACCAGTAGGCGATGGCGAAGAGCAGGGAGTTCATTTCCCTATTCCGTGTGTCCCCGCCTTCGCGGGGATGGTCGGAGGTGAGAGCACGCTCAGGCGCCCGTAAACTGGGCGGGACGCTTCTCGAGGAAGGCCTTCACGCCCTCGGCGAAGTCGGCGGTCGAGCCGGCGTCTTTCTGGGTCCAGCGTTCGGCGTCGAGGGCGCCGGTGTGATCGAGGTCGAGGGATTGCCAGACCAGCTTACGGATCATGCCGATGGAGGCGGGACCGTCGGCGAGCTTTTTGGCCAGGGCGATGGCGGTGGACATGAGGTCGGCGTCGGGAACCACGCGATTGACCAGGCCCCAGTCGAGCGCCTGGGCGGCGGGGATCTTCTCGGCCAGCAGCATCATCTCCATGGCGCGCGCCTTGCCTATCATGCGCGGCAGCATCCAGGTCGAGCCGCCGTCGGGAACCAGGCCGATGCGGCCAAACGCTTGCAGGAAGTAGCCGCTCTCGGCGCAGACCACGATGTCGCCCATCAAAGCGAGCGAGCAGCCGACGCCGGCCGCCGGGCCATTGACAGCGGTGACGATGGGGACGGCCAGGTCGCGCATCTTGCGCATCAGGGGGTTGAACACCGCCTCCAGCCGCTCGCCGGCATCGCCCGTGCCGCCGCCAGGCCCGCGGCCCGCGAGATTGGCGCCAGAACAGAACCCGCGCCCCTCGCCGGTGATGACAATGGCGCGGCAGGCGATCTCGCCCGAGGCGATGCGCCCGATGGCGTCCACGAAATCGGCGACCACCTCATTGCTGGCGGCGTTGAGCGAGGCCGGATCGTTGAGGGTCAGGATGACGACCTTGCCGTCCTGCTCGACCTTGAGTTTTTCGTACGCCATCTCGGATCCCCGTTTGTTTGTGGCGGCAAACCTAGTGGGCGGCGGCGCGGCGGGGAAGGGGGCGTTGGCGGACAAAGACGGCAAGACGTCTGCTTTCCCTCCCGCTTGTCGGGAGGGACGGCCGCGTTAGCGGCCAGGGTGGGCAACTCGGGACTCGCCCACCCGTCTCGGCGCATTGCGCCGAGCCACCCTCCCAACTTCGTGGGAGGGAAGGTGCTACGCGCCCATCATCCGCGCCGCCCGGGCCGCGAAGTAGGTGATGACGCCATCCGCTCCGGCCCGTTTGAACGCGCCGAGGCTCTCCATCACTGCCCGGTCGCCATCCAGCCAGCCGTTGTTGGCGGCGGCCATGATCATGGCGTACTCGCCCGAGACCTGGAAGGCGAAGGTCGGCATGTTGAAGGTCTCGGAGACGCGGCGGACGATATCCAGATAGGGCATGCCCGGCTTGACCATAACCATGTCGGCGCCCTCGGCGATGTCGAGCGCGACTTCGCGCAGAGCTTCCTCGGTGTTGGAGGGGTCCATCTGGTAGGTCTTCTTGTCGGCGGGGTTTTCCTCCGGGCCGGTGCCCAGCTTGCCTGAGCCGATCGCGTCCCGGTACGGGCCGTAGAAGGCCGAGGCGTATTTGGCGGCGTAGGACATGATCATCAGGTCCTGGTGGCCGGCGGTCTCGAAAGCGCTCCGCAGAGCGCCCACCCGGCCGTCCATCATGTCGGAGGGGGCGATGATGTCGGCGCCGGCCTCGGCCTGCATCAGGCCCTGGCTAACCAGCCGCTCGACGGTCTCGTCATTGAGGATGCGGCCCTTGTCGACGATGCCGTCGTGGCCGTTGATGGTGAAGGGATCGAGCGCCACGTCGCACATGATGCCGACCTCGGGGGCGGCGTCCTTCATGGCCTTGATGGCGTCGGCGACGAGGCCGTTTGGATTGTCAGCTTCGGAGCCGCGCGGGTCTTTTTTGGCGCCGTCGATGTGCGGGAAGACGGCGATGCAGGGGATGCCCAGCGATTTCGCCTCTTTCGCGGCCTTGGCGGCCTCGGCGACATTCAGCCGTTCCATGCCCGGCATGGAGGCGACCGGGATGCGGGCTTCTTTGCCGTCGTGGACGACCATCGACCAGATCAGGTCGGAGGGGCGGGGCTCGGTCTCGCGGACCAGGCGGCGGATCCAGTCGGACTGGCGAAGACGGCGGTGGCGCAGGGCCGGAAAGGATGAAGTGATCATGTCCCGTTCGATAGACCCGGGGTCTTGCCGGATGCAAGCCGCAAGAGGCCCACGCATGGCCTGTCGCGCGGCCAAAGTCATGCTATAGCTTGGCGCAATCAAGAACACCGTTCACGGAAGGAACACCCATGCGCAAGGTTCAACTGATCTCCGGCCTGGCTCTGGCCGCACTGCTGGTCGCGGGCGCCGCGATCGCCCAGCCGCCCGCGGGACGTGGCGGCGCGGCTCCCGGCGCCGCCCCCGGCGGTGGTCGTGGTCCGGCCGGTCCGCCGCCGGCCTGCGCCGCGGTGCCGAGCGCGGCCAAGGCCAGCACGACAGCCGCTGTGCCGAAGGGAACGGCCAAGAATATCGCCGATGCGATCACGGCCTCGACCCGTCCGGCCGCCGACATCTGCCAGGACGAGTTCCGCAAGCCGGCCGAAATGCTGAAATTCGCCGGGGTGGGCCCCGACACCGTCATCACCGAATACCTGCCCGGCGCCGGCTATTTCACCCGCATCTTCGGCAAGGCCGTCAGCGGCAAGGGCCACGTTTACGCCATCGGCAACACGCCCCAGAGCGCCAACGCCGCTAACGCCATCGCGGCTGACGCCGGATACGGCGGCAAGGTCAGCGTGATCACCAACACCAACCTGCCGGCCGCAAAGCCGCCGGTTCCGGTCGATCTGGTCTGGACCTCGCGGAACTATCACGACATCCCGACCGCCAACCGGCCGGCGCTGAACAAGGCGATCTTCGACATGCTGAAGCCGGGCGGCACCTATATTGTGCTCGATCACTCGGCGGTTCCCGGCACCGGCGACTACGCCATGAATCAGACCGGCGGGGCGAGCGCGGCCCTGCACCGGATCGATGAAATGCTGGTCCGGCTGGAAGTGCTGAAAGCCGGCTTCAAACTGGTCGGCGAGAGCAATGTTCTGCGCAATCCGGCCGACACCAAGACCAGCCGCGTGTTCGAAGGCTCGGTCCGGGGTGAGACGGACCAGTTCATTCTGAAGTTTCAAAAGCCGCGCTAGGCCTTATCGCAGTGCGATTTGATCTGAATCATGTCAGGCGCGGTTAATCCGCGCAGGATATGTTCCTGTATGGACTTTTAAGGCCGGTCCGTGCGAAAAGACTGGCAAAACAAAGCTGGCCGGATCGTGCCCCGGCCATCCGAGGATGTGATGATGGATTACAAGGCTGCGTTCAGAGCCGCGATCGACCAGGTCAAGTCCGAAGGCCGGTATCGCGTATTCGCCGATCTGAAGCGCCATCGGGGCAATTTCCCGTACGCGACCTATACGTCTGAAAACGGCGGCGAGAGCGAGATCACCGTCTGGTGTTCGAACGACTATCTCGGCCAGGGTCAAAACCCCGTCGTGCTTGACGCCATGCACGAGGCGATCGACGAAGCCGGCGCCGGCGCCGGCGGCACGCGCAATATCTCGGGCACCACCCACTATCACGTCGAGCTGGAGCGCGAGCTCGCCGACTGGCATGGCAAGGAAGCGGCGCTGCTCTTCACCTCGGGTTACGTCTCCAACGAGGCGACGCTGGCGACGCTCTACAAGATCCTGCCCGGGCTGATCATCTTTTCAGATGAGCTGAACCACAACTCGATGATCGCCGGCATCCGCAACGGCAAAGGCGCCCGCAAGGTGTTTCGCCACAACGACCTGGCGCACCTCGAGGAACTGCTTGCCGAAGCCGACCCCGACGCGCCCAAGCTGATCGCCTTCGAGAGCGTCTATTCGATGGACGGGGACATCTCGGACATCCCGGGCACCGTGGCGCTGGCCAAGAAATACGGCTGCCTGACCTATATCGACGAAGTGCACGCCGTCGGCATGTACGGCGAGCGCGGCGCGGGCGTGTGTGAACGCGACGGCGTCATGGACCAGATCGACATCATCGAGGCCACGCTAGGCAAGGCCATCGGCGTGATGGGCGGCTATATCGCCGCCAGCCGCGAGATCGTCGATGCGATCCGCTCGTTCGCCGACGGGTTCATCTTCACGACGGCGCTGCCACCGGCCCTTACGGCCGGAGCCATCGCCTCGATCCGTTACCTGAAAGAGCACAACGAGATCCGCATCGCGCACCAGGAGCGCGCCGAGACGCTGAAGCGCCGCTTCCGCGAAATTGGCCTGCCTGTGATGCCGTCGGTCAGCCACATCGTGCCGGTGCTGGTGGGCGACCCCGTGCACTGCAAGATCATCTCGGACATGTTGCTGACCGACTTCGGCGTCTATGTGCAGCCGATCAACTATCCCACCGTTCCCAAGGGCACCGAGCGCCTGCGCTTTACGCCCAGCCCGTTCCACGATGACGGCATGATGGACGGACTGGTGAAGGCCATGGACAAGCTGTGGACCCACTGCAACGTCAAACGCATGGGCGGCGTGGCGGCCTAACTTCAGCATTGTAATTCCGCACCCTCGTTCCGATCTTCGCAACTGGCGAAGGGCAGGGCGGCGTGGGTTCATTTCTGGAAATCATCGGCTGGATCGTGGGCATTGCGGCCGCGGTGCTGTTCGCCGGCTGGCTGGGCCTGCGCATGAGCCGGGGTGTGGTGCGCAAGTATCCATCGGCCGCCAGCGCGCTCTGGATGCTCATCGTTTTCCTGAAATTCGATCCGCCCCCGCCGCCGAAGGCCGAGCGGGTGGTGCGCGACGACGACGCACCCGGCGATCTGCCCAAACTCCGGGATTGATCCCCCCATCCACCCGTCTAAACAGGGCCCGCTCGCGCGCGCCCGCATCAGGAGATTCGCCATGACCGTTCAGACCCGGCCCACCAGCGCTTTTTTCTCCGCGGACCTGGCCCATTCCGATCCCGAGGTGGCCAAGGCCATCGCCGACGAGCTGGATCGCCAGCAGTATCAGATTGAGCTGATCGCCTCGGAAAACATCGTCTCGAAGGCGGTGCTGGAAGCGCAAGGCTCGATCCTGACCAACAAGTATGCCGAGGGGTATCCCGGCAAGCGCTACTACGGCGGCTGCGAGTTCGTGGATGTGGTGGAAAACCTCGCCATCGAGCGGGTGAAAAAGCTGTTCGGCGCGGGCTTTGCGAACGTGCAGCCGCATTCCGGATCGCAGGCCAACCAGGCGGTGTTCAATGCGCTGCTCAAACCCGGCGATACCTTCATGGGCATGGACCTGGCGGCGGGTGGGCACCTGACGCACGGCTCGCCGGCCAACCAGTCCGGCAAGTGGTTCAAGCCGGTGGCCTATACGGTGAGGAAGCAGGACCAGCTGATCGACTATGAGGGCCTCGCCGAGATCGCGAAGACCGAGCAGCCCAAGCTGATCATCGCCGGCGGGTCCGCCTACAGCCGCGAAATCGACTTCAGGAAATTCCGGGAAATCGCTGATTCTATTGGCGCTTATCTGATGGTGGATATGGCGCACTTCGCCGGCCTGGCCGCCGCGGGTGAATATCCGAACCCGGTGCCGCACGCCCATGTGGTGACGTCGACGACTCACAAGACCCTGCGCGGCCCGCGCGGCGGCCTGATCCTGACCAATGACGAGGCCCTGGCCAAGAAGTTCAACTCGGCGATTTTCCCGGGTATTCAGGGCGGCCCGCTGATGCATGTGATCGCCGGCAAGGCGGCGGCGTTCGGCGAGGCCCTGCGGCCGGAATTCAAGGCCTATGCGAAGGCGATCATCGCCAATGCGCGGGCGCTGGCGGATGCCTTGCAGAAGGCCGGTTTGAAGATCGTCTCGGGCGGCACCGACAGCCACCTGATGCTGGTTGATCTGACCCCCAAGAACGTCACCGGCAAGGCGACCGAGCACGCGCTGGAGCGGGCCAACATCACCACCAACAAGAACGGCATCCCCTTCGATCCGCAATCGCCGTTCATCACCTCGGGTATCCGGGTTGGCTCGCCGGCCGGCACGACCCGTGGTTTCGGTGAGGCCGAGTTCCGCCGCATCGGCGAATTGATCGGCGAAGTGGTGACGGGGCTGGCGGCGAACCCCGACGGAGACTCGGTGGTCGAGGCGAGGGTGAAGGAAGAAGTCATCGCGCTCTGCAAGCGGTTCCCGATTTACGGGTGACTTTGCGCTTTTTCCCGCTCTGACCTACAAGATGTAGTTCTCAAGCCGGAGAATATCTATGCGTTGTCCCTTTTGCGGACATGCCGAAAGCCAGGTGAAGGACTCGCGCCCCAGCGAAGACGGGGCCGCGATCCGGCGGCGGCGCCTCTGCCCGCAGTGCGGGGGGCGGTTCACAACCTTCGAGCGGGTGCAGCTGCGTGAGCTGATCATCATGAAGCGCTCGGGCCGGCGCGCGCCGTTCGACCGGGACAAGCTGGCGCGGTCCATCGGCATCGCCTTGCGCAAACGCCCCGTCGATCCGGAGCGTGTTGAGCGGATGGTGTCGGGTATCGTGCGCCAGCTGGAGAGCATGGGCGAGACCGAATTGCCCTCCCACGTCGTGGGAGAAATGGTCATGAAGGCGCTGAAAAATCTCGATAATGTGGCTTACGTCCGCTACGCCTCGGTCTATCGCGATTTCAAGCAGACCGAGGATTTCGCCAAGTTCCTGTCGGACGAGGGCTATGCGGACGGTGAGGACGCGTGAGGGTCACCCTCAAGCTCGCCACCTCGCTTGACGGCCGCATCGCAACCGCCTCGGGCGAGAGCAAATGGATCACCGGGGAAGCCGCGCGCGAACAGGGCCACAAGCTGCGCGCCATGCATTCGGCCGTGCTGGTGGGGGTGGAAACCGCCATTGCCGACAATCCCGAACTGACGGTGCGCCTGCCGGGCTATGTGGGCGCGCAGCCGGTGCGGGTGGTGCTGGATTCCAAGCAGCGGCTGCCGACGCACCTGAAGCTGGTCACCGGCGCGCCGCGGCTGGACACGGTGGTGATCGCCACGTCGGAGTCGGCTGACCGCCTGGCCAAGACCGGCGTGCGGGTGCTGAAAGTGCCCGCGAGCGACGGACGGCCCGATCCGGAAATGAGTCTGGAAGCGCTGAAGCGCTATCTCGCAATCCGCCTAACCCAGGCGGTGGGCGGCCCGGCGGTGACCCCCGCCGCTGGCGGCAAGGTCTTTGGCGTGATGATCGAGGGCGGCGGGCAGGTGGCGGCGAGTTTCCTGTCGGCGGGGCTGGTTGACGCCATCGAGTGGTTCCGGGCGCCGATCATCCTGGGCGATGAGGGCCGGCCAGCCGTTGGCGATTTCGTGCTGGAAAAGCTGAAGGATGCGCCGCGCTTCAAGCGCGTTGAGGTTATCTCGCTTGGGGATGACCTTTGGGAGCGGTACGAGAAGATATGAACGCGCCCCACCCACATCCGCCTATCCCCGCAAAGGCGGGGATCCCTGGGCTGGGTCAGAGACTGAAGGCTAATTTCGGATGGATCCCCGCCTGCGCGGGGACAATCGGAATATTTGACTGATGTTCACCGGAATTATCACCGATGTCGGCCGCGTGCGGGCCGTGCGCGACACCAACCGGGATCGACGGTTCGAGGTGGCGACGGGGTTTGACCTGTCTTCGCTCGATATCGGCGCCTCGGTCAGCCACGCCGGTTGCTGCCTGACGGTGGTGGAAAAGGGCGCGGACTGGTTCGCGGTGGAGGTCTCGGGCGAGACGCTGTCCAAGACGACGCTGGGTGAATGGGCCGAAGGCACGCCCGTCAATCTGGAACGGGCTGCGCGGGTCGGCGATGAACTTGGCGGTCATATCGTATCCGGCCACGTCGACGGCGTCGGCGAAGTGGTCTCGGTCGAAAACGAGGGCGGCTCGCGCCGGGTGCGCATCCGGGCGCCGAAGCCGCTACACCGCTATATCGCGCCGAAGGGATCGATCACCGTCGAGGGCGTGTCGCTGACCGTCAACGAGGTCGAGGACGATGTGTTCGGGGTGAACCTGATACCCCACACCTGGGAAGTCACGACGCTGGGAGCCCTGAACGCGGGTTCTCGCGTCAATCTGGAGATCGATATGCTGGCCCGCTATCTCGCCCGCTGGAGGGAAACGGCGTGAGCGATTCCCCCATCTCGCCCATCGAAGACATCATCGAGGATGCCATCAATGGGCGACCTTACATCCTGGTCGATGCCGAGGACCGGGAGAACGAGGGCGACATCATCATTCCGGCCCAGTTCGCCACCCCCGACCAGATCAACTTCATGGCCAAATATGCGCGGGGCCTGATATGCCTTTCGATCACCGCCGAGCGGGCCCGCCAGCTGCGTCTGCCGCCGATGACAGTCGAGAACCAGTCGGGCCACGGCACGGCCTTCACGGTGTCGATCGAGGCGCGCGAAGGGGTGACGACGGGGATTTCCGCCCACGACCGGGCCCACACCATCGCCGTGGCCGTCGATCAGGCCAAGGACGCGCGCGATATCGTCTCGCCGGGTCACGTATTCCCGCTGGTCGCCAAGGACGGCGGGGTGCTGGTCCGCGCCGGGCACACCGAGGCCGCGGTTGATATCTCGCGCCTGGCCGGGCTGCAGCCTGCGGGCGTGATCTGCGAGATCATGAACGACGACGGCACCATGGCCCGGCTGCCGGAACTGGTCGCCTTTGCCCAGCTGCACGGCATGAAGATCGGCACCATCGCCGATTTGATCGCCTATCGCCGCCGCACCGAGCGCCAGGTGGAGCGGGTGCTGGAAACCCCGCTGGAGACGGTGCACGGCGCCTTCCGCATGCTGATCTTCCGCAACACCATCGACCGGACCGAGCACGTTGCTCTCGTCAAGGGAAAGGTCGATCCGAAAGAACCGACCGTGGTGCGCATGCACCGTGTCGACTTCGCCGCCGACATGCTGGGCCAGGCGGGCGGGCGCGGCGACTATGTGCCCCTGGCCCTGAAGGCGATTTCGGCGCATGACGGGGCGGGCGTGGCGGTGTTTATCCGCGATCCGTCGCCGACCTGGCTTTCGGAGCGCTATGGCGGCGGCGCGCACGATGCGGCGGCCGGCGCGCTGCGCGACTATGGCGTCGGCGCCCAGATCCTGCTTGATCTGGGGGTGCGGGACATCGTCCTGTTGAGCAACAGCCCGGTGCGGCTGGCCGCGGCGGAAGGCTACGGCCTAAGGATCGTCGATCGGAAGCCGCTGAGCATTTGACCTGATCGCGCGCACGGGCCGCAAAACCGGCGGCCACTTTTGCGTGGGCTCGCTCTAGTTGATCTTCACGTCCGCCGCGCCATTGGCGGTTTCGATGCCGAACTTGTCGCCGGATTTCTTGCCCGCCGGGTAGTCCGAGCAGGCGTTGTAGCCGACGTCCGGAATGTCCAAGCACAGCTTTGAGGCCTCGACCCAATACTTGCCGGCGAAGGCGGCGGTCTCGAAGGTTCCGTCGGCCGGCTTGAAGCTGAAGATAAATTCCATGTCGGCCAGGTTCATGGTCATGCCCTTGGCGATGATCTGGCCGAGGGTGGAATCGACCGGCGCGGTCGTGACCGGCTTGGCGGTTGCGAGCGCCGCCGCAGCGGGCGAGGCCGGAGCCGCGGGGCTCGCGGCGGGCGCGGCCGGCGCGGGCGTGGCCGGCGGTTGGGCGTAAACGGCGCCAGCGGCCAGAATGACGACGGTGGCGGTAATCGCGGCGATGCGCATGACCATCTCCCTTGCTGATCGGTATTCGACAGAAATGATCCGCTGGCCGGCGAAGTCAAGGTTCGACGCCGCCGCGCTTTCCCTTGGCCGGGGCAGGGGGCTTGGTGCTAAGGACGCGGCATGAGCGAGACACCCATCCGTATCCTGATCGTCGAAGGCCGGTTCTACGAGGACCTGTCGGACGAGCTATTGAAGGGCGCCGCCGACGCGATCACCGCGTTCGGCGGGACCTACGACGTGGCGACCGTGCCCGGCGCGCTGGAAATCCCCGCGGTTATCGCCATCGCCGAGGAGGGCGGTCACGGCCCGGTGGGCGTGGCCTATGACGGCTATGTGGCGCTGGGCGTGGTCATTCGCGGCGAGACCCATCACTTCGACATTGTGGCCAATGAATCGGCGCGCGGGATCATGGATTTGACGGTGGGCAAGCGGCTTTGCATCGGCAACGGCATCCTCACCGTCGAGGATGATGAACAGGCCTGGGCCAGGGCGCGGGTTTCCGAAGGGGACAAGGGCGGCTTCGCGGCGCGGGCCTGTTTGACCATGATCGACCTGAAGGGCCGGCTTTTGGGACAGTCGCGGTGAGCGCGGCTAAGCGGACGAAATCCGGCCATCAGGCCCGCTCGGTGGCGCGGCTGGCCGCCGTGCAGGCGCTCTATCAGATGGAAACCGGCGGGGCGGGCGTCGAGGCGGTGATCCGCGAGTTCGAGGACCACCGGTTTAACCGGGAGCTTTCGGAAGGCAGCAATCTGGCCGAGGCCGACGAGGCCTTCTTTGCTGAGACGGTGCGCGGCGCTGTCGAACGGCAGGTCGAGATCGACCGGGCCATCGCCGGCCACTTGGCCGACGGCTGGAAGTTGGAGCGGATCGACGCCACCTTGCGGGCTATTTTTCGGGCGGCGGGCTATGAGCTGATCTCGGCCGGCAATCCGCCCGAGATCGTCATTGATGAGTATGTGGAGATCGCCAAGTCGTTCTTCGACGGCCCCGAACCCGGGTTCGTCAATGCCGCGCTCGATGCGATCGCCCGCGATGGCCCAAAGAGCGATGGCGCCTGACGAATTCGAGGTCATCGCCCGCCTGCTTCGCCCGCTGGCGAAGGGCGCCTCTGAATCCCTGGGTCTGATGGACGATGCGGCGCTGATCCCCGGTCGCCCCGGATACGACCTCGTGATCACCAAGGATGCCATTGTCGAGGGTGTCCATTTTCTGCCCGGCGATCCGCTCGACCTGGTGTCGCGCAAGCTGTTGCGCGTGAACCTGTCGGACCTCGCTGCAAAGGGCGCCGAACCCTACGGCTATCTGCTGGCCTGCGCCTGGCCGGCGTCGCGCGGATGGGATGACCGTGCCCGGTTCGCTGAAGGTCTGGCGGTAGACCAGAAGGCGTTCGGCCTGAACCTGTTCGGCGGCGACACAGTGACGACCGACGGACCGATGGTGTTTTCGGCGACGATGCTGGGCTGGGTGAAGACGGGCGCCATGGTGCGGCGGTCCGGCGCGAGGGTAGGGGACCTTCTGCAGGTCTCCGGCCCCATCGGCGATGGCTGGCTGAGCTTGGAGGCGGCCCGTGGTGGGCTTGCGGGACTGCCATCAGAAAGTCGGGTGCGGCTGGCGGATCGCTATCGCCTGCCGATTCCGAGGCTGGATCTCGGTCTGGCGGGGGCCACCGCGAGCGCCGACGTCTCGGACGGCCTGATCGCCGACACCGGTCATATCGCAGCGGCCAGCGGGGCGGGGCTGGAGTTCGATCTTGAGGACTTGCCGGTCTCTGAAGACGCCCGGCTCTGGCTGGCCGCGCAGCCTGACCGGGCTGCCGCTCTGACGGCGTTGGCCACCGGCGGCGATGACTATGAGATCGTGGTGACGGCGCCAAAGGTTTTGCCCGGGTTTCAAAGGATTGGTCGGGTGGGCGAGGGCGCCGGCGTCACCGTCCGTCTCAATGGCCAGCCCCTGAAGATTGATCGCGCCGGCTATCGTCACGGCAACGAAGCCTAAACGGTCGGGCGCCTAGACTGGCGCCATGAGAACGCTGATCGCCGCTGTGATTCTGTCGCTTCTGGCCGCGCCCATGGCGGGGGCCGCGCCCAAGGCGAAGACCGAAGAGCCGGCGGTCAAGATCATTCCTTATGTCAATATCGACCCGGTCGCTCTGCCGGTGATCAGCAACGGACGGGTGGTGAACTATGTCTTCGTCACCATGCGGGTGGATTTGTCGGCGAGCGCCAACACCGACCTGTTACGCACCAAGGAGCCGTTCTTCCGCGACGCCCTGGTGCGGCTTGGTCATCGCGCGCCGTTCAATCCGCCGGCGGATTTCGTAACCGTCGATGAGGCCAGGCTTTGCGCTGCTTACCTGGCCGAGGCTCGCGCCATCGCCGGGGCGGGCGCGGTGACCGGCGTTCGGATCATCCAGCAAGTGCCGAAATCAACGCGAGTTGCGGCCGGCGGGTAGGGCCCGGAGAGCGTCCGGCGGCAAACTAATCCAGCTTGGCTGTTTTCGCCGGTTGCGCTGAACCCCCACTTTTGGCAGTTATCGCCCACATTTGGGCCGGGGGCGTCGTGCGCCCGGGGGGAAGAAGGGCTCATTCGGGCCCGGCCGGGCTACGCAAGTCGGCCTTCCGCACGTAAAAAGACAAGGGGCGCTTTCGCCATGGACACTACCTTATTGCTCGTCATCGTCGCGGGCTTCCTGGCCGTGCTTTACGGCATCGTACAAACCGCGGCCTTGCTGAAGAAGTCGGCCGGCAACGAGCGGATGCAGGAAATCGCCGCCGCCATTCAGGAAGGCGCGCAGGCCTATCTACGCCGCCAGTACATGACCATCGGCATCGTCGGCGTGGTGGTCACCATCGCGCTTGGCCTGCTGTTCGGGAACTGGCAATCGCCGCTGGGCTTTGTGATCGGCGCGGTTCTGTCGGGCGCTGCGGGCTTTGCCGGCATGCTGATTTCGGTGCGCGCCAATGTGCGGACCGCCCAGGCCTCGTCCGAGAGCCTGGCCAAGGGCCTGAACATCGCCTTCACCTCCGGCGCCATCACCGGCCTGCTGGTCGCCGGCTTCGCCCTGATCGGCGTGGCGGGCTACTACGGCCTGCTGACCGGCGTGATGGGTTACGGCAACACCGACCGGATCGTGGTCGATTCGCTGGTCTGCCTTGGCTTCGGCGCTTCGCTGATCTCGATCTTCGCGCGCCTCGGCGGCGGCATCTTCACCAAGGGCGCTGACGTCGGCGGCGACATGGTGGGCAAGGTTGAAGCCGGTATCCCGGAGGACGACCCCCGCAACGCGGCCACCATCGCCGACAACGTGGGCGACAACGTCGGCGACTGCGCCGGGATGGCCGCGGACCTGTTCGAAACCTATGCGGTGACTACGGTCGCCACCATGGTTCTGGCCGCCATTTTCTTCCGCGAATCCACCGCGGTGAACAACATGATGCTGCTGCCGCTGGCTATCTGCGGCGTTTGCATCGTCACCTCGATCATCGGCACCTTCTTTGTCCGACTGGGCAAGACCAACAACATCATGGGCGCGCTCTACAAGGGTCTGATCGTCACCGGCGTTCTGTCGGCGATCGCCCTCTTCTTCGTCATCAAGGCCCTGGTGCCTGCTGAGGGCGTCACCGTGATCACGGGCGGCGCCTCCAAGGCGTTCGATGCCATGAGCCTGTTCTACTGCGGTCTCGTCGGCCTCGCCGTCACCGCCGCCATCGTGATGATCACCGAATACTACACCGGCACCGGGTTCCGCCCCGTGCGCTCGATCGCCCAGTCTTCGGTCTCCGGCCACGGCACCAACGTCATCCAGGGTCTGGCCATGTCGCTGGAATCCACGGCCCTGCCGGCGCTGGTGATCATCATCGGCATCATCGTCACCTATAACTTCGCGGGCCTGTTCGGCACCGCCATCGCCACCACCGCAATGCTGAGCCTGGCGGGCTTTATCGTCGCGCTCGACGCCTTCGGCCCGGTTACCGACAACGCCGGCGGCATCGCCGAAATGGCGGGCCTGCCCAAGGAAGTGCGCGTCACCACCGATGCGCTCGACGCGGTTGGCAACACCACCAAGGCCGTCACCAAGGGCTATGCGATTGGCTCGGCCGGCCTCGGAGCCCTGGTGCTGTTCGCCGCCTACACCGAGGATCTGAAGTTCTTCTCTGGTGAAGCACAACCCGGCTCGTTCTTCGACGGTCTGGGCGTGGTGACCTTCGACCTCTCCAGCCCCTATGTCGTCGTTGGCTTGCTGTTCGGGGGCCTGTTGCCCTTCCTGTTCGGCGGCATGTCCATGACCGCGGTCGGCCGCGCCGCCCAGTCGGTAGTGGTCGAGGTTCGCCGTCAGTTCCGCGAGAACCCCGGCATCATGACCGGCGAGGTGAAGCCCGAGTACGGCCGCGCCGTCGACATCCTGACCAAGGCCGCGATCAAGGAAATGATTGTCCCGTCGCTGCTGCCGGTCGCGAGCCCCGTGGTGCTGTTCTTCCTGATCAACGCCATCGCTACCAAGGCCGAAGCTTTCGCGGCCGTCGGCGCCATGCTGATGGGCGTGATCGTCACCGGCCTTTTCGTCGCCATCTCGATGACCTCGGGCGGCGGCGCCTGGGACAACGCCAAGAAGGTGATCGAAGAAGGCTTCACCGACAGTGACGGCGTTCTGCACGGCAAGGGCTCAGAAGCCCACAAGGCCGCCGTGACCGGCGACACCGTTGGCGATCCCTACAAGGACACCTCGGGCCCGGCCGTGAACCCGATGATCAAGATCACCAACATCGTGGCCCTGCTGCTGCTGGCGATCCTGGCGGCGCACTAGCGCCGGTTACAAAGGCCAGAAACGAAGCGGCCCCGAAGAGCGATCTTCGGGGCCGTCTTCTTTTGCCTGACGAGCAGTGTTACGGGGCCGGCGTCGGCGATCCGGGCGAATTGCCAGGTGAGTTTTGGCCCGGCGGCAACAGGGCGCTGCCCAAGGTGCCCAGCAGCTGCTCCCACACACTCAGTTCGCGGCCCACTGTTGGGGTTTCGCGTCTGGCGTAAGCGATCTGTTTGCCGTCGGCCAGAGTGTATGTCTTGACCGACTTCACGCGCCCGTTGGCCGGGTCGAAGGTAATCTCAACCAGGTCGCGCTTGCGTGTCTTGGGCGCATAGGCGCCGAAGCGGTCGGTGGTCTGGGACAGATAGAACCAGGTGTTGTTGTCGCGCACGGCCAGCACGGTCGGCGAGCCGTATTTGGTGCGCACCGTCTGCTGAGTGTCGGTTCCAACCACGGCGCTGGCCGGATTGATGTCGGCGACCGAAAATCCCTGATCGCGCGTCACCGGCGCGCAGGCGCTGAGCGCTGCGGTCGAGAGCGATGCGGCCAAAGCCAGGGCAAGGGACTTGCGAAACATGCGATGCGGACTCGAAGTGGACCTGTTTTGAACGGGCGGGCTTTGACCTACCCGTTGCAGCAGCCTAGTTCAATGGCCGCGATCAGGCGAAAGTGAGGCGACGGCTTGTCTGGAATTCGATGGTTCAAGCCCAGGGCCGCCGTTCTGTCGGGCCAAACGCTGTTCGATGGCGCGGTCAGGCAAGCGCGTTCACCGGCGTTTTATGCCCGGCTGTTAGCGCCGGATACCGTCCTGGGGCGGTTTGAACTCTATACGCTGCACGTGGTTTTGCTGGCCGAGCGCCTGGGCGGCAAAGGACCTGAGGCGAAGGAGGTCTGCCAGGCCATGTTCGATGCCTACCTTGTCAATCTGGACATTGCCTTGCGCGAAATGGGGGTCGGCGACCTTTCCGTCGGCAAGAAGATGAAAAAGCTGGGTCAAGCCTTCTATGGCCGCATGAAGTCATGGGAAGCAGCCAGGGACGATCCGGCCGCGGAGGCGGCGCTGATCCTGCGCACCGTCTATGAAGGCAAGGAGGGCGTCGATCCCGGACCCTTGGCGCGTTACCTGCGTACCGCCAGGGCGGCGCTGGCCGAGCAGGCCGAGGCGGACATCATCAGAAGCGGCGCCGCGTGGCCGCAGGTCGTCCGATGAGTGCCGGTTGGGGCCAGGTGATCCGCCTGGATGCGGTCCCTGCGCAGGGACGCACAGTGCGGCTGAGCGCCGATGCGAAGGCGCTGACCGCGCTCACCCGCGAGCTTGACCTGCTGGAACTGAGCCGGCTGGATGCCGAGCTTTCGCTAATCCCCTGGTTCGACGGTGTGGAAGTGCGCGGCCACTGGGACGCCAGTCTCGCCCAGGCCTGTGTGGTGACCCTGGAGCGGCTGGAGAGCGAGCTATCCGGAGAGTTCACCTTGCGAATCGTGCCGCCGGAAAGCCGGCTGGCGCCGAAGGACTCCGACATCATCAATCTCGACCCGGAAGCCGACGATCCGCCTGACATCTCAGAAGATGGCGAGATTGATCTGGCGGGACTGGTGGTGGAGCAACTGGCCCTGAACATCGACCTCTATCCCCGCAAGGAGGGCGCGACGTTCGAGCCGCCGGCGCTCGATCCCGAAGCTTCGCCATTCGCGGTTTTGCGCAACTTCAAGCCGCAGTAGGCCTATGCGCCTGCGACGCACCGCCGCTTGCATCGCCGAGTTTGCGCTGTATCGTCCGCCGCTTTCCGGCATAGGGGCCTTCGCGCCGTAGTGACCAATCCGCAAGTCATCGCCATCGACGCCATGGGCGGCGATCACGGGCCATCGGTCACCATACCGGGCGTCGCCCGGGCCGCCAGGCTGCTGGAGGGGCGCAATGTGCGTTTCCTGCTCTGTGGCGATGAGGCGCGCATCGCGGCCCAGCTGGGCCGCTCCAAAAGGATCGCCGATCTTTGCGACATCCGCCATTCGGACCTGGTGATCAGCAGCGACGATCCGCCCGCCCAGGCGATGCGCCGGGGCAAGGGCTCGTCCATGTGGAATGCCGTCGAGGCGGTGAAAAACGGCGAGGCGATCGCCGCGGTCTCTTCGGGTAACACCGGCGCGCTGATGGCGATTTCCAAGCTCTTGCTGCGCATGGCTGCGGATCTCGACCGTCCGGCCATCGTCGCCAGCTGGCCGTCCATGCACGGGTCGACCACCGTGCTGGATGTCGGCGCCAATGTCGGCTGTGACGCCGAGCGCCTGGTCGATTTCGCGATCATGGGCGAGGCCTTCCACCGCGCAGTGCACGCCGTGCCCAGGCCGACCGTCGGCCTCTTGAACATCGGCTCGGAAGACCAGAAGGGGCACGAAGAACTGCGCGAGGCCCACGCCATCCTGCGCGATGGCGGCCTGCCGATCGACTACCGGGGTTTTGTCGAGGGCACCGACATCAGCTCAGGCGTCGTCGATGTGGTGATCACCGACGGCTTTACCGGCAACGTCGCCTTGAAGACCGCCGAGGGTACGGCTCGGTTCATCGGCTCGGAGATGCGCGCGGCCTTCACCTCGGGGCTGATGTCCAAGCTGGGCGCCCTGATCGCCAACCAGGCGCTGAAGAAGCTGAAGCACCGTCTCGATCCCAACACCGTCAACGGCGGCCCGCTGCTGGGGCTGAATGGCGTGGTGGTCAAGAGTCACGGCGGGGCCAATGACGAAGGCTTTGCGAATGCGATATTAGTGGCCGCCGATGTGGCGCAAAGTCGATTCGCCGATGAGATACACGCCAATATGCAGCAGCTTATGACCGTGCTGGCGCACCCGCCCGCGGCCGGAGAAGTCAGTTGAGTAAGGTTTTGCGGTCCGTCCTGACCGGTGTGGGCGGCTATCTTCCTGAGACGGTGGTCACCAACGACGACCTGGCCAAGTTCGTCGACACCAGCGACGAGTGGATCAGAGAGCGCACCGGCATCCACAAACGCCACAAGATCGCCGACGATCAGGGTGTGTCGGATCTGGCCACGGAAGCCGCCAAGCGGGCCCTGGCCGCCGCTGGGCGCACGGCCGCCGAGGTCGATCTGATCGTGGTGGCGACCACCACGGCGGACCTGACCTTCCCTTCGGTCGCCTCGATGGTTCAGCGCAAGATCGGCGCGCCGATCGGCATCGCTTTCGATGTGCAGGCGGTGTGCTCGGGCTTTGTGTTCGCTCTTTCGGTGGCCGACGGGTTTACGGCGCGGGGCCTGTCGAAATGCGCGCTGGTCATCGGGGCCGAGGCCATGACCCGGCTGATGGACTGGGAAGACCGCGGCACCTGCATCCTGTTCGGCGACGGCGCGGGCGCGGTGGTGGTCGAACCGGGCGAAGGCAAGGGCGACAACACCGACAAGGGCCTGCTGGGCTTTTCGCTGAAGTGCGACGGGACCAAGCAGGATCTTCTTTATGTGGACGGCGGACCCTCGACCACCGGCACGGTCGGCAAGCTGCGCATGCAGGGCAACCAGGTTTTCAAGCACGCGGTCGTTAACATTTCCCAGGCCGTACTGGACGCGGCCGAGGCGGCCAATATCGATGTGGCCGACGTCGACTGGTTCATTCCGCACCAGGCCAATCAGCGCATTCTGGCGGGCGTCGCTCACCGGCTGGGCATCGACGAGAACAAGGTCATCCAGACCGTCGCCGAACATGCCAATACCTCGGCCGCCTCCATTCCGCTGGCCATGGATCAGGCGGTGCGCGACGGGCGCATAAAACCCGGGCAATTGCTGCTTATGGAGGCCATGGGCGGGGGTCTGACCTGGGGCGCTTGCGTGGTGAGGTTATAAAGGCACTCGAAGCCTTTGACTCGGCACGATATTCGCGTCATCAGAGAAAAGTTAAGAAGGGTGGCGAGGGGTCATCATGAGTGAAACACTAACACGCGCCGATCTCTGTGAAGCGGTGCATGAAGAAGTCGGGCTGTCGCGCCAGGATTGCGCGGGCCTGGTTGAGCGTACGCTCGAGCTGGTCGTGGGGGCCCTCGAAAACGGCGAACAGGTCAAACTTTCGGGCTTCGGGGTATTTCAGGTGCGCTCAAAGCGCGCTCGTATGGGTCGTAATCCCAAGACCGGAGAGCCGGCCGCGATCGAACCGCGGCGTGTGATCAGCTTCCGCGCCTCGCAGGTGATGAAGGCCAGCGTGGATTCCGCGCTCTCGAAATAGCCAATGAGCAAGGGACCGGACGCCTTTCGTACGATCTCTGAGGCCTCCGACGAACTCGGCGTCGCTCAACACGTGCTGCGGTTCTGGGAAAGTAAGTTCTCGTTCATCCGCCCGATGAAGCGGGCCGGCGGGCGCCGGTTCTACCGTCCGCAGGATATCGCCATCCTGAAAGGCGTGCGCCGCCTGCTTCACGACGAGGGCTATACGATCAAGGGCGTGCAGCGCCTGCACCGCGAGGAAGGCCTGAAACGCCTTTTGGGCGAGGATCCGTTCCCGCCCAGAAAGGCTCCTGTCCAGGCCGAGGTCGCGCCTTCGCCGCCGGCCGCGAAACCAGCGGGCACGCCACAGACCCAGGGCGCATTGCTCGACGCCCTGGCCGATCTGGAAACCGCCAAGGCCCGGCTGGACCGATTGCTGGGATAAGCGATTGCCGCGCCCTGTGGGCTTCCCTATAAGGCGCGCCTCGGAAGGCTCGGAGCGTGGCGCAGCCTGGTAGCGCACTTGACTGGGGGTCAAGGGGTCGCAGGTTCAAATCCTGTCGCTCCGACCATCCGAGGAGATGAGATGAACGACAAGCCGCCCGTTAGCCGAAACACCTGGATCATCAGGGTGGCGATCGTTCTGGGCCTGCTGTGGGCCGTCATCATGGGGGTGAGTTTCGCGCTGTCCCGCGCGCCGCCGGAAAAGATCGACGCTACTTCTTCTCCATCCACTTCAGCACCGGCATCAGCGGGAACGCCCAGCCGAGGCCCATGACGATGTAGAAGATCGTCTCGGCGATCACGTTCCTGGGGACGAGGCCCGAGAGGCTGACGGTCAGCACCATCCAGAACACCACGAAGGCGCAAATGGCCAGGGCGCCGATGATCTTCTTGAGGCGTTGGGGCATGGCCCGCACTGCTAGCCGATCTCGTCAAGATTGTTCAACAGATTGTGCCTTCCCTTAATGGGCCTCATCCCTCAAAGCCTAGCCGCAACGACGGCCCCGGAACCCACAGCAGCGTATGACGTCCTTCCTTCGAGACGACCGGTCTTCCTCGGTGGCCATGTGGCTTTTCATCATGGCGGCCCTGGTTCTGGGCATGGTGGTGCTGGGAGGCGCGACGCGGCTGACGGATTCGGGCCTGTCGATCACGGAGTGGCGGCCGGTCTCCGGCGCCTTGCCGCCGCTGAACGAAGCGGCCTGGGCGGCCGAGTTCGCCAAGTACAAGCTGATCCCGCAGTTTTCCGAACTCAATCCGACCATGACGCTCTCCGAGTTCCGGTTCATCTACTGGTGGGAGTGGTCGCACCGGCAGTTGGGCCGGCTGGTGGGCGTGGCCTTCATCGTGCCCTTCATCTTCTTCCTGGCGCGCAGGATGATCCCGCGCCGGCTGATCTGGCGGTGTTTCGCGCTTCTGCTGCTCGGCGGGCTGCAGGGTCTGGTTGGCTGGTGGATGGTCTATAGCGGGCTTTCCGGGCGCGTCTCGGTCGCGCCTGAGCGGCTGATGGTCCATTTGAGCCTGGCGCTCGTCCTGTTCGGCGCACTGATCTGGAACGGGCTTGAGGCCGAGGCTGGCAAGGGCAGGGGCGTCGCCGCCGGGCCGTTCGCGCGGGTCGGCCTGGCGCTCACCGTCCTGATCTTCCTTCAGGCCATGCTGGGCGCGCTGGTTGCGGCCAATGACGCCGGCAAGACCCTGACCGACTGGCCGCTGATGGGGGGGGATATCTTCCCCGAACACTATTGGAAGGGCGACCTGTGGCAGACGCTGGTCCACAACGCTCCGTCGGTGCAGTTCCACCACCGCATGGTGGCTTACCTGCTTTTCATCTTGATGACCGCCTTCATGGCGTCCGCCGCCAATTCACGAATTATCCAGCCCACCGTCCGCAGCGGGGCCTTCGCCCTGGGAGGGCTGGCGATCATCCAGGTGGTGCTCGGCGTCGTCACCCTGTGGATGGTCGCCCCACTGGGCCTTTCCATCGCCCACCAGATCGTGGCGACGCTTTTGCTGGGGGTGGCGGTCTGGTTCACCTGGCGGGCGCGGCGGCTTTAACGCACCAAAAATGTCGTCATCCTCGGGCTTGTCCCGAGGACCCATATCGACCAGATGCCCTGAAGGGCGCGTAGCGCCATTTGACGCACGAGAGCGGGCTAAAGCGCCGGCTTGGAGCGCGCGAAATGTTCTGGTATTGTTCCGAAATGGTAAGCCGTGACGGGATCATCGCTGTCTATATCGTCGCCTGTGGCAAGTACGGCACGATCTACATCGGCGTGACCAGCAACCTCTCGCGCCGCGCGTGGGAACACCGCGAAGGCGTGATCCCTGGTTTTACCAAGACCTACGGCTGCAAGCGCCTGGTTTGGTATCAGGCCTTTGAGACGATCACCGCCGCGATCCAGCGCGAAAAGACCATGAAGCACTGGGTGAGAGCCTGGAAGACAAACTTGATCGATGAGGAGAATCCCAATTGGGACGATCTCTACGGTTCCTGGGTTTAGAACCAAATGCGCACCGGCCGCCGGTGTGGATTTTGCGCTTCGCGCGCCGGCGGATGTCTGTTCGATATGGGTCCTCGGAACAAGTCCGAGGATGACGACGGAAAATAAGGTATTATGTTACCGCAGGCCTCAACGGCTTTATTTATAAGGCTTGGATGCGGGTAAACGCGGTTGACTTGGCGCGTTCCCGCCTGTAACAGCCCGCCCTTGTTTTCGAGGAACCGTTTTCAATGAACACCCACACCACCGCTTCGCTGAAGCCGGCGGACGTGACCCGCAAATGGATCGTCGTCGACGCCGAGGGCGTTGTCGTCGGCCGGCTGGCGAGCTTCATCGCCATGCGCCTGCGCGGCAAGCACACCGCCACCTACACCCCGCACGTCGACAACGGCGACTATGTGATCGTCACCAACGTCGACAAGGTGAAGTTCACGGGCCGCAAGCTCGACCAGAAGGTCTATTATCACCACACCGGTTTCCCGGGCGGGGTGAAGGAGCGCAAGGCGGGCTACATCCTGTCCGGCCGGTTCCCCGAGCGAATTCTCGAAAAGGCCGTTGAGCGGATGATGCCCAAGGAAAGCCCGCTGGCGCGCGGTCAGATGACCCACCTGCGTCTCTTCAAAGGCCCCGATCACACCCATGCGGCCCAGAACCCCGAAGTCATCGACTTCAAATCCCTGAACGCCAAGAACGCCCGGAGCCAAGCCTGATGTCCGAATCCCAAGGAATGGACGCGCTGGCCGAGCTTTCCCCGACCGCCGTCGCCATCGCCCCCGCCGAGCCCAAGATCGACAAGCAAGGCCGCGCCTATGCGACCGGCAAGCGCAAGAACGCCATCGCCAAGGTCTGGATCAAGCCGGGCAAGGGCGTGATGACCATCAACGGCCGCGACCAGACGATCTACTTCGCCCGCCCCGTGCTGCGCATGATGCTCGCCCAGCCTTTCCAGGTGACCAACCGCGAAGGCCAGTTCGACGTCGTTGTCTCGGTCCAGGGCTCGGGCCTTTCCGGCCAGGCCGGCGCGGTGCGTCACGGCATCTCCAAGGCTCTGACTTATTACGAGCCGGGCCTGCGCTCACTTTTGAAGCCGCACGGCTTCCTGACCCGCGACAGCCGCGTCGTCGAGCGCAAGAAGTACGGCCGGGCCAAGGCTCGCCGTTCCTTCCAGTTCTCGAAGCGCTAGTTCGAGGGTTTCACGACCCAAGATCAAAAAGGGCGCTTCGGGAAACCGCGGCGCCCTTTTTCTTTTTCGGAGACGATAATGTCCGCAACCGTATTCATCGATGGCGAAGCCGGAACCACGGGTTTGCAGATCCGCGAGCGTCTGGCCGGGCGCGCGGACATCATCCTGCTTTCCATCAACCCCGTGCGGCGCAAGGATGCCGAGGCGCGGGCGGAACTGTTGAATTCCGCCGATGCGGTGATCCTTTGCCTGCCGGACGATGCGGCGCGCGAAGCGGTGGCGCTGATCACCAATCCGGCGGTCAAGATCGTCGATCCCTCGACGGCGCACCGGGTCGCGCCGGGCTGGACCTTCGGGTTTCCCGAGATGGCGCCCGGTCAGCGGGCTGCGATCACCGCTTCAACGCGGGTATCGAATCCCGGCTGCTATTCGACCGGCGCGATTGCGCTGCTCGCGCCGCTCGTCCGCGACGGTCTGGTTCCGGCCGACCATCCGGTGACCATCAATGCGGTGTCGGGCTATTCGGGCGGCGGCAAGTCGATGATCGCCGAGTTCGAGGACAAGGCCGCGCCGAATTATGTCGAGACGCCGTTCCGGCTCTACGCCATGGGCCTGACCCACAAGCATGTGCCCGAGATCGTGCTGCATGCGGGCCTGAAGCACCGGCCGCTGTTCGCCCCGTCCGTGGGCCGCTACGCGCAGGGCATGCTGGTCAATATCCCGCTGCTCACCCGTGCGCTGCAGGGCAAGCCGTCCATGGCTGACCTGCAGGCGAGCCTGTCGCGCGCCTACCAAGGCGAACAATTTGTCGAGGTGGCCTCGCTGGACGAGGCCGCGGGCCTCAAAACCCTTGAGCCCGAAGCGCTGAACGGCACCAACCGGATGCGGCTGTTCGTGTTCGGCAATGCCGACGAGATCATGCTGACCGCCCAGCTCGACAACCTCGGCAAGGGCGCGGCCGGAGCCGCGGTGCAGAACCTCAATCTGATGCTGGGTCTCGGCGAAGCCTCCGGCCTTTGACCGCGGCGGGTTTTTGCGCGACTTTCGCCGCAATTGCTGAGTAAAAAAAGGGCATGAGCATGCAACCCACCTATGACCGCCGCACCCTGCTGTTGGGCGGCTCCGCCCTGTTGGGCCTGGCCGCCTGCGGGCCCGGCGTCGCCGCCGACAATCCCAATATCGCCACTGCCGCCAACGAGGCCCGCTACAGGACCGCGCCTGAGCGCACCTTCACCGAAGCCCAGTGGCGCCAGAAGCTGCCGGGTCAGGCCTATGGCATCCTGCGCCACGAGGACACCGAGTATCCCGACACCGGGCCGTTCAACAACGAGCGCCGCAAGGGGACCTACAGCTGCGCCGGCTGCGACCTGCCGCTGTTCAAGTCGGAGTGGAAGTTCGAGCACGACGGCTGGCCGAGCTTCTTTGACGTCATCAAGGAAAACATCGGCGTGAAGGTCGACCGCCAGCTGCTGGAAATCCGCACCGAGTACCACTGCGCCCGGTGCCTGGGCCACCACGGCCACGTCTTCCCGGACGGCCCGCGCCCCACGGGCCTGCGCTACTGCAACAACGGCTACGCGCTGAAGTTCAAGCCGGCTTAGACCGCCTTCACCAGCACGATCTTCTTCTTGCCCGCCGCCAGTTTGAACACCCCGCCCGGTCCTTCGTCGGCCAGGGTGATGATCCGGGCGCCGTCCATTTCCTGCTTGTCGTTGAGGCGCAGGCCGCCGCCCTGGGCCAGGCGCCGGGCCTCGCCGCCCGACGTCGCCAACCCGGCCCGCATGGTCATGGTCGCCAGCGGCATGCCGGCGGCGATTTCGCCCTTGTGGATCTCCACCGTCGGCAGGTCGGCCGAAAGCGCGCCCTGTTCGAAGGCCTTTTCGGCGGCGTCTCGCGCGGTGCGGGCGGCGTCCGCGCCGTGGAGCAGGGTGGTGGCCGCATCCGCCAGGGTCTTCTTGGCCTCGTTGATGCCGGCCCCTTCGAGCGCTTCGAGCTTTGCGATCTCATCCAGCGGCAGGTCGGTGAACAGGCGCAGGAAGCGGCCCACGTCGCCATCCTCGGTGTTGCGCCAGAACTGCCAGTAATCGTAGGGGCTCAGCATGTCCGCGTTCAGCCAGACCGCGCCCTTGGCCGTCTTGCCCATCTTCGCGCCGGACGAGGTGGCCAGCAGGGGCGTCGTCAGCCCGAACGCCGGTTTTTGATCGACCCGGCGGATCAGCTCGACGCCATTGAGGATATTGCCCCACTGGTCCGAGCCGCCCATCTGCAGCTGGCAATTGTAGCGGCGCGACAGCTCCAGGAAGTCGACCGCCTGCATCAGCATGTAGTTGAATTCGATGAAGGTCAGCGGCTGTTCACGCTCAAGCCGCAGCTTGACGGAGTCAAAGCTCAGCATGCGGTTGATGGTGAAGTGTACGCCGTATTCGCGCAGGAACTCGATGTAGCCGAGTTTCGACAGCCACTCGTCATTATCGACCAGGATCGCGTCGGTAGGCTTGTTGCCGAAGCTGAGAAATTTTTCGAACACCGTGCGGATCGAGGCGATGTTGCCCTGGATGGCCGCATCGTCGAGCAACTGGCGGCTTTCGTCCTTGCCCGACGGATCGCCCACCTTGGTGGTGCCGCCGCCCATGATGACGATCGGCTTGTGACCGGCCTGCTGCAGGCGGCGCAGCATCATGATCTGAATTAAGGAACCGACGTGCAGGGAAGACGCCGTGGCGTCAAAGCCGATGTAGGCGGGAACGATCCCCTTGCTCGCCGCCGCATCCAGCTCTTCCGGATGGGTGATCTGGTGGATGAAGCCGCGCTCTTGCAGCGTTCTCAGGAATTCGGACTTGAAGGCGGTCATGGGACGTCTCTCTAGCAGATGGAGGCCGGAGAGCATCAGGGTTGTTCTGCCGGCTAAAAGAAGCGGCAGGGGATCGCGGCCGCGCGCTAAAGCTGCGTGCGGTAATAATAGGTTTGGCGGGTGGCCGGGGCGATCATGGGGCGGCTAGCTACTCCGCGCCCCATATGGCAGTCAAGCTCTCATGAAAGTGCTGGGCTTCATGAGCGGGACATCGCTCGACGCGGTCGACATGGCCGTGCTGGAGACCGATGGGCGCGAGATCATCGCCTTTGGCCCCGCGGCTGAGCGCAAGCTGACGGTCGCCACCCGTGCGGCGGTGATGCGGGCCATCGAGGATGCGAAGAACTGGGGACGCGGCGAGAAGCGGCCCTCGTCGTTCGCCGCCGCGTCCTGGGCCGTGGCGCAGGAGCATCTGACCGCCGCGCGCGAGTTTCTGCATCAGGCGGGGATCAGGCCCAGCCACCTCGATCTCGTCGGCTTCCACGGTCAGACGGTGCTGCACGAAAGGCCTGATGGCGGCCGGCCCGGGCGCACGGTGCAGCTGGGCGACGCCAATATCCTCGCCAAGGGGCTGAACCTGCCGGTGGCCTGCGACTTCCGCAGCGCCGACGTGGCGGCGGGCGGACAGGGTGCGCCGCTGGCGCCGGTCTATCACGCCGCGCTCGCCCGCTACTCCGGCGTCGACCGGCCGGTGGCGGTGCTGAACCTCGGTGGGGTGGGCAACATCACCCTCTTCACCGGCAACGAGGCCGAACTCCTGGCCTTCGACACCGGCCCGGCCAACGGCATGATCGACCAGCTGGTGCAGAGCCGCACCAGCGAGCGATGTGACGTAAACGGCGGCTGGGCGGCTTCCGGCAAGGTGGACGAGGACGCGCTGGCCATCCTTCTGGCCCATCCCTATTTCATAACACCTGGTCCCAAGTCTCTGGATCGATACGATTTTTCACTTTTTCCGGTGCGGACTCTGTCCATCGAGGACGCCTGCGCGACCCTGACGGCTTTCGCGGCTGAGACCGTGGCCCTGGGCGTCGCCGCCTTGCCGGTCAAGCCCGGCTGGCTGGTCGCCTGCGGCGGTGGGCGGCACAACCCGGTGCTGATGCGCGAGATCGGCGCGCGGGCGGGCGTTCCGGTGACGACGGCCGAGGAAGTCGGTTGGCGCGGCGATTCGATCGAAGCCGAAGCCTTCGCCTACCTGGCGGCGCGGACAAGATTGGGCCTGCCGATCAGCTTCCCGTGCACGACGGGGGTATCCGAACCGATGACGGGCGGCGTGATCGTCGAGCCGTAATCTGCTTTCCCTCCCACGAAGTTGGGAGGGACAGGTCGCGAAGCGACCAGGGTGGGTCACCCCTGTCGCCGTTGACCCACCCGTCTCGACGCTTTGCGCCGAGCCACCCTCCCGACAGGCGGGAGGGAAAGAGCATTTTGCGTCGCGCTATCGCTCGCCTTCGGCTCCCCTCGGATCAAGTCCGAGGGTTGAGCGCTAGATGGGGTTTTCTTCCAGCCGCTTGTCGAGATAGGCCGCGACGCGGCGCTCTACCTCATCCACCTGGCCGCCCCAGAAGTGGGTGGCGTTTTCGACCAGTTCGTAGTCGATGACGATGCCCTTTTGCGTGCGCAGCTTGGCGACCACACGGTCGACTTCCAGCGGCGGGGTGACCGGATCGTTGGTGCCGTGCAGGAAGAGGCCCGAGGCCGGGCAGGGGGCCAGGAACGAGAAATCGTACATATTGGCGGGCGGCGAGACGCTGATGAAGCCGTCAGTCTCGGGCCGGCGCATCAGAAGCTGCATGCCGATATAGGCGCCGAAGGAATAGCCGGCGATCCAGCACTGGGAAGCAGTGGGGTTGTTGCCCTGCAGCCAGTCGAGCGCGGTGGCCGCATCCGAAAGTTCACCGATGCCGGCGTCGAATTCACCCTGGCTGCGGCCGACGCCGCGGAAATTGAAGCGCAGTGTCGCGAAACCCCGCTGCATGAAAAGCAGGTAAAGCTGGGCGACGACCGGATAGTCCATATTGCCGCCGGCCTTGGGGTGCGGCGGCAGGATCAGGGCGACCGGCGCGTTCGACGTCTTGCCGGGATTATAGCGGCCTTCGATTCGTCCGGCTCCGCCGGTCAGAATCACCTCAGGCACTCGCAATCTCCATAATAGTTGACCAATGCGCTTGGTCTTTCTACATGACAGCCATGCGCAAGGGGCGGTTGCTAACACAAGCCGCCTTCAAAACGCGAGATTTCTCTGAAGGCACGCCATGAAACTCAGCACCAAGGGACGTTACGCCGTGATGGCGATGACCGACCTCGCCGGTCATTCGGCGGTGGGCGGCAGGCGAGCCGTGGCCCTGGCCGAGATCGCCGAGCGCCAACAAATCTCGTTGTCATACCTTGAGCAGCTGTTCGCGCGCCTGAAGCGGCGGGGGCTGGTTGAGAGCGTGCGCGGGCCCGGCGGCGGCTACCGGCTGGCGAAGTCGGCGGGCGAAACCAGTGTCGCTGATGTGGTGCATGCGGTGGACGAGCCCCTGCGGGCTACGCGCTGCGCCATGCACGAAAAGGGCTGCATGAAGGGCGGCGCGCGCTGCGCGACCCATGACCTATGGGCCCAGATGGGCGAGCAGATCGAAACTTTCCTGGCCGGCGTCAGTCTGGAAGATGTCGCCAAGGGCCGCGTGGGCGCCAAAGTCTCAGCCAGCGCGGAGGCCGCCTGATGGCCGTCTACCTGGATTATAACGCCACCGCGCCGATCCGGCCCGAGGCGAGGGCGGCGGCCAATGCAGCCATGGACCTGCTGGGCAATCCGGCCTCTGTGCATGCGGCGGGCCGGGCGGCGCGGGCGCTGGTCGAACAGGCGCGGACGGATGTGGCCGGCTTCGTGGCGGTGAAGCCGGCCTCGATCACCTTCACCAGTGGCGGCACCGAATCCAATGCACTCGCCATCGAAAGCGCTGTGCTGGCGGGTTTCGATCGGATCATTCTGGGCGCCACCGAACATGCCGCCGTGTCCGAAAATGGCCGGGCCAAGTCGCCGTTGATTGAGGTGTGGCCTGTGGATGGTCAGGGTGTGGCCGATCTGAACTGGCTGGCGGATGCGCTGGCCAAGCCCGGCAAGGCGCTGGTCTGCCTGATGCTGGCCAATAACGAGACCGGGGTCATTCAGCCGGTGGTCGAGGCTTCGGCGCTCGTGCGCGAGGCCGGCGGCTGGCTGCACGTCGATGCGGTCGGCGCGGTCGGCAAAATCGCCATCCACTTCAATGAATTGGGCGCCGACACCATGGCCCTGGTCGGCCACAAGATCGGCGCGCCGTTCGGGGTGGGAGCGCTGGCCGCCGGGCCGCGCTCGAAGCTGTCGCGGCTGATCCACGGCGGCGGTCAGGAACAGGGCCGTCGGGGCGGCGCCGAGAACGTTCCAGGCATCGCCGGCATGGCGGCGGCGGCGAAAGCCGCGACGCGCGACCTGCCGAAGATGGCTGCGCAATCGGCCTGGCGCGATGATCTGCAGACCCGGGTCGAAGCCGTCGGCGCGATTGCTTTTGGCGCTGAAGTTCCGCGCCTGCCACAGACCCTTGGTTTCGCCATGCCCGGCTATGAGAGCACGCTGCAGGTCATGAGCCTGGATCTGGCTGGCGTGATGGTCAGCGCCGGCCCCGCCTGCTCGTCCGGCAAGCTGAAGCCGTCGGCCACCGTCGCCGCCATGGGCCGTGAAGATCTGGCCGCCAACGCCATCCGCGTCTCCGGCGGCTGGGCCAGCGCGGCCCAGGACTGGAAAACCTGCGGCGATGTCTGGCTGAATGCATTTGAAAAGCACCAGGCCAGAAGGATGGCCTCCTGATGGCCGCCGTCAAGAAAACCGTCGATCAGGTCAAGGCGCTCGAAGCCTATGAGCACGGCTTTGTCACCGACATCGAGACCGAGTTCGCGCCCAAGGGCCTGACCTCCGACACCGTCCGCTACATCTCGGCCAAGAAGGACGAGCCCGAATGGATGCTGCAATGGCGGCTGGAAGCGTTCGAACGTTGGCTCGCTCTGGACGAACCCGAATGGGCCAATGTCCACTATCCGAAGATCGACTTTCAGGACGCCTATTACTACGCCGCGCCCAAGGAAAAGGTCGGGCCCAAGAGCCTCGATGAGGTCGATCCGCAGCTTCTGGAAACCTATAAGAAGCTGGGTATTCCCCTGCGCGAGCAGGAAGTGCTGCTGGGCGTGCAGGGCGCGCCGAAATACGCGGTCGATGCGGTGTTCGACTCCGTTTCGGTGGTCACCACCTTCAAGAAGGAACTGGCCGCCGTCGGGGTGATCTTCTGCCCGATGAGCGAGGCCATCCGCGATCACGCCGATCTCGTGCGCCAGTACATGGGCTCGGTCGTGCCGGTTTCCGACAACTACTATGCCTGCCTGAACAGCGCGGTCTTTTCGGACGGCAGTTTCGTCTATGTGCCGCCGGGCGTGCGCTGCCCGATGGAGCTTTCCACCTATTTCCGCATCAACGCTGCCCAGTCCGGCCAGTTCGAACGCACCCTGATCATTGCCGACAAGGGGGCTTACGTTTCCTATCTGGAAGGCTGCACTGCGCCGATGCGCGATGAAAACCAGCTGCACGCCGCCGTGGTCGAGCTGGTGGCGCTGGACGACGCCGAGATCAAATATTCCACCGTCCAGAACTGGTTTCCCGGCGATCCGGTCACCGGCAAGGGCGGCATCTACAACTTCGTCACCAAGCGCGCCGACTGCCGCGGCGACCGGGCCAAGGTGTCGTGGACCCAGGTCGAGACGGGGTCGGCCATCACCTGGAAATACCCGTCCTGCATCCTGCGCGGCGACGGCTCGTCCGGCGAGTTCTATTCCATCGCCGTGACCAACGGCCACCAGCAGGCCGACACCGGCACCAAGATGATCCACCTGGGCCGCGACACGAAATCGCGCATCATCGCCAAGGGCATCAGTGCGGGCGCCTCGTCCAACACCTACCGCGGCCTGGTTTCGACCAACCACAAGGCGGCCAACGCGCGCAATTTCACCCAGTGCGACAGTTTGCTGATCGGCAAGACCTGCGCCGCCCACACCGTGCCCTATATCGAGGCGCGGAACGCCACCGCGCACTTCGAACACGAGGCGACGACGACGCGCCTGTCCGAAGACCAGCTCTTCTACGCCCAGCAGCGCGGCCTTTCGAAAGAGGACGCTGTCGCCCTGCTGGTCAACGGATTCGTTCGCGAAGTGCTGCAGGAACTGCCGATGGAGTTCGCGGTGGAGGCCCAGAAGCTGGTGGCGATCTCGCTGGAAGGTAGCGTAGGCTAATGCTTGAAATCCAAAACCTCCACGCCACGGTCGGCGGAACCGAGATTCTTAAAGGTCTGACGCTGTCGGTTCCTGCGGGGCAGGTGCACGCCATCATGGGGCCGAACGGGGCGGGGAAGTCGACGCTGTCCTATGTGCTCACCGGTCGCGAGGGCTACGAGGTCACGGACGGAACCGTCACCCTCGACGGCGAAGACCTGCTGGCGCTGGAGCCTGACCAGCGGGCGGCGAAGGGCGTTTTCCTGTCGTTCCAGTATCCCATCGAGATCCCCGGCGTGCCCGGCCTGACCTTCCTGCGCACGGCGTTGAACGCCCAGAAGAAGGCCCGCGGCGAGGACGAGGTTTCGGCGCCGGAATTTCTGAAGCGCGCGCGCGAAGTCGCGAAATCGCTGAAGATCGACTTCGACATGCTGAAACGGCCGCTGAATGTGGGCTTTTCCGGTGGTGAGAAGAAACGCATGGAAATCTTTCAAATGGCGATGCTTTCGCCGCGCTTTCTCATCCTCGATGAAACCGATTCCGGTCTCGATATCGACGCCCTTAAGGTCGTCGCCGACGGGGTTAATGCGCTGCGTTCGCCGGACCGTTCGATGCTGATCATCACCCACTATCAGCGCCTGCTGGACTACATCAAACCGGATCAGGTGCATGTGCTGGCCGCCGGGCGGATCGCCGCGTCTGGCGGGCCGGAACTGGCCCACCAGCTCGAAGCGGAAGGCTACGACAAGTACGCCGCATGAGCCTTTCACGAGCCCTCGAAACCGGCGATCTCGCCGAACTGCCGTCGCGGCGCGACGAGGACTGGCGCTGGAGCGATCTGCGCGGGTTGATCCGCGCCATCCCGCCCGCCTCGCCGGACGCCTCGGCGCGGGGCGAGGGGCCGTTCGCGGCGGTCTGCTCCGAGACCATGCTGGTCATCAACGGCGGTTCAGCCCGTATCCACCTGGCGGCCGGCGAGAAGAAAACCATCGCCCTCCGGCTGATCTCGCGCGCCGAAGGCACGTCCCACAGCGCGGATGTGGCCGTCACCGTCGCTGAAGGCGCCGAACTCACCTTGCTGGAAAGCCACGAGAGCTTTGGGGCCGGCTACATCACCGACGTTGAGATGGATATCACCCTGGGCGCCAGCGCGGTCTTGGAACGAGTGGTCGTCGCCACCGAAGCCGCCGACGCTATCGCCGTTACTCTGGCGCGGGTCGGGATCGGTGCGGGCTCGAAGTTTGCCCAGACGACACTGGCGATCGGCGCCAAACGCCAGCGGATCGAGACACGGCTGGCCCATCCGGGCGCGGGCGCCGCTGTGCGCCTGGATGGCGTCTATCTGGTCGGCGAGAAACGCCACACCGACCTGACCAGCACCGTTACCCACAAAGGCGAAGGCGGAACCACCGACCAGCTGACCAAAGGCGCGGTGGCCGGACAGGGCCGCGGCGTCTTCCAGGGCCGCATCACCGTCGAGCGCGGGGCCGACAAAACGGACGCGAAAATGGGCCATCACGCCCTGATCCTCGACGACCGGGGCGAGGTGGATTCCAAGCCCGAACTGCTGATCTTTGCCGACGACGTCGCCTGCGCTCACGGCAACACTGTCGGCCAGCTGGACGAGCAGGCGATCTTTTACGCCCGCCAGCGCGGCATGACCTTGGCTGAGGCCCGCGCTCTCCTGACCGAAGCCTTCATCGGCGAGGTCATCGACCGCATCGAACACGACGGCGCGCGCGACGTGGCGCGGACGTGGGCGAGCGAAAAGTTGCGGGGGTTGACTTGAGTTTCGACCCCCACGCCATCCGCGCCGAGTTCCCGATCCTCTCACGGCGGATCAACGGTCATCCGCTGGTCTATCTGGATAGCGGCGCCTCGGCCCAGAAACCGAAGGTGGTCATCGACGCGGTCGCCAAGGCCATGGGCGAGACCTACGCCAATGTGCACCGCGGGCTGCACACCCTGGCCAATGAGACCACCGACGCCTTCGAGGCCGCGCGCGAGACGGTGCGGCGGTTCCTGAATGCGAAATCGAGTGCCGAGATCGTTTTCACCAAGGGCACGACCGAGGCGATCAACCTGGTGGCCTCGTCCTTCGGCGCCACCCTGAAAGCCGGCGACGAGATTCTGCTCACCGAGATGGAGCACCACGCCAATATCGTGCCCTGGCACTTCCTGCGCGAGCGGGCCGGTGTGGTGCTGAAATTCATCCCCGTGCTGGACGACGGCTCTCTGGACATGGCGGCGTTGCCCGGGCTCTTCACCGAACGAACCCGCATGGTGGCCATCACCCACATGTCGAATGTGCTGGGGACCATCAATCCGGTGCGCGAGATCATCGACGCTGCCCACGCCGCGGGCGCTCTGGTGCTGGTCGACGGGGCCCAGGGCGCCGTGCACCTGCCGGTCGATGTGCAGGCGCTGGACGCCGATTTCTACGCCTTCTCGGGCCACAAGCTCTACGGGCCCACCGGCATCGGCGTGCTCTATGGCAAAGCCGAGTGGCTGGCGGCCCTGCAGCCCTATCAGGGCGGCGGCGACATGATTTCATCGGTGGCGTGCGACGCCATTACCTACGCCGATCCGCCCAACCGCTTCGAGGCCGGCACGCCGCCCATCGTCGAGGCCATTGGTCTGGCGGCTGCGATCACCTGGCTGGAGGGCCTCGACCGGCCAGCCATCGCCGCCCACGAACACGCCCTGCTGGCCCGGGTGGAAGAAGGCCTGAACGGCGCCAACTGGCTGAAGCGCTATGGAACCGCGCCGGGCAAGGGCGCGATCTTCACCTTCAATATCGAGGGCGCCCACGCCCACGATGTCGCCCAGATCCTCGACCGGCAAGGCGTGGCTGTCCGCGCCGGAACCCACTGCGCCGAGCCCCTGATGCGGCGATTTGGCGCCACGTCGAGCGCCCGCGCCTCCTTCGCCCTATATAACACCCTTGAGGAGGCCGACTCGTTCGTGTCCGCCCTCAACAAAACCCGGACGTTTTTTGCCTGATGGACGACGCAACCGAAATCAAACCCGCCCAAAGCGCCATTCCCAAAGCGGAACTGGACCGGCTGACCGATGACCTGATCGTGCAGCTGAAGACGGTGTTCGATCCGGAAATTCCGGTCGACATCTATGAGCTGGGCCTGATCTACAAGGTCGACATTTCCGACGACCGCGACGTGGTCATCGACATGACACTGACCGCGCCCGGTTGCCCGGTGGCGGGCGAGATGCCCGACTGGGTGCGCGATGCGGCCCTGCAGGTCGAGGGTTTGAAGTCAGCCACCGTCAACCTCACCTTCGATCCGCCGTGGGACCAGTCGATGATGTCCGACGAAGCCCGCCTGCAACTGAACATGTTCTGATGGATCAGGTCGTCCCGAGAGCTCGCCGCGAACGCTCCAAGGTCGTCACGCTGACGGAGGCCGCCGCCGCGCGCGTGTCGGAGATCATGGCCCGGGCGGAGAAACCTTATGCGGGCCTGCGCGTCGGCGTGAAGAACGGCGGCTGCGCGGGGCAGGAATACACCCTCGAATACGCCGCCGACCGCCAGCCGCTGGACGAGGTGATCGAGGACAAGGGCGTCACCATCCTGATCGAGCCCAAGGCGGTGCTGTTCCTCGTCGGGTCCGTGATCGACTACGAAGCGACGAAACTGGCGTCCAAATTCGTCTTCCGCAATCCCAACGAAACCGACGCCTGCGGGTGTGGTGAGAGCGTGACGATTATTCCGGCCGAAGCTGGATAACACTTTCCCTCCCGCTTGTCGGGAGGGACAGGTTGCGAAGCAACCAGGGTGGGCAACTGCCCATATGCGAATAGCCCACCCGTCTCGCCTTCGGCGAGCCACGCTCCCGACGAGCGGGAGGGAAAGGCGCAGCGCCTAAACGGGCAAACTCACCCGAGCCGTCAACCCGCCGCCATCGCGGTTGATGAGTTCGGCGTCGCCGCCGTGGGCGCGGGCGACGGTGCGCACCACGGCGAGGCCCAGGCCAATGCCGCCGGTGTCGCGGTTGCGCGAAGGCTCGCGGCGATAGAAGGGCTCAAATACCCGTTCCTTTTCGGCTTCGGGCACGCCGGGGCCATCGTCGTCGATCTCGACGATGGCGTGGTCGTCTTCCTTGAACACCCGCACGCGCGCGGCCTTGCCGTACTTGACGGCGTTGTCGAGCAGGTTGCCGAACAGGCGCTTAAGCGCCACGGGGTCGCCTTCAACCACCACCTTGTCGGACCGTTCCATGGTGACGCTTGAGCCCATATCGCTCATCTCGTCGGCGAGGCTTTCCAGCACGGACGAGAGCTCGAGCTTGGTGCGTTGGGCCGCTTGCGTCGCGTCACGCACAAAGGAAAGGGTGGCCGCGACCATGGCTTCCATCTGGTCGAGGTCGGTCGACATCGTGGCCTTCTGATCGTCCGGCAGGCTTTCGATGCGGAATCGTAGGCGCGTCAGCGGCGTGCGCAGATCGTGGGCGATGGCGCCGACCATGGCGGTGCGGTCATCGACGTAACGGCGCAGACGCTCCTGCATGACGTTGAAGGCGCGGGCGGCGGCGCGCGCCTCTCGGGGGCCCGAGACGCCCAGCGGCGGAGCATTGGGATCACGGCCGAGGCGATCGGCGCCTTCCGCCAGGCGCGTGAACGGCTGGGTAAGCCGGATGACGAACAGATAGGCGACGATCAGCACGACCAGGAAGGTGATGGCGAAGGTCAGCACCGCCCGCCGCTGCCAGGGATCGAGCAGCAGGCCGGACGACTTGATCACCCGCCAGGTTCCATCGGCCTGATGGATGGCGATGGTGAAGGGCGCGAACGCCGGAGGGTCTTCCCGGTCGAACTGGAAATTGGCCGGGCGGTTGCCGACCAGCCGCTCGCCGTACCAGCGCCGGGCGTTGTCCTCGAACCGGATTTCGGTGACCTCGATCTTCGGCCCGCCGGCAAGTTCGATGTGATGGGCGATTCCGCGGCGAAGTTCGCGTCCTGGAATGGACCGGTTCGGCACCGGCTCCTTGACCGGCGATTCGGCCACAGTCTTGGCGGTCAGCTTGATCTGGGCGTCTGGAATTTTTTTGCCCATGAACGCGGCGGCGATGTCGCTGGCCGGGCTCATTTCCGGTCGCGGCGGGTCGCGATAGAGCACAATCAGGTTTGTCGCCTGGGCCAGGATCAGGGCGCCGGCCATCAGGGCGACGACCTGAACGAAGAGAGAGGCGTCGACCGCAGCGCGATTGCGCTTGAAGATCACTTGCGGGTCACCTTGGCGGTGAACATGTAGCCTTCGTTGCGAATGGTGCGGATCAGTTCCTGACCGCCCGGTCCGTCTTCCAGCTTTTTGCGCAGGCGGCTGATCTGTACGTCGATGGCCCGGTCATAGGCCTCGGTGTCGGGCCCGCGGGCGAAGTCGAGCAATTGGTCGCGGGTCAGCACCCGTTGAGGCCGTTCGACGAACACCCTTAACAGCGAGAATTCGCCGGAGGAAAGGTTTACCGCCACGCCCTCGGGCGTGCGCAGCTCGCGGCGGACGAGATCGAGTTTCCAGCCGGCGAACTCGCAGGTCGCCCCGATGCCTTCGTCGGCGCCGCGAGGCTCGCGCCGGCGGCGCAGAACGGCCCGGATGCGGGCGAGAAGCTCACGCGGGTTGCAGGGCTTGGGCAGGTAATCGTCGGCGCCGAGCTCGAGGCCGACGATGCGGTCGGTTTCCTCGCCCATGGCCGAGAGCATGATGATCGCCGGGCCGTCGGGCTTGGAAAGACGGCGGCAGATGGCCAGTCCGTCTTCGCCCGGCAGCATGACGTCGAGCACGATCAGGTCGACCGGACCCTGGGCCAGCGCCTTTTCCATCGACGGTGCGTCGGCGGCGGTTTCAACCTCATAGCCGTGGCGATTCAGGAAGTCCGAGACCACGTCCCGGATCCCCGGGTCGTCGTCCACAATGAGGATCCGAGCGCCCCGGCCTTCGTTTTCCATATCTGCGTCCATGCCCGCTTCTTGTCAGGGGCGGGTGACCTGGGAATTACGAATCTGAAATATAGGGGCAAACCATTGTGGCGGCTAGCGTTCCGGCCAAGCTTGCGCGACCTGGGCGCGCATGGATAGGCAAAGCCGTTGCGGTGAAAGGGAAAGTCAGCCCGGACCGGAACTGTTGCCCATCGCCAGCCCGCCGGCGGCGAGGACCTGGTCCGCCACGAAGGGATTGGTCCGCCGCTCCTGACCGAAGCTCGACATCGGGCCGTGGCCTGGAACGAACTGAACGCGTTCGCCCAGCGGCCAGAGTTTGCCGGTAATTGAGTAGAGCAGCTGCTGATAGTTCCCGCGTGGAAAATCCGTGCGTCCGATGGAGCCCTGGAAGAGCACATCACCAACTTGCGCGAAACCGACCTGGCGGTGGAAGAACACCACATGGCCGGGCGTGTGGCCTGGGCAGTGAAAAACCTCGAACTCGGTCTCGCCCAGGGTCACCACATCGCCGTCGTAGAGCCAGCGGTCCGGGGTGAAGGGCCGGGCGTCCGGCATGCCATAGCGCTGGCCGGCCTCCTCGATCTGGTCGATCCAGAACTGGTCGTCCGGATGGGGGCCTTCGATGGGAACACCAGTGGCTTCCTTCAGCGCCGCCACGCCGCCTGCATGATCCATGTGACCGTGGGTGACCCAGATCTTTTCCAGCGTCAGACCCAGTTCCTCGATGGCCGCCAGCAGGCGCGGGACCTCGCCGCCCGGGTCGATGATGGCGGCCTTTTTGGTCTTCGCGCACCAGACGATGGTGCAGTTCTGCTGCAGGGGGGTGACCGGCGCGATCATCGCCTGAATCGGACTTTCCATGCCGCATATATCGGCGCCGCGCCCGCGAATGCAAAGCGGGCGTTGCGGTAATCGAAAAGCGGTGTCTATCTTAACCATCCGCCCCGGGGAGAGGGGCCAGGGGGACAGCATGAAACTTTTCACGAAAAAACCGATCGAGGCGCTGCTAGCCCAGGCGGCCGAGGATGGGACTCACACGCTCAAGCGCGGCCTCGGCTGGCCGTCGCTGACCTTGCTCGGAATCGGCGGCGTCATCGGCGGCGGCATCTTCGTGCTGACCGGCCAGCAGGCGGCGTTGAACGCGGGGCCTGCGATTTTTCTCTCCTTCGTGCTGGCCGGCGTGGTCTGCGTTTTCGCGGCCATGTGCTACGCCGAACTGGCGGCCATGATCCCGGTGTCGGGGTCGGCCTACACCTATACCTATGCAACGCTGGGCGAGTTCATCGCCTGGCTCATCGCCTGGGACCTCATCCTCGAATACGGTCTGGCGGCGGCGACCGTTTCGGCGGGCTGGGCCGGGCACTTCAACGACATGCTGCAGGGCTTCGGGATGGGGCTGCCCGAGCAGTGGAGCAAGGCGCCCTATGACTTCGTCGGCAACCATCTGGTGGCGACTGGCAGCACCCTGAACATCCCGGCCATGGGTATCGTCACCCTGATGGGTGCGGTTCTGATCTCCGGCGTCACCAAGAGCGCCCTGGTTAACAACCTGATCGTCTCCTTCAAGGTGATGATCGTCATAGCGGTGATCGTGATCGGCCTTGGTCACGTGCATCCCGAATACTGGAGCCCGTTGATTCCGGAACGCGTGCCGGCCGTGGGCGATGAGCCCGGCCACTTCGGTTATGGCGGCATCCTGACCGCGGCCGGTGTGATCTTCTTCGCTTACATAGGCTTTGAGGCCGTCTCCACTGGCGCCCAGGAAGCCAAGGATCCCGGCAAGACCATGCCGATCGCGATCCTGCTCTCGCTGGGCATCTGCACGATTCTGTACCTGCTGATGGCGCTGGTGATCACCGGCCTCCAGCCCTACACCACGCTCAACAACGACCACCCGGTCGCCACCGCCATGGGCATGATCCCGGGGATGGAGTGGCTGCGGCAGGCCGTGAACATGGCCGTCGCCATCGGTCTGGCCTCCACGATCCTGTCGCTGCTCTACGGCCAGTCGCGCATCTTCTTCGCCATGAGTCGCGATGGCCTCTTGCCGCCGTTGTTCGGCACGGTGCACCCGGGCACCCGCACGCCCATCTGGGGCACGGTCATCGTCACGGCCTTCGCGGCGATTGTCGGCGGTCTCTTCCCGATCGGCATCCTGGGCGAGCTGGTTTCGATGGGCACGCTCCTGGCCTTCGCCCTGATCTGTGGCGGCGTCATGTATCTGCGCATCAGCCAACCAAACCTGCCCCGGGCCTTCAAGGTCCCGTTCGTCTGGATCAGCGCGCCGTTGGGCGTGGCAGGTTGTATCTTCCTGATCAGCGGTCTGCCGGTCCCCACCTGGCTGCGGCTGGTGATCTGGATGGGCATCGGCCTGGTGGTCTACTTCGGCTACGCTCACTGGCACTCGCGGTATCACGAGAAGAAGCTGGCCGGCGAGGCGTAGAAGCGCGCGTCGCGGCCTAACGCTCGCCCAGTATCCGGCTTCGCCAGAAGGCCTGGTCCACCGGCTCCTGTCGCAGGTGCCAGTGCAGGCTGACAAAGTCGGGTGAGTCGCCCGCGAGATCGGCCGCACCACGCACATTGCGCCAGTTCAGACGCCGCAGAATCACCTCGTCCGCATGCCGCCGCATGCAGTGGTGGAAATAGATTTCGTACTCGGACGCGCCTGAGCCGGCCCTGTGCGCAGGGCTGATCACCTGCAGGAACATCTGCCAGAGCGGCGCCTGCAGGTAGCTCTCGATCATAACGAACAATTCATCCACCCAGGCGCGTGTCAGCGGCATGCCGTGGGCGATGCCCGAGTGGGGTGACGAGCGGACAAGGTCGGGGTGCAGGCGCTTCATGTGCTCGAAGTAGGGGGCGTGATACTCGTCGCCATAGTTGAACAGCGGGCGCCCCCCCTGGTGAAACACGCAAGGGCGCAGGAATAAGGTGTCGGCGTCGGCCACAAGCAGCCGGTCATTCACCTCGCTGACCACGCGCTGGAAATAGAGCTTCATCAACTGCTGCAGATACCAGCCGGCGCGCTGCTCATTGCGGATGCGGCGGGCGACATCCGCTTGTGAGAAGGGGAAGACGCCTTCGCTCACCCACGTTACGCCGGAAATGCCCGGGTCTTCGCGGCACAGCAGAAAGATGCGGCCCACCCCCGCCACGTGGCGCTGGACGGAGCGCACGCAGAGTTCTGCGACTTCCACATCGCGCGGTCCCACCGGAATCAGCACGTCCATCTCGTCGACGGATGAAAATACATCTGTGGCCAAGTTCTGGATTCCCGGGGACGGCCTTGCGTTGTGACATGAAGGCGAGAGCGCCATCAACCCGCGCACAAAGTGGCCGGTCCTCCCGAACCGGGGTAAGGCGAGGCATGCTGCCGATCCATGCGGTTCTTTCCGATCTGAAGGCGGCGCTGTGGGCCAAGTCCAGCGCCGTTCTCGTTGCGCCGCCGGGGGCGGGGAAGACGACGGTGGTTCCGCTGGAGCTGCTGGGCGCCGCCTGGGTCGGGGAAGGCAAGATTGTTGTGCTGGAGCCAAGGCGGCTGGCGGCGCGGGCAGCGGCTTCGCGGATGGCGAAGACGCTTGGCGAAGCGGTGGGCGAGACCGTGGGCTTTCGCGTTCGCATGCAATCGAAGGTCTCGGCCCGCACCAGGATCGAGGTCGTGACCGAGGGCATCTTCACAAGGATGATCCTGGACGATCCGGCGCTGGAAGGTGTGGCGGCCGTGCTGTTCGACGAATTTCATGAGCGCAGCCTGGACGCCGACCTCGGCTTGGCGCTGGCCCACGATACTCAAGACCTCCTGCGCGAAGACCTGCGCATCCTGGTGATGTCGGCCACCATCGACGGCGCGCGGATCGCATCCTTGCTCGGTGATGCGCCGGTGATCGAGAGCCACGGCCGGGCCTTTCCGGTCGAGACGCGATATCTCGGGAAAAGCCCAACGCAGCGGCTGGAGGAGCAGGTGGCGCGCGCCGTGCAAAAGGCGTTGGCCGAGGAACCTGGCTCGGTGCTGGTCTTCCTGCCCGGCCAGGGCGAAATCCGCCGCGCGGAGACCTGGCTTCGCGAGCGGGTGACCAATCCGGCCGTCGACATTGCGCCGCTTTACGGGGCGTTGGAGGGGCGGGATCAGGACCTGGCCATCGAACCGGCCGCGCCGGGCCGGCGCAAGGTAGTGCTGGCCACCTCCATCGCCGAGACCAGCCTGACCATTGAGGGCGTGCGGGTGGTGATAGACTGCGGGCTTAGCCGCGTGCCCCGGTTCGATCCGGCCAGCGGCATGACCCGGCTGGAGACCGTGCGCGCCTCGCTCGCCGCCACCGACCAGCGGCGCGGCCGGGCTGGGCGCACCGAGCCGGGTGTCTGCTATCGGCTGTGGGACGAAGCCGAGACACGATCGCTGGTCGCCTACGCGCGCCCGGAAATCCTCGAGACCGACCTTTCGCGGCTCGCTCTCGATCTGGCGCGGTGGGGGGCCAGGGACGTCTCGGGCCTGGCCTTTCTCGATCCGCCACCGGCCGCGGCCATGTCAGAGGCGCGGGCGCTTCTTCGCCGTCTGGAAGCGCTGGACGAGACCGGCGCGTTGACGGCGCACGGCAAGGCTATCGCCGTCATGCCCTTGCCGCCCAGGTTGGCGCACATGGTGGTGCGGGGCGGCGAGCGCGCGGCGCGGATCGCGGTGCTGCTCAGCGAGCGCGGGCTGGCGGGGAATGACACCGACCTGCGCCACCGGCTTGAGGCGCTGGGCCGCGATCGTGGGCGGCGCGCCGCAGACGCGCGGGCCCTGGCCGCGCGCTGGGCGAAGGGAACGAAGGACGAGGGACACAGCGAGGCCATCCTGCTGGCGCTGGCCTTTCCCGAACGGGTGGCCAAGGCGCGGGGCAAGCCGGGCGAGTTCCAGCTGGTCACCGGCCGCGGAGTTTATGTCGAACCCACCGACGCCCTGGCCCGCGAAAACTGGCTCTCGGTCGGTGAACTGGGCGGCGGCGAGACCCGCGATCGCATCCTACTGGCCGCGCCGCTGGAGGAGGCCGAAATCCTCAAAGTCTTCACCCGCGATATCGTTGCAGAGGAACGGCTGGACGCCGACGACACGGGCAAACTCAGGGCCAGGCGCATCCGCCGCCTCGGTAAGTTAGTGCTCGACGAGCGCGTGGTGGCGGCCGATCCCGAGGTCATCAGAGGAGCGCTGATCGGCCGAGTTAGGGAAGGGGGTCTGGCGACGCTGCCCATCGGGGAAACTTCGTCGCAGCTCCGAGCCCGGCTGGCGTTTATGGGCGAGCCCCTGACCGATGAGGCCTTGTTGGGGTCACTGGAGGACTGGCTGGAGCCGTTGCTGGCGGGCGCGTCCAGCCTCGATCAACTCAGCGATCACCGCATCGAACAGGCTCTGCGGGGTTTGGTTCCCTGGGAGGTTCAGCGGCGGCTGGATGCCGAAGCGCCCGCCCGGTTCACCGCGCCGACGGGTAACAGCTTTTCCATCGAGTATGAGGCCGAGGGCGGCCCGCGCGCCGACGTGCGTGTGGGCGAACTTTACGGACTGACCAGCCACCCGATGGTACGCAACGTTCCCCTGACGCTTTCTTTGCTGTCGCCCGCCTACCGCCCGATCCAGACCACGAAGGACCTGCCCGGGTTCTGGAAAGGCTCATGGGCAGATGTGCGCAAGGATATGCGGGGCCGCTACCCCAAACACGTCTGGCCGGAAGACCCGGCCGCCGCAGCGCCGGTGACGCGCGCGAAACCAAGGGCATAAGAAAAGGACCGGTCCTTTCGAACCGGTCCAGATCGCTAGTCTACTTCGAAAAAATCTACTTCGGCTGACCCGCCAGGGTGAAGTCCAGGCGCGCCTTCTGATTGTGGGTCAGGGTCTTTGGGCCGGTGGAGGAGAACTCCAGCGTGGCCTCGTCCTTGTCGTCCCACTTGGCCCAGGTGGGGCCTGCGGCCGCGCCCGGATTGCCGTACTTGGCGAAGGCCGCCCAGTAGGCGTTGATTTCCTGGCCGGTCGAGACGCCCTGGAAGTCGACTTCGCCGCCGCGACCCGGGCCGACATTGCCGAAGACGTATTGCACTTCCGCCAGGTGCGCTGCGCCGAACGCCGTCGTCCGGGCGGCGGGCGTCAGGTACGAGAAGTAATAGACATAGGTCGGGGCGCCGTTCTTGACGTGGGCCCGGGCGGCCGCGCGGTTCGGCTCGCTCATGCTCTTGTCGGTCAGATAGTCGCTCATGATCCGCGACTTGTTGCCAGTGCGTTGCGGGTCGTAGACTCCAACCAGCTCGGCCTTACGGTCATTCAGCGCGTCATAGGCGGCCGCCGAGGTGTCGGCCTGGAAGAGGTCGGCGCTGTTGCCGCCGATGATCAGCGGGATGTGGGCTTCCTTGTTTTGCTCGAAAGCCTTGACGATCGACATCGGCAGAACCAGCCGGCCGTCGGCGATCGGCAACGGACGGGCCGGATCGCTTCCCGCCGTGGCCGGGAAGGCCGAGAGCGGCAGGCGGCGCAGGGCCGCGACGACCTGGGCGTCGGTTCCCGTGATGTTGTTGGCGGTCTGGGCGCGTGTCCCATACGCCTGCGCCGCTGCGAGCGGCACCGGTTCAAGGCGCGGGAAGCCGGATTCGGCGATGGCCTTGTGGAAGAGGCCGCGCGCTTCGGGCGTGACCATCAGCTCCAACGTTGAGATGGCGCCTGCAGACTCGCCGAACACCGTGACGTTTTTCGGGTTGCCGCCAAACTGGGTGATGTTGGCCTGAATCCACTTCAGCGCCGCGATCTGGTCCATCAGGCCGTAGTTGTCGTGCAGGCCCGGCTCCTTATCGAGCGCGGGGTGGGCGAACCAGCCGGCGCGGCCCAGGCGATAGTTGAAAGTGACAACCACCACGCCCTTGCGGGCGAAGTTGCCGCCGTCGTGGGATACGCCGAAGCCGGCGTTGCCCGCACCGCCCGTATAGGCGCCGCCATAGATCCACATCATCACCGGCAGCTTGTCGCCGGCCTTGAAGCCTTCCGGGGTGTGGACGTTGATGAACAGGCAGTCCTCGGCGGCCTGGCACGTGGCGCCGGGGGCGGTCGATGTCCGCACGTCAGTCCACTTGGCCGCGGCCTGCGGAGCCTTCCAGCGCAGATCGCCCAGTGGCGGGGCGGCGTAGGGAATGCCCATGTAGTTGACGACGTTGGTGCGCAGATAACCCTGAACCTTGCCGTTGGCGATCGAGACGATCGGACCCGACACCGGGGGCGGAGGGGTGGGAGCGGGAGCTGCACCACGGCCAGCGCCGCCGCCCGGAGCGCCTGCGCCGCCACGACCACCGCCGGGCTGCGCGCCCGCCGCCGCGCCGCCGCGTCCGCCGGCAGCGCCCGCGGGCGGCTGGCTGAACACCGATCCGGCAGTGATGAGAACCAAGCTCAGCGCCACGGCGCCGGCAGTGAAAAGCTGCTTCCTGTTCATAACGGGTCGTCCTCCCAAACCTTCGCCGGTCCCTGCCGACGCTAGGGGCTTCTTTTCGGCCTCAAGGCCCTGTCTGTAAAGGGGCCGCTTAGCTGACCGCGTAGATCATCACACCCGTCGCGACGGCCAGGTTCAGGCTGTCGGCCCGGCCGCGCATGGGGATCTTGACGGCGATGTCGCAGGCGGCGGCCATTTCCGGGGTGAGGCCCTGCTGTTCGTTGCCCATGAGGATGAGGGTTGGGGTAGCGTAGTGGGCCGCGCGGTAGTCAGTGGTCGCTGTCAGCAGGGTTCCAACCACGGAACCAGGCCATGACTCTCGCCACGCCAGGAACTCGGCTTCCCTGGCCCGGACGATCGGAACGGCGAAGATTGACCCCATGGTGGCGCGCACGCATTCCACGGACCAGGGATCGCAGCACTCGCCGATCAGGATCACCCCGCCGCAGCCGGCCGCGTCGGCGGTGCGGATGATGGTCCCCAGATTGCCCGGATCGCGCACCTTTTCGAGGCCGACCCAGACTTTGGCCGAGGTGGGATCAAGGGCGGCGAGGGGTGTCAGCCCCTGTTCGAACACCCCCAGCACTGCTTGCGGATTGTCCCGTCGGGCGATTTTGCCAAGGATGGCGGGGGTGACTTCCAGCACCTCGCCGCCGGCCGCCATTGTCGCCTCGATGGCGCGGTCGAGCAGCGGATGGATCGGGGTCTCGGGGACGTAGAGCAGGGTTTTCGGTGGCCGGCTCAGCTCGACCGCCTCGGTGACGATCTTAAGGCCTTCGGCGAGGAAGAGGCCGGTCTCCCGGCGCTCCTTGCCCATGTGCAGGGCGCGCACCGCCTTGACCTGCGGGTTGGCGAGCGAGGTGATTTCCCGGCTCATGGGGTCCACCGGGCGAAGAAGGAGAGGCCCACGCCCCGCTCGCCGCTTTCTTCCATGAGGGCGAGTTCGCCCCAGTCGACGGCGCCGGTGCGCCCGGCCAGCGCCTCGGCGGTCAGGCTGGCGAGGGCCAGGCCCGAAATCCGCTCGGCGTAGGCGTTGAGCAGCAGGAACGAGGCGTTGGGCGCCAGCAGCTTGGCGCAATCGGCCATCAGGCCGGGCAGGTCATCATAGAGTTTCCACACCTCGCCTTCCGGGCCGCGACCGTATTTGGGCGGATCGAGGATGATGCCGTCGTAGAGATTGCCCCGGCGGACCTCACGCGCCGAGAACTTGCGGGCATCGTCACAGATCCAGCGGATGGGCGCGTCCTGGAGGCCCGAAAGCGCGGCGTTCTCGCGGGCGAAACCGACGGCCTTCTTCGAGGCGTCCAGGTGGGTCACGTCGGCGCCAGCATTGGCGCAGACGAGACTTGCTACACCGGTATAACCAAAAAGGTTCAATATCTTGAGCGGCTTTCCTGAACCGGAAATGCGCTCCCTCAGCCACGTCCAGTTCGAACCCTGCTCGGGAAAGAAGGCCAGGTGCCGGAAGGGCGTGAAGCGGCCGTAGAACTCCACCTCGCCCCAGGCCAGCGGAAAGCTCTCGGGCGTCTCGCGCGCAAACCGCCAGCGGCCGGAATCTTCCTCGCCGCCGGCCGGATCGAACACCGCGTCGGCGTCGTCCCAGGCCTCTGCCGGCCGACGCGGAGTCCAGAGGCATTGCGGCTCAGGCCGCACGACCCGCAGACGGCCGTAGCGTTCAAGTTTCCGCCCGCCGCCAGAATCCAGCAGGGCATAGTCTGCCCAGCCCCCGGTGCGGGACACTATGGGTTCGGCGGCGATTAAGGGCCGGATCATGACCGTTCGATAGACTTACCCGCGACCCTTCGTCTACTGCTGACCGAAATGGGTGACTCGCGCTTGCCCGCTTCAAAAAATCACGTTCATATACTCAAAATGAGTGGGCTTACCAAGTGACAGACACGCCAGATAACAGCGCTGTTCCCACCCGCAAGGCGCGGGGGTTCGGCTTCGAGCGTCGCGCGGAGATCCTGGCCGCGGCCGAGCGGGTGTTCGTGACCCACGGCTATGCGGGCTCAACGGTCCGCCGCATCGCCGAGGAAGTGGGGGTCTCGCCCACCGCCCTCTACATGCACTTTGCCGACAAGCATTCCATGCTGATGGAGCTGGGAGCGGGGGCCCTCGATCGTATGCTGGCGGGCGCGACCACGATCGTCGATGCGCAGGGCGATCCGCGTGACAAGATCAAGGCCGTGCTTTCCGCCCACATCCGCTTCGGGCTGAAGAACAAGACCGCCTACCACCTCGTCTTCACCGAAGGCGCCCGCGACATCGCCAAGGATCGTGGCATCACCCGGGAGAAGGCGCATCTTTACTACGACATCCTGCCCAGCCTGGTAGGCAAAATGTCCAAAGCCGGCCGTCTTCCAAAAGGCTCGGTGCACGGCGTCGCCCAGACCCTGTGGGCCGGCTGTAACGGCCTGGTCACCTATCTGATCAACATGCCCACCTTCGGCTGGGTTGAGGTGGATGAACTGATCGTCCTGATGGTCGACGGGCTAGTGGACGGACTGATACTGGAGTCGCCCGCCGCGACCTAGTTCGTCGCGACGCTGCCGTAACCGCCCCGCTTCAGGTCTGCCATCGGCGCCACCACCGATGATCCGCCGTTCAACCGGGCCCGGTAGATCTGCACGTTTTCCATCACGCGCATCATGTAGTCGCGGGTTTCGGTGAAGGGCACGCACTCAATAAAATCCAGGGGATCATTCACCGTGGCTCTGGGGTCGCCGCAGTAGGCCGTCCACTGGGCCGGGCGCGCGGGCCCGGCGTTGTAACCCACGGCCGTCAGCAGGAACGAGCCCGACTGCTGGCCCATCAGCTGGCCCAGGTGAAAGGTGCCGAGCTTCATGTTGTAGTCTTCGTCATAGAGCTGAGGGGCGCTGTAGGGCACGCCCAGCTGGCGGGCCACGATACGGGCGGTGGACGGCAGAAGCATCATCATGCCCCGCGCATCGGCGGACGAGCGAATCTTGGGATCGAAGCTGCTTTCCTGGCGGGTGATGGCCATGACGAAGGCCGCATCAGGCGCGTTCGGCACATCGGGAACGGTGCGCAGGGGGTACATTCGTTCGGGCAACAGGAAGCCGCGCCCGGCGGCCGCCCGGCCGGCCATCATGGCCAGGAAGGGCTCGCCCGCATCGCGGGTCATATCCATCAGAAGCGCGTATTCCTCGGGCGTCGGCAGATTATCGTCAATGACGCCGATGAACACCTTGAAGAGGTCTGTCTCGCCGATGTCGACCAGGATGTGCGCGGCGCGGACGGTCGACCGGGATTCAAAGCGGGCGCGGTCGGCCTCGGTGGGCTGGGGTTCGGGCGGCAGGGTGAGAGTGGTGATCCCCGCCTTCTCAGCGGCCAGCTGGCCATAGAAGGCGCCGATATATTGCGAGCCCTCGCGGTAATAGCTGAGCGCGGCGTTTTGATCGCCTGACTCTTCGGCGGCCCGGCCCATCCAGTAGAGCGCGCGGCCTTGCGTCAGCGGCGTCGCGCCGGCGAGCTTGAGGCTCTGGAAGTGGCGAAGGGCCTCGGCGGGCCGGTGCAGCTTGGTCAGGGCCACCCAGCCGGCGAAGAATTCCGACTCAGCCCGGCGCACGCCGCTGGCAAAGCCTGCATTGTTCATGGCCTTGTAGGCGGCGTCATAATCCTGGGCCTGAAGGGCGCTGACGAAGATGTTGCGCCGCTCGCTATAGAGCCTCTGGTCGCCGTCATCGAAACCGGGGGCGGACGGCAGATCGCCGGCCAGTCGCAGGGCGACCGCGTCCTGGTCCGAGCGGGTGGCGCGATACGCCTTTTCGAAAACCAGCCCGCCGCTGCTGGCCAGGCTCGCAGGCACGCGGTTCACCAGGTCCTGGGCGTTGCGGGCGCCGGTGCGAAGGGCGATGCGCGCTTCGGCGAGCGCCCGCTGGTCGGGCGGCAACAGAGGCAGAAGCGCGCGCGCCGCAGGCCCCTGGGCGCCATAGAGCAGCATGTCGGCGCGCTGCACATGGTCGTCGGAGGAAAGCGCGCCGCCAAGGCGGTTCAGAAATTCGGTTTGAGTATCAGCCTCGAAGACCTTGGTGCGCCAGGCTTCGCGAGCGAAGGCCTGGGCCTCGCCGTTGCGGCCGAGCGTCATAAGGGCCGTGGCCAGGGCCAGAGCCCCTTCGCCGGTCTGGGGCTTGTCGGCGCCGAACCAATCGACCACGGCCTGGGGCTCAAGCCCCGAAGCGACGAGCTTTTCCTCGGCCAGCACCTGTCGCCGGGCCCCTCGTGGCCAGCCCGCGAGATCACGCCGGGCCTGATCGACCTCAAAAAAGCTCATCGCCTCGCCATGAGCGTCAATCATCGCCCAGGTGGCCAGCCTTCGCGCGTCCACATCGTCGATCTGGGGGGAGGCTACCTGGAAGCGCGCCATGTCGCCCGCCCGCGCGGCGGCCAGCGCCGAGCGCAGGGCGGTCGTTTCGGTCACCGAAAGATTCGGGCGTTCGCCGGTCTGGGGTGTGGTCACACGGCGTAACAGGTTCCCGATCGGATCGGCCTGCTGGGCGCCGGCTATCGGGCCAGCAAGGATCGCCAGACCGACCGCCAAGAGAGCATTCCGGACCAGTGGCAAGCGGCTCACGACTCCATTCCCTGGGCCCTTGCGACGCAAAGGCGTTGCAGTGGACCTATCCGCCGCCATATTGTCCGCTTCAACCTAATGGCCGCAACACCGGGGCGGCGCTGATCACGGCTTCTTGCTTATCATGTCACAACCTTCGATTCGGGGCGCGATCACCGCGCTGGTCACGCCGTTCCGGGACGGCGAGGTTGACGAAGAGGCGTTTATTGCCCTCGTCGAGCGCCAGATCACGGCCGGCATTCACGGCGTCGTGCCGGTCGGCACCACCGGCGAGAGCGCGACGCTCAGCCACGATGAACACCGCCGGGTGGTCGAGCTGTGCGTCAAAACCTGCGCCGGGCGCATCCGGGTGGTGGCGGGCGCGGGCTCGAACTCCACAGCCGAGGCAATAGAGCTGGTCCGCCACGCCAAGACCGTGGGCGCGGACGCGGCTCTGGTGGTGACGCCCTATTACAATCGCCCCAGCCAGGAAGGCCTCTATCGCCATTACGAAGCGATCAATGCCGCCGTGCAGCTGCCGGTGTTTGTCTACAATGTGCCAGGCCGCACCAGCGTCGATATCAGCAACGCCACCCTCGCGCGGCTGGCCAAGCTGCCGAATATCGTCGGCATCAAGGACGCCACCGCCAACATGGGCCGCATCGCCGGCCAGCGGCTGGAGTGCGGCAAGGACTGGATCCTGCTCTCGGGCGACGATGTGTCAGCGCTGGGCTACATGGCCCATGGCGGCCACGGCTGCATTACGGTCGCCGCCAATGTCGCGCCGGAAGCGGTCGCCAAGTTCTATGACGCCTGCATGGCCGGTGACTGGAAGACCGCCCTCTACTGGCAGGACCGCCTGCACCGGCTGAACGAGGCGCTGTTCCTCGATGCTTCGCCCGCGCCGACCAAGTTTGCGCTTGGGCAACTGGGCCTGTGCCGCGAAGAAGCGCGCCTGCCGATCGCGCCGTGCAATGACGCGGTAAAGCCCGCCATCCTCGCCGCCATGACGGAAGCCGGCGTGAGCTGATGTCCGCAAAAGGCAGCCTGATCGCCGAGAACCGGCGCGCACGCTTCGACTATTTTCTGGAAGACACCATTGAGTGCGGGCTGGTCTTGACCGGCACCGAGGTGAAGTCGTTGCGCATGGGCAAGGCCAACATCGCGGAGTCCTACGCCGCGGTCGAAGGCGGTGGCATCATGCTGATCAACGCCGACATCCCGCCCTACGCCGGCGGCAACCGCTTTAACCACGAGCCCAGGCGGCCAAGGAAACTGCTGCTGCATCAAAAACAGATTGGCAAACTGACCGCCGCCGTGCAGCGCGAAGGCCGCACCCTGATCCCGACGCGCCTCTACTGGAACGACAAGGGCATCGCCAAGCTCGAGATCGCGGTAGCGACTGGCAAGAAGGCTCACGACAAGCGCGAAGCGACAGCCGCGCGAGACTGGCAGCGGGATAAAGCCAGGCTAATGCGGGAGAAAGGGTGACCATTTTCCTTCCCGCTTGTCGGGAGGGGGGCTCGCCGCAGGCGAGTCGGGTGGGCCTATTCAGATCGACTCGCCCACCCTGGTCGCTGCGCGACCTGTCCCTCCCGACAAGCGGGAGGGAAGGGGTGATTAGCTGTTGTCGTCGGTCTCGGCGCCGGGGGCGTTCTTCTTGATCGAGTCGATGCAAGCCTGGGCGGACGCCTTGGAGGAATAGCCTTCCGAGGAGACCATGGTCTCGCTGTTGTATTTGAAGCGGACGCGGAACTCGCCAGCCTTGTCTTTGTAGATTTCGAACTTGTGGGCCATGGGAGTGCTCCTGAGCTTGAGTATGAACTGCGTTCACCTAATGCCGTGTGGGCCTGGCCTGTCAATCGTGACCGTGTGAAATTTCAGCCGCCAATGATTGTTCGCGCCCGGGCGAAAATGTCCTCGAACATCGGCGTTGTCAGTCGGCCGGTGTTCGTGTTGAGCCGCGAGCAGTGATAGCTGTTGATCAGCCGGTAGGGTCCTGCGTCGAATTCGCTGGCGTGGCCGGGGATTCCGGCCGAGGCCTTGATCCCAACCGCTTTCAGCACATTGCGACGCGAGACATCGCCCAAGGTGACGATTACCTGCAGCCTGGGGAGGTCATTCAGGCGCGCGGTCAGGAACTGCCGGCAGGTGTTTTCCTCAGATGTCTCGGGCTTGTTACCTGGTGGGGCGCAGCGCACGGCGTTGGTGATCATGCAGTCGACCAGCTCCAGCCCGTCGTCGGGCCGCTCCAGGTATTGCCCGCGCGCAAAGCCGAATTTGAGCAGCGTCCCGTAGAGTAGCTTGCCGGCGAAATCGCCGGTGAAGGGCCGTCCCGTCCGGTTCGCGCCCGTGCGGCCGGGCGCAAGGCCTACGACCAGCAGGCGCGCCTTGGGATCGCCGAACGAAGGGGCCGGGCCGTTGAACCAGTCCGGATGAGCGCTGCGATTCTCCTGACGGTAGGCGACGAGCCTCGGGCAGAGCGGGCAGTCGCGGCCCGGTTCGGGATGAGCGGATGGAGGAGGGATCATTCGTCATCCTCGTCGCCCTGGATGAAGCGGGGCAGGGCCCCGGCTGTATCGCGGCGCGGGCGGCCGATGATGGTCAGCAGGTCCGCCAGATCGACGAAATCGTCGCACTGGCGGCGCAGGTCGTCCGAGGCTTGCGGCGGCTGGGTCTTCACCGTCGAGACTACTGTTACCCGTGCGCCCCTGGCCTGCACGGCCTCGACCAGGCGGCAGAAGTCGCCGTCGCCCGAGAAGAGCACGATGTGGTCGGCGTGATCGGCCATGCCCAGCATGTCGACGGCCATCTCGATCTTCATGTCGCCGCGCCAGCGCTTGCGCCCCTGCGCATCGGTGTAGGAACGCGCCGTCTTGGTCACCATGGTAAAGCCGTTGTAGTCGAGCCAGTCGATCAGCGGACGAATCGGCGAATAGTCGTCATCCTCGGCGATGGCCGTATAGTAGTAGGCCCGGATCAGGATGCCGCGTTTCCTGAACTCCTCGAGCAGCTTTTTGTAGTCGATGTCGGTATTGAGCGCGCGGCCGGCGGAGAAGAAGTTGGCGCCGTCGATAAACAACGCGATCTTGTCGGTAGGATAGAACGTCATTTCAATTGCTTCCGAAAATGAATTAAACCAATGGGATCGGGCGATAATTGTCGCCCTGGGCTCAAATCTGACGGGGCATTATGACTCCTCGAAGGCGGTTCTGGAAGCCGCCCTGCGGGCCATGGGGGCGGCCGGCCTGAATGTCGTCCGTACCTCGCGCTTTCGCCTGACCGCGGCCTGGCCAGATCCGGAAGAGCCGCCCTACGTCAACGCCGTGGCGATCGTGGAATCCGGCCTTTATCCCCTGGAGCTCCTGTTCAAGCTGCACCAGATCGAACGGGCGTTCGGCCGCGAGCGTCAGGCGCCGAACGCCTCGCGTGTGCTCGACCTTGATCTGATCGCCTATGGCCGCACGGTCAGCAACGAGCCGCTGTTGCCGCATCCCAGGGCCGCGGACCGCAAGTTCGTGATGGTTCCCCTGGCCGAAATCGCGCCGGACTGGGTGCATCCGTTGCTGAACAGGACCGCGGCCGAGCTCGCCGTCACTGCCAAGATCGGTTGACAGAACGCCGTTCTGCTGGCGCCATTCCAACTGGCTCAAATTGGGGGGAACGCCAATGTCGATCAAACATCTGGCTATAGTAGGCATCGCCGCCGCAACGCTGACGGCGTGCGGAGGCAAGGGCGGCGATGCCGGCAAGACGGACGCCGCGGCGCCGGTGGCGGCAAGCCAGCCGGCGGGTAACGACTTCATGTCGGTCTATGTGCGCGACCTGAACAAGATCGCCGACGCTGTCGAAAAGACCCATGATGAGGCCAGTGCGCATGAGGCGGCGCTGGTGATCCAGACGGCCGGCGCTGAACTCGACACCATGTCGAAAGAGTTCGAGGTCAAGCCCGCGGCTGAAAAGACCGCCCTGATCATGGCGCGCAGCGACTTTGTCCAGGCCAACCAGCGCATGGCGATGGCCATGATGAAGCTGAGCACGGCCGACCCAAAGACCATGCAGATGATTTCTGAGGCGATGGACAAGCTGCCGAAGGTCGACCACTAGGCCTTTTCGTCCGCCTTGGCCGCGTCCCACAGGCGCTCCATCTCGTCGAGATTTGACTGCTCCAGCGTCCGGCCACCAGCCGCCAGCGCCGCCTCGATGGAATTGAACCGGCGTACGAACTTGGCGTTGGCGGCGCGCAGGGCGTCCTCGGGCTCGACGTCGAGCTTGCGGGCGAGGTTGGCGGCGACGAACAGGATGTCGCCCAGCTCCTCGCGGATATTGGCCAGATCGCCGGCCGCGATGCCTTCTTCCAGCTCGCCGATCTCTTCCTGCAGCTTGACCAGCACCTCCTGCGGATTGGGCCAGTCGAAACCGACGCGCGCGGCGCGCCTGGTCAGTTTCATCGCCCGGGTCAGGCCCGGCAAGCCGCGCGGAACATCGTTGAGAATGCTGTCTGCCTTGCCTTTCGCCGCGCGCTCGGCGGCCTTGGTCTCCTCCCAGGCCACGGTCTGTTCGGCGGCATTTCGATAGTGCGCGCCCTCGAAGACGTGCGGGTGGCGGCGGATCATCTTGTCGTTGATAGCGGCGGCGACGTCTTCGAACCTGAACTGGCCGGCCTCCTCGGCGATGCGCGAGTGGAAGACCACCTGCAGCAGCAAATCGCCCAACTCGTCGCGGATGTCAGCGATATCGCCGCGCTCGATGGCGTCGGCCACCTCATAGGCCTCTTCGACCGTATAAGGTGCGATGGTCGCGAAGGTCTGTTCGACGTCCCAGGGACATCCCGTGTCGGGATCGCGCAGGCGCGCCATGATCTCCAGCAGGCGCGCCAGCGCAGGCGTATCGGTCATCCACGCGCCTCGAGCTGGGCGCGGATTTCTTCCTGCCTCGCCTTGTCCAGCGGGAACGAAAAGATCACCCAGGAGGCCACGAGCAAGAGGCCGATGGGCAGGGCGACAAAAAGGATGGTCAGCATCTGCAGCGCCTCGGGCGTTTGTAGCGCGTCTTCCTTGGAGATGAAGCCGGCCCAGCCAAGGGGAATGAAGGTGGCGGCGGCAAGGGCGTAGCCGACCTTGTTGGTGGCGGTCAGCAGGGCGAAGAGCATGCCGGTGCGATCTTTGCCGGAAATCAGACGGTCCTCGTCACCGACGTCGGCCAGCATGGCGCGCAGCAGCACCTGGTTGGCGCAGAAGGGGATGCCGACGCCGATCATGCTCAGCATGCCCAGCCCGAAGTTGCCCGCCGGCGCCAGCCAGACCCCGACATAGGAGACCGCAAACAGTATGCCCGCCGTGGCCATGGCCTTGTGCTTGCCGATCTTGCCCGCCACGAAGGTCCAGAGCGCGGCGCCGGCCAGTCCCGCCGCGAAATAGCCGAATACCAGCAGCTGGGACTCGAAGGGCGAAAGCCCCTTCACCGACCGGAAGTAGTAGAGGGCGAGGGCGCCGGTGATCCCGGGCGCGAGCCCGAACAGCAGGTCCGTCCACATCAGGCGGCGCACCGAGGCCAGTTTGAGGAACTGGAAATAGTCCATGACGCTGCCATGGGTCGGCTTGTCCGGCATCGGTTCAGGCACTTTCCACACCGCCAGGCCGATGGTCAGCGGCAGCAGCGCCACGATGAACAGGCCCATCGCCGCGACGCTTTTCGTCTCGGGAACCGGGGGCGCGCCCTTTCCGGCCAGCAGGGTGAGCAGGGTGGGCAGGGCGGCGACCATCAGGATGCCCACCACATTGCCCGTGGTCCAAAATCCGTAGATGCGCGAGCGCTGGTCATAGTCGGGCGACAGCACGCTGGCCCACGAGGTCTGCGCCAGCACCGATATCGAAAAGCCGAGATAGACCAACAGCAGCCAGCCGCCGAGATAGAGCCCGCTGGCGCTGGTCCCGGGCGGCAGGAACAGCATCCAGGTCGCCAGGCCCATGATGCCGATGCTGGAAACCAGCCACGGCTTGAACCGGCCGAACCGCGTGCGGGTCCGGTCCATCATGCTGCCCAGGATCGGGTCGAAGACGATGTCGATCAGGCGCACGATCAGAAAGATCATGCCCACCGCTTCCAGTCCGATCCCCATGCTGGTCGCGTAGAAGTGCGGCAGGTTCACCACCAGCGGCAGGCCCAGCGCCGCCATCGGCAGGCAGGGCGCGGCGAAGGCGGCAAGCGTGGCGTTGGAATGTCTGACCGGGACCGAACTCATGTTGCGTCTCCCCCAAGCGCTACTGTCAGCGCTGAGGGGAACCTACAGCGGAGGGGCGCGAAGGCAATGCGAGATGCCGGACAACGTCGGCAGGGTGTCCGGCAATGATTGCTATCGCTCCAGCCGGCCGTCCTTCAGCGCGGTTTTGTCGAAAGTAAACAGGACGGTCGGATCGGGCGGGTGGACGGTCTCGGGCTCACCTGGCGCCAAGGTACGCGCCAGGAACCGCATGATGGCCTCGCGCGCCGCCTTCTTGTGGTCGCCGCATACGCAGGTCCAGGGCGCCGCCTCGTGGCTGGTTCGCTTGAGCATCTCGTCGCGGGCGGCGGTGTAGGCGCCCCAGTGCGACTGGGCGTATTCGTCGAGCGGGCTCGCCTTCAGAACCTTCAGCGGATCGTTCTTGCGCTCGGCCAGGCGTTTGGCCTGCTCTTCCTTCGAGACGTCGAGCCACAGCTTGATCAGACGGATTCCCGCGCCCGTCAGCATGGTCTCAAAACCGGGAACGACGCGCAGGAAGTCCTCCTGCTCCTCGGGGGTCGAAAACCCCATCACCCGCTCGACGCCGGCCCGATTGTACCAGGAGCGGTTGAAGATCACGAGTTCGCCGCCGGCCGGCAGCTGCGCCACATAGCGCTGGAAGAACCATGAACTCTTATCGCGGTCCGATGGCTTGGCGAGCGCGACAATGCGGGTATTGCGGACCGACAGGTGCTCGGTGATTGTCTTGATCGCACCGTCCTTGCCGGCGGCGTCGCGCCCCTCAAAGATGATGACGGTCTTGTCGCCTCTGGCCATGGCGCCGGTCTGCCAGCGCACCAGAGCCAGATGCAGCGGCGCCAGCGCTCGTGCCTCGTCCTTGTCGTTACTCATGCCACCATTTTTCCTCTCAATGGCCCATTAAGGCCCTGCGCGTAGGATTACAGCCTGAATTTCGCGATACCAGGAGCGATAAGGCCATGTCACTGATCCGCACAAACACCGTGCGTCGCACCGGCGACTACTTCGAGCCGGAGATGTCCGACGATCCGCACGTGCAAAAGCGCGTGCGCGCCCAGCTGGAGCTGGTGGACTACACCGCCTTCGTCGCCAATCGCGAGGCGATCAGCCGCGATGTCGGCGCGCTCGACACCGCCATGGTCCAGCGCATGGCCGTCTCGGCGGCGCACGCCCGCGCCGCCTGGGTGCGCAAGGCCATGGCCATCAGCGATTCAAGCGCTCTGCCCAATAATCAGCTGATCGAAGACCTGGCCGGGGCCAGGGCCGCTTTCGAGGAACTGACGGCCGCTTATGACGCCATGCGCCGCCTCGTCGAGCGTGGCTATGTTGCTCTGGACACCGGGGCGGCGAAATAACCAGCGGCCCCGCGCCGGGCGCCTGTTTTTCAGGCAAATCGACCCATTGCACAAGGATTAGGCCGGTTGATGCCGTCCACGGCTCCGACTCGCCGGTAGGTTGGACCCGTCGGCGGCGGTCCTCCCTCTCTTTCCGTCTCCGACTTCATGGCATTATTCCCGATACTGGCCGCGGCTCCTCATCCCTGGGGTCGCGGCCTTTCTTTTGGCGCCTCGCTCGCCAACCTTCATCTCGCGCGTTAGACGAGGGCAGATGATTCAGACTTTCCGGACAATCGAGGCATGACCGACATCTCGCCGGGCAAGCCGTTTTCGGCCTGGGAATGGACGCTGGCGTTCCGCTATCTGCGCAACAAGCGCAAGAACGGCGGGGTCGGTCTGATCGCCTGGGTGGCGTTCGTGGCTATCGCCCTGGCCATCACGGCGATGATCACCGTGATGTCTGTGATGGCCGGGTTCCGCTCGGAACTGCTGGGCAAGATCCTCGACTTCAACGGGCACATCTATGTGCAGGGCCAGGCGGCCTTCGCCGACAATTATCCCACCCAGGTCGAGCGGCTGAAGGGGGTCCCGGGCGTCGTGCGCGTCATACCGCTGATCCAGTCCCAGGCCCTGGTCGTGCGGGGCGGGCAGGTGGGCGCCATGGTGCGCGGGATCACCCCCCAGGACCTCAAGGCCACCTCCTACATCGCCGATCACCTGGTGGCTGGTTCAATGACCGAGTTCGGCAAGGGCGAATTCGGCGGCGATGTCATCCTGATCGGCTCGGGCCTCGCCGAAAGCCTGAACGCCCACACCGGCGAATACATCACCATGGTCGGCGCGAGCACCGCCGCTACGCCGTTCAGCACCAATTCCCTGTCCCGCAAGGACTATCTGATCGGCGGTGTCTTTCAGGTCGGCATGAACGACTACGACCAGGCCTTCATCATGATGCCGCTGGAACAGGCCCAGGCCTTCTTCGGCCGCGGCAACGACGTCGACCTGCTCGAGGTCGATATCGCCAATCCCGAAAGCCCGGAGGCCCTGGATCGGATCCTGCCCAGGGTGAAGGCGGCCAGTGTCGAAGGCTCGATCGTCAGCGACTGGCGCGACAAGAACGCCGCCTATTGGGGCGCACTCAAGGTCGAGCGGTTCATCATCCGGCTGATCATGCTGCTGGTGGTGGCCATGGCGGCGCTCAACATCATCTCGGCCCTGGTGATGCTGGTGAAGAACAAGGAGCGGGATATCGCGGTGCTGCGCACCATCGGGGCGAGCAAGGGCGCGATCATGCGCATCTTTCTGATCTCGGGCGCGACCATCGGTGTCTTCGCCACACCCATCGGAGTGCTCGCGGGCGTGCTGATCTGCAAGAACCTGACGTCCATCCAGCACGGTCTTGAGGCCGTATTCCAGCGGGTGTTGTGGAGCCCGGAAGTCTATTTCCTCTCGAGCGTGCCGGTGAAGCTGGATTGGAGCGAGGTCGCCATTGTGGCGGGATGGACCTTTGTCATCTCGGTGCTGGCGACGATCTATCCGTCCTGGCGGGCCTCACGAACCGATCCGGTCGAGGCGCTGCGCTATGAGTGAGCCGGTGCTGGCCGTCCGTGATCTAGTGCGCGACTATCAGTCGGGCGACGAGGTGCTGCATGTGCTGCGAGGCGTCAGCCTCGACCTATTTCCGGGCGAGACGGTCGGCCTGATCGGGCCCTCTGGATCGGGCAAGTCGTCGCTTCTGCACGCCGCCGGCCTCCTGGAAAAACCGACAGGAGGCGCGGTCTTCATCGCCGGCAAGGACTGCAGCAAACTGCGCGACGGCGAGCGAACCCGCATTCGTCTCGGCACGATCGGTTTTGTCTATCAGTTTCACCACCTGCTGCCCGAGTTCACGGCGCTTGATAACGTCGCCCTGCCGGCCATGGTCGCCGGTCAGAGCGGCGCCGCGGCCAGGGCCCGCGCCCGCGATCTGCTCAAGGCCATGGATCTGGAGGGCCGCACCGATCACATTCCGGCCAAGCTTTCCGGGGGCGAGCGCCAGCGGGTCGCCATGGCGAGAGCCCTTATCAACAGCCCGCGAATCATCCTGGCCGACGAGCCCACCGGCAATCTCGACCCGGCCAATTCCGGCCAAGTGTTCGACGGCCTCACCGCGCTGGTGAAACGCACCGGCGCCGCGGCGCTGATCGCCACCCACAACCACGCGCTCGCCAGCCACATGGACCGGGTTTATGCGCTGGAAGCGGGTCTGCTGGTGCGGAAAAAGTAGGGCGCTCAAGCAGCGAGGCGCCGAGTCGGCTACTAGCCTTGTCCGGGCCAGCGTTTGTCGATCGGCATGTCCGGATTGGCCGTGATCTTCAGGTCCGCGCAGTGGTGATAGGTAAAGCGGCCCTCGGCGTTGACGCCGTGCTCTTCCATGAACTGGATCACCTGCAACGAGCACTTGGCGCAGTTGATGTTGGGCAGCTTCACGTCGGCTTCGAACACCTGGTTGCGCACGTTGGTGTGATGCAGGAAAAGACCGTCGGCGAGCACTGGCGGTTGCGGCGCCGACTCGATCTTGCCGGAGACCGAAATGTCGGCCCCGCGGGCATTCTTGCGCACCGTCTCCTCCGGGTCCGCCGGCAGCTCCTTGCGGTCGAGCACCGACAGCGCCACGCGGAAGAAGCCGGGGTGATAGATGGTCTCCTGAACCTTGATGTGGATCGGGTCACCGCCGCGCACGGACGTGACGGCATTGGTCAGGGTCTGGGTGGTCGAACCGCCACAGGGGCCGGCTTTCTGCGGATCGCCCAGCTGGTTTTCGACCACCCACGAAGCGGGCGCCTGCAAAATGAAATGCGCGTACACCGCCGCGGGAATAGCGATTGTGACCGCGCCGATTGCCGACGCGACCAAAAGACGTGACTTGACCAAGACCCTTCTCCTCCACTGACCGCCCGCGACTTTATTGGCGGGACGTTGCCGTGTGTCTCTTGTGGTCCAGGTTGGTCGCGGTTGCCATACCCGATTTGCGGAACCAACACTGTCAATTTGGCGACAATTGGGGCGCCCGCCTGTAACGGCGTTCCGCGGTTTCAGCGTTTCTTGCCCAGCTCGGCGGCTATGTCCCTGACCAGACGGCCGACCTTGCGGTGCGCAGCGGTGAGCTGGTCGCGGGTCACGCCCCAGCGCTTCATCCAGTATTCGACCGCCTGGCGCTCGGACAGATCCAGCCGGTCCTTGTCGATAAACCCACGCTTGTCCTTCAGGCCGGCCATGGCGATCTCCGTTTTCCTTACCCGCGGTGCGTCGGCCGCCGGGGTGGCACATGAACCTTGAAGACGTCGAAGGATTTCCACGCCGGTTCCGGCGCGTCGCGGCCTGGGGCCGGAGCGTAGGGCGAGGGCTCGACCAGGTCCAGCCTGGGAATATAGCGCGGACAGTTCGGAAAGATCGCGTGCGCCTCAACACGGACGATCAGCTGGGCGCCCACGGTTTCATGCATCAGCGGGTCGTCCCGCAGCACCCGCGCGGTTCCCTGCACCCTCAAACGCCGGGGCTGGCCATGCATGGCGATGAAGAGCAGGCCGACCTGAGGATTGACCGCCATATTGCCCAGGCTCTTGAACATGCCGTTGCCGTCGTAATCGGGGAAAGCGAGCTCGGAAGGACCGGTGACCCGCACGAAGCCCGCCGGGCCGCCCTTGAACGAAACATCCGGGCGGCCGGCGTCGTCGGCCGTGGCCAGGAAGAAATAGATCGAGCCGTCGATGAATGCCGTATCCTCGGGCGTGAAGGCCGTGCGCGACAGATCCTCCAATTGGTCGGCAAGTGATCGGCTGGCGAACTCGTCCTGCAGAGCGCGATTGCCGGCGTTGTAGAAATCGCTTTTCGTCATCGGATGGGCTCACTGCCGCGGGAGTCTCAGCGTCTCACAGCCCGCCAGCGCCCGCCTAAATATATTTAGCATGGGAACTTTGGATGCAAACGGGCGTTACGTGCGCGGAGCCGCATTGTATCCTGGCGTCTCCAGGGGGACCTGCCGTCATGTCTCGCGTACCGCCAAGGAGCTGGTGATGGCCGTGATTATCATCGTCGAAGACGAAATGTTCATCCGCGACGCCGCGGGATGGATGATCGAGGATCTCGGCCATAGTCCGCTCTTGGCAGAGGATCTGGCCGGAGCTCTGGCCCACATGGCAGGTGATCAGCACATCGACGCCCTCTTCGTCGACCTGCGGCTGAAAGAACTCATCTTTGGCGGATTCGATGTCGCCAGACAGGCGGTCCAAATTCAGCCTGGCCTGCCGGTGCTCTACACCTCCGGCAGGGCCTGCACCGACGATATGCTGCAACTCTTCGTCCAAGGCGGCCGGTTCCTTCAAAAGCCCTATTCTCCAGGCCAACTCGAAGCCGCCATTGGAAGTCTTCTTCACTAGGGACGCATGACCTCTGGTCTCTGCGTCCTCGCCCCGTCCATCTGAGTCAGGAAACCCCATCTCAACTTCAAAAAAGGCGGCGGGCGCGCAAGACGCGCTCGTTTCCGACCCCGCCGCCGGCGGCAAGGCCGAGGAGTCCGTGGTCAAGGCCAGCGCCCTGCAGAGCGCGATCTTCAACAGCGCCAACTTTTCCAGCATTGCCACCGACGCCAAGGGCGTAATCCAGATCTTCAATGTCGGCGCCGAACGGATGCTGGGCTTCACCGCCGCTGAAGTGATCAACAAGATCACGCCGGCTGACATCTCTGATCCTCAGGAAGTGATCGCGCGGGCCGAGGCGCTGAGCGTCGAGCTTTCAACCCCGATCACGCCGGGCTTCGAAGCCCTGGTCTTCAAGGCCTCGCGCGGCATCGAGGACATCTATGAGCTGACCTACATCCGCAAGGACGGCACGCGGTTCCCGGCGGTAGTGTCGGTCACCGCGTTGCGCGACGCCGCCGATGCCATCATCGGCTATCTGCTGATCGGCACCGACAACACCGCGCGCAAACAGGCCGAAGAGGCGTTGCTCAAGGCCGGCGCGCTGCAGAGCGCGATCTTCAACAGCGCCAACTTTTCCAGCATCGCCACCGACGCCAAGGGCGTGATCCAGATTTTCAACGTCGGCGCCGAGCGCATGCTGGGCTTCACCGCCGCCGAAGTGATGAACAAGATCACCCCGGCCGACATTTCCGACCCTCAGGAACTGATCGCGCGCGCCCAGGCGCTCAGCGCGGAGTTGGCCACCGACATTACTCCCGGGTTCGAGGCCCTGGTCTTCAAGGCCTCGCGCGGCATCGAAGACATCTATGAGCTGACCTACATCCGCAAGGACGGCACGCGGTTCCCGGCCTTGGTGTCCGTCACCGCGCTGCGCGATGCCGCTGACGCCATCATCGGCTATCTGCTGATCGGCACGGACAACACCGCGCGCAAACTGGTCGAGGAAGAGCAGAAAAAGTCCGACCAGCGCCTGCGCGACCAGCAGTTTTACACCCGCTCGCTGATCGAATCCAACATCGACGCCCTGATGACCACTGATCCGTCAGGCATCATCACGGACGTCAACAAACAGATGGAGGCGCTGACCGGCTGCACCCGTGACGAGCTGATCGGCGCGCCATTCAAGGACTGCTTCACCGATCCGGACCGCGCAGAGGCCGGCATCAAGCGGGTGCTCCGCGAGAAGTCGGTGACCGACTACGAACTGACCGCGCGGGCCCGTGACGGCCAGCAGACCGTTGTCTCGTACAACGCCACCACCTTCTACGACCGCAGCCGCACCCTGCAGGGCGTCTTCGCCTCCGCGCGCGATGTGACCGAGCGCAAGCGGGTCGAGGCCGAGCTGCAACAAGCCAAGGCCGACGCTGAGAGCGCCAGCCGCACCAAGTCCGACTTCCTGGCCAGCATGAGCCACGAAATCCGCACCCCCATGAACGCCATCATGGGTATCGCCGATCTTTTGGCGAAAACACCGCTGACCCTGGAACAGGACAAATACGTTCAGATTTTTAGACGCTCCGGCGACAACCTTTTGAACCTCATCAACGACATCCTCGATCTCTCCAAGGTCGAGGCCTCGCAACTCGACCTGGAGCGAACTGGATTCTCGCTCGGCGACCACCTTGAAAAGGTGATCGAGATGGTCGCGCCCAGGGCCCAGGAAAAGGGCCTGACGCTGGTGTGCGAGATCGCACCGAGTGTCAGCACCGATCTGGTGGGTGACCCCACGCGGCTTCGCCAGGTGCTGCTGAACCTCCTGGGCAATGCCATCAAGTTCACTGAAACCGGCGAGGTTTCGCTGCGCGTCGAACCCGATCAGGGCTCCACAGTGCCGACAGCGCTGCGCTTCACCGTGGCCGATACCGGCATTGGTATCCCGCACGAAAAGCAGCAGCGGATCTTCGAACGGTTCACCCAGGCCGATTCCTCCACCACGCGCAGGTTTGGCGGGTCTGGCCTTGGACTGACGATCTCGCGCCGCCTGGTCGAGTTGATGGGCGGCAGGATATGGGTCCGAAGCCAGGAGGGCAGGGGCAGCGAGTTCGGCTTTGCCGTGCCCTTCGAGGTATGGGCCGCCGCCAACCGACCAGTCGCCGCTCCTATCGGCGCCGGCTCCGACACGCCCCTGCCTGCCTTGCGGATATTGATGGCAGAGGACTCGCCCGACAACTGCACCATCACCCTGGCCTATCTCGAAGACACCCCATACTGGGTCGACGTCGCCGAGACCGGCCTTGTCGCCTGCGAGATGTTCAAGGCCGGGCGCTACGATCTCGTTCTCATGGACCGCCAGATGCCCGCCATGGACGGTCTGACCGCGACTCGAACGATCCGGGCCTGGGAAAAGGCCAACGACCGCCGGCCGACGCCGATCATCGCCCTGACCGCTTCGGCCCTGAAGGGCGACCGGGAAACCTGCCTGGCCGCCGGATGCACCGCCTATCTGACGAAGCCGATCAAGCAGGATGGGTTGCTTCAGGCCATCAGGGATTATTCGGCGATCGTCAGACCGCCGGAGCCGCAGGGCGCCGTTCCAGACGAGCCGGTCACCTGGCTGCCCACCGCCAGAATCGCCCAACTCGCTCCGGCCTATCTCGCGAGTTGCCGCCAGAACATCATCCTCATCGAAGCAGCTCTCGGCCGCGCCGACTTCGCGGCGGTGACGACCCTGGGGCACAACATGAGGGGGTCGGGCGGCGGATTTGGCTTTCCCTCAATCACCGATATCGGCGCCGGCCTGGAAGCAGCCGCAGACGATTTAGATGCGGAGGCGTCCCGCGGATGGGTGGCGAAGCTATCGAGCTATCTGGACAGCGTGGCGCCGCCGCTGGTGGCGTAGGACTCGGGACTTTTGGCAGTTTCAAATCGGCGCACTTGTATTCCGGAACAAAACGTGAAAGAACATTCCCAGAACATCAATTCCTGGGGGCAAAAGGCCATGAGACTGTTGATCCGTGAAGGGGCGGCGCTTGCATCGATCAGCGCCTTCGTTTGGATGGTGTGTACGGCGGCGCAGCTGGTGAGCTGATTCGCGGACAAGGAACCGGCCATGATCCATGCGGCGCACACTGAGCGGGGTTTTGTCCACCTGCGGGTGCGCTCGGCCTATTCGCTGCTGGAAGGCGCCATCAAGGCCGACAAGATCGGGCCGCTGGCGGCCAAGGCCGGGATGCCGGCCATCGCCCTGACGGACCGGGCCAATCTTTTCGGTGCGCTGGAATTCTCGCAGGCCACCAAGGACGCCGGCGTTCAGCCGATCATCGGGTGCGCCCTGCCGGTGACAGGCATTGGCGAGCGCTCGCCCGAACGCTGGGCGCGAACGCCGACCGTGCTGCTCCTGGCCCAAAACGAAACCGGCTGGCTCAATCTGATGGCGCTGTCGTCGGCCGCCTATCTCGATGTCGCCGACAATGAAGACCCGGCGGTGCCCTGGCCGCGCGTGGCCGAGCACGCCGAGGGATTGATCCTGCTCTCGGGCGGGCCGGACGGTCCGATCGATCACCTCTTGGCGGCCGGACGGACCGCGGAAGGCGAGGGGGCGCTGGCCGAGATGGCCCGGGTGTTTGGCGATCGGTTCTATGTCGAGCTGCAGCGCCACGGTCTTTCACGCGAGGCGGCGGCCGAGCCGGCGCTGGTGGCCTATGCCTACGCTCACGACTTGCCGCTGGTGGCGACCAACGATGTCTATTTCGCCGAGCCCTCCATGCATGAGGCGCACGACGCGCTGCTTTGCATCGCCGACCAGACATTCCTGGGCGAAACCGACCGACGGCGGGTGACGCCCGAGCATTCCCTGCGCGGCATCGAAGCCATGCGGGCGCTGTTTTCCGATTTGCCCGAGGCCTGCGACAACACCATTGAGATTGCCCGGCGCTGCGCCTTCATGGTGCAAAAGCGCGACCCCATCCTGCCGAGCTTCCCCACCCACGAGGGGCGCACCGAGGCGCAGGAACTGTCGCACCAGGCCTATGAAGGTCTGCGCATGCGGCTGGAGATCGCCCAGCTGTCGGGCCAGCCGCTGGCCGCCGATCCGGCCGCCTATCGCGAGCGGATGGCCTATGAGCTCGGCGTCATCGGCCAGATGGGCTTTGACGGTTATTTCCTGATCGTCTCGGACTTCATCAAATGGGCCAAGGAGCAGGGCATTCCGGTCGGTCCCGGTCGCGGTTCGGGCGCGGGCTCGCTGGTCGCATGGTCGCTGATGATTACGGGTCTGGATCCCCTGCTTTACGGCCTATTGTTCGAACGGTTCCTGAACCCCGAGCGGGTCTCCATGCCCGACTTCGACATCGACTTCTGCCAGGACCGGCGCGAGGAAGTGATCGCCTATGTGCAAAAGCGCTACGGTGCCGACCGCGTGGCGCAGATCATCACCTTCGGCACCCTGCAGGCCCGGGCGGTGTTACGAGACGTGGGCCGGGTGATGCAGTTGCCCCTCGGCATGGTCGATCGCCTGGCGAAGATGGTGCCCAACAATCCGGCCAACCCGACCACTCTGGAAAAGGCCATCGAAGTCGAGCCGCGCCTGGCTGCGGCCCGCGACGAAGACCCGGCCGTTGCCGAACTGCTCGGCGTAGCGCTGCGGCTCGAGGGACTCTACCGCAACGCCTCGACCCACGCGGCCGGTCTGGTCATCGGCGACCGGCCGCTGATCGAGCTTGCGCCGCTCTATCGCGATCCGCGCTCATCCTTGCCGGCTACCCAGTACAATATGAAATGGGTTGAGAGCGCCGGGCTGGTCAAATTTGACTTCCTGGGTCTGAAAACTCTCACCGTGCTGGAGCGTGCGGTCGACTATCTGCGCAAGCGCGGGGCGGGCGTGGAGCTTGATCTTCTGCCGCTCGATAACCAGCCTGCCTATGACATCATGGCCTCGGGTCAGACGCTCGGGGTGTTCCAGATGGAAAGCCAGGGCATGCGCGACATCCTGCGCCAGCTGCGGCCCAGCGCCCTCGAAGACGTCACCGCCCTGATCTCGCTCTATCGGCCGGGGCCGATGGAGAGCATTCCGGAATACATCGACTGCAAGCTGGGGCGCAAACCTGTCGACACGGTCCACCCGCTGATCGAGCCCTACCTCAAGGATACCTACGGGGTCATCGTCTACCAGGAACAGGTGATGCAGATCGCCCAGGTGCTGGCCGGCTATTCGCTGGGCGAGGCCGATCTCCTTCGCCGGGCCATGGGCAAGAAAAAGAAGGAGGAGATGGACAAGCAGCGCGCCCGGTTCTTCTCCGGCGCGGCCGAACGGGGCGTGGCCAAACAGGTCGCCCAGCTGCTGTTTGACCGGATGGAGAAGTTCGCCGGCTATGGCTTCAACAAGTGCCACGCCGCGCCCTATGCGTTGATTTCCTATCAAACCGCCTGGATGAAGGCGAACGCGCCGGTCGAGTTCTTCGCCGCCTCGATGAGCCTTGATATCTCCAACACCGACAAGCTGGCGGTGTTCTACCAGGACGCCCGCCGTTTCGGCGTGCCGATCGGGGGGCCCGACATCAACCGTTCGGGCGCCGACTTCGAAGTCGAGGAAGGCCAGGTCCTTTACGCCCTGGGCGCCGTGCGCAACGTTGGCCTTGAGGCCATGCGCCACGTCGTCGCCGTGCGTGAGGCAGGCGGCGCCTTCGCCGACATCTTCGACTTTCTGGAACGGATTGATCCGCGCCAGGTCAACAAGCGCGCGCTGGAGAACCTCGCCCGGGCCGGCGCTTTCGATTCCCTCGGTCTGTCGCGCGCCCAGGTGGTCGAGGCCGCCGATCTGTTGATGGCCTATGCCCAGTCCGCCGCGGCCGACCGCGATTCCTCCCAGGTCAGCCTGTTCGGCGCCGACCAGGCGGACGCTGCCCGCCCGCGCATGCCGAAGACCCGCGAATGGTCGTCGGTGCAGCGACTGGATGAAGAACTGGCGGCCATGGGTTTCTACCTGACCGGCCATCCGCTTGAGGCCGAGGTTGAGGCTCTGCGCCGTAAGCGCGTGACCCTCTATGCCGATGCCTTGCCCCAGGCGCTGGACGGCGTTGACGCCTTCAAAATGGCCGGCATCGTGCGCCGCAAGCAGGAGCGGGCAGGGCGCAGCGGCGACAAGTTCGCCTTCGTTGCGCTCTCCGACCCCACCGGCGAATACGAGGTGCTCTTCCCGCCCGAGGTCCTGCGCAAGCACCGCGACCTTCTGGAGGCCGGCAGCGCCATCGTCCTCCGCGTCAGAGCCAAGGCCGCCGACGGCGAAGTCCGCTTCTTCGGCGACGATGCAGAACCCCTGGCGCGGGCCATTGAAGGCGCTGTCGCGGCCCTTCGCGTCCACCTGCAGCCTCGCTCCTCGGAGATCGACGCCCTAAAGCGCCGCCTTACGGAATCAGCCTCCGAGCGCGGTGGTGAGATCACCCTGATCGCGCCTCTCGATGCCGGCCGCGAAGTGGAACTTCGTCTGCCCGGCCGCTACATCCTCGACGGCGCTCTGCGCGGCGACCTCAAGACCGCGCCGGGAGTCGCGTGGATGGAGGACGTTTAAAATTTCGCACGCAAGGGGTGGTGGCGGCGGCGAGCCGTCTAGCTAGAGTTTGGCAATGTGCGGACGTTTTGACACCAGTCACATTACCTGGCGAGAATTGCACGATGCCCTGGACGGGCTGATACCCGTGGCGACTGCTCCGGTGAATCTTGAGCCGAACGCCGATGTACGACCAACGACGGTTCAGGCGACAGTCCGCCTGGAAAAGGGCGCTTGGTCCATTGAGAAAATGCGTTGGGGACTGGTGCCCTTTTGGCGCACGGGAAAACCCTTGAAGGATACCACAAAGGGTGCGGGTGATGGTTTCAAGCTGACCACCTTCAACGCCCGGATCGAAGGTGTAGAGACTGCCGCCACCTTCCGCGATGCCTTCGCCCGGCGCCGCTGCGTTGTGCCGGCGAACGCCTGGTACGAGTGGACGGGCCCGGAAGGAAGCAAGACTAAACACCGGTTCAGCCGGACTGACGGGGGTGTTGTCTGGTTCGCGGGAGTTTGGGATCGGTGCACGACTCCTGACGCCGGCGATATTCGCTCATTCACGATCTTGACCGGACCGTCCGATGGCTGGCTCTCCGGCTATCATGATAGGGCGCCCATAATTCTCAATCCTGACGAACTGCCTACTTGGTGCAAGGGGGGAGTGGATGGCCGAGCGCTGGTCGGCGAGGTTCGTCCCGAACGGTTCAAAGTCGACGATCAGGCGTGATCGAGCGCTTCGCGCCGCAGGATCCGGTTTGAAAATCCGGTCTGGCTGGTGTTCAGTACGCCCAGCACCAAGGAAAAGCGCCATGACTATCGACTACCCCACCGCCTCTGCCGGTGAACTCGCCAGCGCGCTTCGGGCGCGCAAGGTCAGCGCCGTTGAGCTGGCAAGGACCGCTATCGCCCGGATCGAGGCGATGGATGGGGCGGTCAATGCGGTGATCGTCCGCGATTTCGACAGGGCGCTCGCCGCCGCAACGGCTGCGGACGAAAAGCTCGCCGCGGGTGCGCCCGGCGCTCTGCTCGGCGTGCCTATGACGGTCAAGGAGTCCTACGACCTTGTGGGCTGGCCCAGCACCTGGGGGCTGGAGCGACTCGCGAGTCACCGGGCCACCGAAGACGCCGTTGTCGTGCAGCGCCTCAAGGCGGCCGGCGCAATCATCCTCGGCAAGACCAATGTGCCGCCCAATCTGGCCGACTGGCAGAGCGACAATCCGGTCTATGGCCGGGCCAATAATCCGCATGTCCTGACCCACAGCCCGGGCGGCTCGTCGGGCGGTGGCGCGGCGGCGGTGGCGGCCGGATTTACGCCCCTGGAAATGGGCGGCGATATCGGCGGGTCTATCCGGGTTCCGGCCAGCTTCTGCGGCATCTTCGGCCACAAGACGAGCTACGGCATCGTGCCGATGACGGGACACACCCTGGGCGGCGGCAAGAGCGCCCCGGGCGCGCTTTCTGTCGGGGGACCTCTGGCCCGCTCGGCGGCCGACCTTGACCTTGTGCTTGGTGTTGTCGCCGGGCCGGATGGGGATAACGCCAAGGGCTATCGGCTGGAACTGCCGGCGCCGCGCCACAGTAAACTGGCCGACTATCGGGTTCTGGTTATCGATCACCACCCGCGCGCGACGACTTCTCTCGATATCAAGGCCGCGCTGGAGTGTCTGGGCGCCAGCCTGGAGAAAGCCGGCGCGCGCGTCGCCCGCGAGTCTGATCTCGTTCCTGATCTGGCGCACTATCACAGCACCTACATCAAGATGCTGCGCACCGTGGTCACCCGCCGCGATCCGGCGGAGAGGCCGCCGATTTCGGCGCACGACTGGATGGACCTGCTGGATGTGCAGGCCGACTATCGGCGCCAGTGGGCCGAGTTGTTCGAAGCCTTTGATGCGGTGATCATGCCCGCCTTTGGAACCTCCAGCTATCCGCATGCGAGCGCCGCTTCGCAGTGGAAGGACCGAACCTTGCGGATCGACGGCGAAGACACGCCTTTTGGCGATCAGATGGCCTGGCAGGGGCCGGCGATCCTGGGTCATCTGCCATCGACCGCGGTTCCGCTCGGCAAAAACAGCGAAGGCCTGCCGATTGGCGCACAGATCATGGGCGGCTTTCTGGAAGACCGCACGACCATCTCCCTGGCCGGGCTGATCCACCCAGAACCGGCCGCCATCGCCGACATGGCTCGCGCCACGGAGATGGCCTGAACCTTGACATCGGCGTGCGTGCATGCGCCCTTCCGCCCTCCTGAAAACCCGAGCGGAATCTGACGTCCCATGCACGCCTATCGCACCCATACCTGCGGCGCCCTTCGAGCCGGCGATGCGGGCAATAATGTGCGCCTGTCGGGCTGGATTCACAGGAAGCGTGACCACGGCGGCCTGCTGTTCATCGACCTGCGCGACCATTACGGCCTGACGCAGCTGGTTTTGTCGCCGACAACGCCGGGTTTCGCCACGGCCGAGCGCGCGCGCACCGAAAGCGTCATCCGTATCGACGGTGAAGTCGTTCCCCGTTCTGCGGAGACCATCAACCCCAACCTGCCGACCGGCGGAATCGAGGTTCGTGTCAAAGGGTTGGAAGTCCTGTCCGAAGCCGCCGAACTGCCGCTGCCGGTGTTCGGCGAGCCCGACTATCCAGAGGATATCCGCCTCAAGCATCGCTATCTCGACCTGCGCCGCGAGACCCTGCACAAAAACATCGTCCTGCGCTCGCGGGTGATCGATTCGATCCGCCGGCGGATGGTGGGGCAGGGGTTCACCGAGTTTCAGACCCCGATCCTGACCGCCTCGTCACCCGAAGGCGCGCGCGACTTCCTGGTGCCGTCACGGATGCACCCGACCAAGTTCTATGCGCTGCCGCAGGCGCCGCAGCAGTTCAAGCAGCTGTTGATGGTGGCGGGCTTCGACCGCTACTTTCAGATCGCGCCCTGTTTCCGCGATGAGGACCTGCGCGCCGACCGTAGCCTGGAGTTCTACCAGCTCGATGTCGAGATGAGCTTTGTCACGCAAGAGGATGTTTTTGCAGCGATAGAGCCGGTTCTGCATGGCGTGTTCGAGGAATATTCCGAGGGCAAGCCGGTCACCCCTTATCCCTTCCCGCGCATCGCCTATAGGGATGCCCAGCAGTGGTACGGCACGGACAAGCCGGACCTGCGCAATCCGCTGAAGATGCAGGACGTCTCCGAACATTTCCGCGGCGGCGGCTTTGGCATCTTCGCCCGCATCCTCGACGCCGACGCGAAAAACGCCGTCTGGGCCGTGCCGGCGCCGAAGGGCGGCAGTCGCGCCTTCTGCGATCGGATGAACTCCTGGGCGCAGGGCGAAGGCCAGCCAGGCTTGGGCTACATTTTCTGGAGCGAAGAGGGCGGCGACTGGGCCGGTCCGCTTGCGAAAAACCTCGGACCAGAGCGCACCGGCGCGGCCATTGGTCAGTTGGGCTTAAGCGCTGGCGATGCGGCCTTCTTCGTGGCCGGCGATCCAGGCGTGTTCGCCAAGTTCGCGGGGCTCGCCCGCACCAAGGTGGGAACCGACCTCGGTCTCGTCGCCGAGGACCGCTTCGATTTCTGCTGGATCGTCGATTTCCCGATGTTCGAGTGGAATGAGGAGGAAAAGCGGGTCGATTTCTCGCACAATCCCTTCTCGATGCCGCAGGGCGAGCTGGAAGCGCTGCAGTCCAAGGACCCGCTCTCTATCCTCGCCTACCAGTACGACATCGTCTGCAACGGTTATGAGCTGTGTTCCGGCGCGATCCGGAACCACAAGCCCGAAATCATGCTGAAGGCCTTCGAGACCGCCGGCTATGGCGCCGACGTGGTCGAGGCCCAGTTCGGCGGCATGCTGAACGCCTTCCGCTATGGCGCCCCGCCGCACGGGGGTCTGGCGCCCGGTATCGACCGCATCGTCATGCTGCTGGCCGGTCAACAGGCCATACGCGAAGTCATTGCCTTCCCGCTGAACCAGCAGGGCGAGGATCTGCTGATGAACGCGCCTTCGGGGCCGAGCGACAAGCAGTTGAAAGAGTTGAGTATCCGGACGATCGCCGCGATCAAATGATCGCCATTTTGCTTGCGCTAACGCTCGGCAGGCGCCGCGCTGCTTGAGCGCTTGACTACTTGCAGTCCGGAATGCGCAGGCCCCTCGGCAGTTTGGTCGAAGGATCGCCGCAGGCCTTGTTCAGTTGGCTTTGCGTCAAACCGCTCGCGCGGTCCATTTCCGCGCCGGAGAAGTTCACGCCTGTGAGCGTCGCACCCGAAAACTTTGCCCCCTGCAGATAGGTCCCGACAAAGCTGGCGTTTTCCATATTGGCGCCGGAAAAGTTCGCGCCGGTGAACACCGTCGCATAGGCGTTCACGTCACGCAGGTCGCCGCGGGAGAAGTCGGTGTTGTTCATCACAGCGATGGACAGGTCCGCCTGGCGCAACCGCGCGCCGGAGAGGTTCTTGCCCTTCAGTTCCTTGCTGGACAGGTCAGCCTGGAAGAGGTTGCAGCCAGGGCAGCTCGCGCCGCGCTGAACCGAGGCGATCTGGCTGGGGTTCTGGGCCAACGCCGGCGTCGCGAGGGTGGCAAGGGCGATCAAAACAAGGACGCGCTTCATTTCAGAGCACCTTTGGGTGGGTAGACATAAGATTCACCCTAAGTGCGAAAACCTAAGACCACGTGACTGGCTTCATGCGTTGGTCTGGTCAGGCGGAATGCCGCTTGGCGGGCCCTCCGACGCCTCGCCCGCGGCAAGACGAACGTCTCCCGCGCCGAGGCCATAACAGCTCATCGACAGCGACCCCATGGCATAGCCGCGCAACAGGGCCTGCGCGCTACCGGCTCCGGCGGCGAGGCCGGCCGTATAGAGCAGGGGGATGAAGTGATCCGGGGTCGGAACCGCCAGTTCGTAGTCGGGATGTTCTGCCAGACGAAGAATGTCTTCGGGAGCTGTCGTCATCAGGTCCGCCACAGCGTCGTCGAAGCGCCGGGCCCAGTCGGCGCCGCCGGTTGGGTCCTGCCAGTCGATCAGACGCAAATTGTGCACCACATTGCCGCTGGAAAGGATCATCACGCCTCGGTCCATCAAGGGCGCCAAACGCGCGCCGAGGTCGAGGTGGTAGTCCAGCGGCTTCAGCGCATTGATCGACAGTTGCACGACCGGCACGTCTGCGTCGGGATAGATGTGGGCCAGAACACTCCAGGTTCCGTGATCCAGGCCCCATTGATCCTGGTCGGCGCCGACCCAGTGGGGTTTGACCACTTCGGCGACTTCATCGGCCAGTTCGGGCAGGCCCGGGGCCGGATAGTCGAAGTCGAACAGCGCCTGGGGAAAGCCGTAGAAGTCATGGATGGTGCGGGGGCGGGGCATCGCGGTCACCGCCGTCGCGCCGACGTACCAGTGCGCGGAAATCGCCAGGATCGCCCTGGGCCTCGGCAGCGACCGGCCCATCGCGCGCCAGGCGTCGGTATAGCCATTGCGTTCTAGGGTGTTCATCGGGCTGCCATGGCCGATGAAGAGCGCAGGCGCCTTGGTCATGACCTCTAGTCCCACGAACGCGCGGGGTGGGAAAGCGCGGATCGCCTACTCGTCGTTGGCTTCCCGGAGGGTCCCGTCGCCTTCGAAGTCGCCCGGTAGGGGCTCGGCGTTCTTGGTTCCGAACGGCAGGAAGACCAGGTTGTCGGGGGCGGCGCCTCGGGCGAAACCCTTGGAAATGAACTTGGCGGCGGAGGGCGCCGCCAGGCCCTCGGTTTCGCCTGCGCCCATGCCGTCGGCGGAAAATTCCTCGGGATCGGCATTGGCCAGGTCGTCGCGGTCTAGGTAGCTGACCGCCAGTTCGCGGAAGATATAGTCGAGGATTGAGGTCGCCGACTTGATGGAATCGTTGCCCTCGACGGGACCTGCCGGCTCGAACCGGGTGAAGACAAAGGCGTCGACGAATTCGTCCAGCGGCACGCCGTATTGCAGGCCGATGGAGATGGCGATGGCGAAATTGTTCATCAGGGACCGGAAGGCCGCGCCTTCCTTGTGCATGTCGAGGAAGATCTCGCCCAGCTGGCCGTCGTCGTATTCGCCGGTGTGCAGGTAGACCTTGTGGCCGCCGACGGATGCCTTCTGGATATAGCCCTTGCGCCGGTCGGGGAGCTTCTGACGCGTGCGCTCGCGCTCGATGATCTTCTCGACGATGCGTTCGGCGGCCGGCGGCTCCCACGCCTGTTTGCGGGGGGCTTCAGCTTCTACCGGCGGGAGATCGAGCGCGAACGCCGCTGGTGGGGCCTGCCGACGCAGGGCCGCTACGCGTAGCCCGGTGCGGGCGGCGGCCGACATCTGCCGCACAGCGACCGCCGGCTCGCAATCCCAATCGAGCAACAGGGGCCGAGGCGAGGGCGCATCGGCGAAGACCTCAAGCGCCGCGGTCATGGCCAGCCGCGCGGAAAGCTCGGGCGTGGCGAAAACCTTACCTGCCGCGCCTTGCAGCGGTCCTCCGCCCAGGGCGAAGGTTTCGGCCTTCCGGATGTCCGTCTGCGAAAAACCAAGCGCCGAAAGGCCGCTGAAGGCGGGTTCGGCCAGTGTCTCGGCCGATAGACCCAATATGTCCTTCAAGAACCCATCACCGAGCACCGGGAGGGAGAAGGCCTCATCCAGCGCCCCAGCGGATTTCAAGGCCGCCTCGACGGAGGCGATTTCATGATCGGTCAGTCCCTTGCGCCGCAGCGCGGCGTGGTCGATGCCCGGGGCATCGGCGAGCGTACGCGCGCCAAGCAGGGTGACACCATCGGCCTTCAGCGCATCTAGACCCAGCCGGGCGGCGGGGGACAGTTCGAAGCCGCCTTCGGAGGCGGCGAGGGGGCCGCTCCACAGGCTCGCATCCGCTGCCGTTACTTCGGCGTTGCGCAAGACCCCAGCCTTCGCCGCCACCTCGAAGGCAGCGTGTGCGGCATCAACGACTGGAGAGGAGTCGAAGGCCTTGAGGGCCGCCAGCCGGGCCTCGATCGCCTCCGCTACGCGCGCCTTCTCACCCTCGAATTCAGGGTAGGGGCCGTGCGCCCCGGCGAGTTCGGCCGAGGCTGCGACGGCGGTTCCCGACGCCAGCGCCTGAACCTGCGCCGCCAGGGCGCGCCCCGGTTTGCTGTCATAGGCCAATCCTTTTGAAACCAGCATGTCGGCCAAACCCGATACGCTCAGCGAGATCGCCCGCCATCCGCCCTCCGCCTGCTGGTCCAACGCGGCCGCCGCAAGCCGTACGCAGGCGGTGAATCCATCAATGTCGCAGGCGCCACCGGCGAAGAAGGCAAATGCGTTTACGCTCCCACGCGGGGCGCCCATTTGCCGAGCCAGCGCTTCGGCGTCCTTAACTGAAAAAGCCAGGGCCACATCGCCGCATTCCCAGGCGGCCGAGGCGGCGCGAGCAGCCTGGGGATGGCCGGCTTCGGCCAGGGTTCGATCTGCGATGGCGACCAGGGGCCGCGGGGACGGAAGGTCGATAGCGCCGCCTGTCGCAATGGCCTGACCGGCGCCGCCAAGCGCGATTGCATCGGCGATGGAGGCATCGTCGCAGCCCGCCTCGCGCGCGGCTGCCGCTGCTCTTGCCAACGCCGCATTCTGTCGGGGATCCGAACAGGACCTGGCCGGTCCTTCGCAGCGGCTGACCGCATCGGCTACGGCTTGTAGGCGCCCCGTAGCCGCCGCCGCCACGCGCGCGGCGATCTTCGACATACGGTGAAGCGCAAGGTGTGTTTCGAGCGCCGGCCCGAACTCAAATCCTGCGGTGTCGATCAAATCCGCCTGCTGATCTCTTGCGCCCTCGAGGGCAATGAGGTCCTGCTCAATGGCGGCCGAAAGCTCGGTCTCGAAAACACCGTCGGCGAATCGTCTCTCGAAGCGCACGCGCCTTCTCCTCGAAAAGCCGGGCCAGCTTAAGCCGCCAACGGCTTTGGAACAACAGATGTTGGGGGTGATGGCGGGCTATTCCACAATTAGTGGTAAACAGAATGCCCGGGCTGCTGCTGGACCAGGCGCCATCGCCGCCCTATAAGGCTTTGCCCGGCCCTGCCGGACCGAAATGAGGACCCGCGCGTGTTGAAGGCGATCTTTACCTGGTGGAACGGCGGAACCTTTGGCACGAAATTCCACATCGCCCGGCGCGGCGTGAGAATCGGCCAGGATAGCCTGGGCAACACCTACTATGAGGCGCGCGACACCAAGGACAGCTACGACGGCCGCAAGCGCCGCTGGGTGATCTATTCGGGCTATGCGGAGGCCTCAAAGGTGCCGGCTGAATGGCACGGCTGGCTGCACTACACCTTCGATCTGCCGCCGACCGAGGACCCGCTGCATCGCCAGTCCTGGGAGAAGGATCATGAGCCCAACCTGACGGGTACGACCAGCGCCTGGCGGCCGGCCGGGTCGATTTCGAAGGCTGGCGAGCGGCCGCATGCGACAGGCGACTATCAGGCCTGGAAGCCGGAGTAGGCGGCTTGGCGCCTTTCGCCAGAAAGCTACTGATTGTTCTTTCGCTGGCGACCGCCGGTGGCGGTCTGGCTCTGGCCCAGCCCGCGCCCAGGATCATTCCGGACGAAGTCCCGCCCGGCGTTGGCCGGGGCAAGGCCGTCGAGGCCGCCAATGAGCCTTTGCCGCCGGCCGAACCGCTCAAGGTGGAGGTGGTTCCGGAGGACAAGCAGGCCCAGGCTCGGGGGCCGGCCGCCCCGTCGATGACCCGCTCGCGGTTTCCCATCGCGATCGTGCAGGTGGTCGACAAGATCACCACGGAGACCAACCGCTTCGAAATCCGGATCGACCGGCCGGTTCAGTACAAGACCCTTATCTTCACCTTGCATGCCTGCGAGGGCTCGGCGCCGGGAGAGATCGACCGCGATTTCGTGGCCCACATGTCTGTGGATTTTCAGGCCCCCGCGCCGCAGGGAAGGCCCAGGCCGGCGCGCAAGGCGGTGTTCCGTGGCTGGATGTACGCTTCCTCGCCCAGCGTCTCGCCATTCGAGCACTCCACCTATGACGCCTGGCTGATCGCCTGCAAGACCGACCTGCCGCCGCCCCCGCCAGCGCCGGACGCGCCGAAGTCGGCGGCAACCCCCAGCGCCGGGGCCAGCAGTCCCAGATAGTCGGCCTGGGAAATTTCCCGCGTTCCGAACTGGGCCAGATGCGGCGTTCTGAACTGACAGTCCAAGAGCCGGAAACCGCCCAGGCGCAAGCGGGCGACCAGATGGACGAGCGCCACTTTGCTGGCGCCGGTCACGGTGGAAAACATGCTTTCGCCGAAGAAGGCGCCGCCCAGGGCCACGCCATAGAGTCCGCCGACCAGTTCCCCATCCAGTCGGGCCTCGACGCTGTGAGCCAGTCCGCGCGCGTGCAGTTCGCCGTAGAGCGCCTCGATTGGGGCGTTGATCCAGGTTTCGCTCCGGGTCTTCGACGCGCGGGCGCAGGCGGCTACAACCTCTGCGAAGGCCTGGTCGGCCGTGACCTGGAAGGTGTCGGCCCGAACTAGTCGCGCCAGGCGCCGGGGAACGTGAAAGGCGGCAAGGTCGATGATCCCACGCAGCCGCGGCTCGACGATCATGATCTCCGGGTCGTCTCTCGCCTCGCCCATGGGAAAGACGCCGTGGCGGTAGCAGTCGATCAGATCATCGGCGGTAAGGCCGCTCACGACCCTGCGGCGGCCTCGTCCTTGATCCACTTTTCGAGCCAGTGGATGTTGTAACTCCCCGAAAGAATGTCGGGTTGGACCAGCAAATCCTGGAAGAGCGGGATGGTTGTCTCGATCCCGGCCACTACCATTTCACCCAAAGAGCGTTTCAGGCGGGCGATGCATTCGGCGCGGTCGCGGCCGTGAACGATCAGCTTGCCCGCCAGGCTGTCATAATAGGGCGGCATCACATAGCCGGCGTAGAGCGCTGAATCGAGACGCACGCCCAGGCCCCCAGGCGCATGGAAGTCGGTGATCATGCCTGGCGAGGGGGTGAAGGTGCGTGGGTTTTCCGCGTTGATCCGGCATTCGATGGCGTGACCTTCGAAGACCACGTCTTTCTGGGTGAAGGAGAGCGGCAGGCCCGCGGCGATCTGGATCTGCTCGCGGACGATGTCGATGCCGGTGATCGCTTCGGTGACAGGGTGTTCGACCTGCAGGCGGGTGTTCATCTCGATGAAGAAGAACTCGCCGTCTTCCCACAGGAATTCGATGGTGCCGACGCCGAGGTAGCCAATCTTCTTGATCGCATCAACGACGACCTTGCCGATGTCCGCGCGCTGCTGGGCGGAGAGGGCCGGTGAGGGCGCCTCTTCCAGTACCTTCTGGTGGCGTCGCTGCAGGGAACAATCGCGCTCGCCCAGGTGCACGACATTGCCGAAACTGTCGGCGATGATCTGCAGTTCGATGTGGCGGGGTTTCTGGAGATAACGCTCCATATAGACCGCGTCGTTCCCGAACGCGGACTTGGCCTCGTTGCGCGCCGCGACCACGGCTTCGACGAGATCATCCGGGGTCTGGGCCACACGCATGCCGCGCCCGCCACCGCCGGCCGCGGCCTTGATCAGCACCGGAAAGCCGATGGTCTCGGCCGCCGCGATGGCTTCTTCTTCCGTTTCCAGAGCCCCTTCGGAGCCGGGAACGCAAGGGATGCCCGCCGCCTTTACCGTTTGCTTGGCGGTGATCTTGTCGCCCATGATTCGGATGTGTTCGGCCTTGGGCCCGATGAAGGTCATGCCATGGGCTTCGACGATGTCGGCGAAGCGGGCGTTTTCCGATAGGAAACCGTAGCCCGGATGGATGGCCTGAGCGCCGGTGATCTCGGCCGCGGCGATGATCGAAGGAACGTTCAGATAGCTCTTGGCGGCCGAAGCCGGCCCGATACAGACGCTCTCGTCGGCCAGTCGCACCCACATGGATCCGGCGTCGGCTTCGGAGTGCACCGCCACCGTCGCGATCCCCATCTCCTTGCAGGCCCGGTGGATGCGAAGGGCGATTTCGCCCCGGTTGGCGATCAGGATTTTTTCGAACACGAGCTTTGCGCGCCTATTCCAGCACGAGCAGCGGTTCGCCGAATTCCACCGGCTTGCCGTCGCTGACCAGCACCTGGAGGACCGTACCGGCCCGGGGCGAGGGAATGGGGTTCATGGTCTTCATGGCTTCGACGATCAGCAGGGTTTGGCCCGCGGTGACCTTGTCGCCGATCTTGACGAAGGGCTGGGCGCCCGGTTGCCCGGCCAGATAGATGGTGCCGACCATCGGCGATTTTACCTGTTCGCCGGCGGCCGTAGTAGGGGCCGCGGGTGCGGCCGCGGCCGCGGCGACGGCGGCAGGCGGTGCAGCGGGCGCGGGACCGACGGGAGCGGGCGGCGCTGCGGTGACGATCTGGCCGGCCTGGCGGGCGACCTTGATGCGCAGGCCGCCTTTCTCAACTTCGATCTCGGTGAGGCCTGTGGTGGTAAGGATACCGGCAAGCTTGCGCACGAGACGGGTGTCGATCGCGGAGTCCGCCTCGGTATCGGCGTCCGCGCCTTTGGGATCGGGCATAGAATAGAAAACCTTGCTGTTAAGCCGACTGGGGCGCCGCTCTCGGATCGCGGCGGATATTTGTTTTTGTGGGCCTGGGCCCGATTTCCTCCAGGCGCCCTTGTATCCCCCGGCCGCCGGGCTAACAAGCGCTGAGGCAAGGTTGAGAGCCATGAGACTGACCATCAACGGCGAAGAGCGCTATATTGACGGACCGGCGGATGTGGCTTCGCTCGTGGGTTTCATCGGGCTTGACCCCCGCAAGGTGGCGGTGGAGCGCAACCTCGAGATTGTGCCGCGCGGGGTCTATGCGGCGACGCCGCTGGCGGACGGCGACCGCATTGAAATCGTTCACTTCATTGGGGGAGGCTGAAGCATGGGCGATGACACCTGGAGTGTCGCGGGTCGCACCTTTTCCTCGCGGCTGATCGTCGGCACCGGCAAGTACAAGGACTATGAGCAGAACGCGGCGGCGGCGCGGGCCGCAGGGGCCGAAATCGTCACCGTGGCGCTTCGGCGCGTCAATCTGTCGGATCCGACCAAACCCATGCTGGCCGACTATTTGAGGCCCGAGGAATTCACCTATCTGCCCAATACAGCCGGCTGTTTCACCGGAGAGGACGCGGTGCGCACACTTCGGCTGGCCCGCGAAGCCGGTGGCTGGAACCTCGTCAAGCTTGAGGTGCTGTCCGACACCCCGCACCTCTATCCCGACATGGAAGAGACTTTGCGAGCCCTCAAGCTGCTGGTCGCCGACGGCTTCGATGTGATGGTCTATTGCACCGACGATGTGGTGTTCGCCAAGAAGCTGGAAGAGGCCGGGGCGGCGGCGATCATGCCGGCGGCGGCGCCAATCGGTTCGGGCCTCGGCATCCAGAATCGCGTCAATATCCGGTTGATCGTCGAACAGTCGAAGGTCCCGGTCCTTGTAGACGCCGGCGTCGGCACGGCCTCGGACGCGGTGATTGCCATGGAGCTGGGCTGCGACGCCGTCTTGATGAACACCGCCATCGCTCACGCCAAGGATCCGATCGGCATGGCGCGAGCCATGAATCATGCGGTGATCGCGGGCCGGGAGGCCTACCTGGCCGGTCGCATGGCGCCCAGGCTCTACGCCGATCCGTCGTCGCCGCTCGCGGGGCTGATTTAGAGTCCGTTCTAAGCCTTGCGGCGCGCTTCGTTGATGGCGCGCATCAGCTTGTCCATGTTACCGCCAACGACGATCTGGTCGCCGACCACGAAATTGGGCGTACCCTCGATGCCGAGCTCGCCGGCCAGCTGGTGGGTGTCGACCAGTTGCTGGCGAACCTGCAGCGACAGCGCCCGGTTTTCGATACTGGTCGGGTTGAGGCCCGCCGCCGCCAGGGCCGCGCGCATGCCTTCGGCGTCGAGGTGACCCTCGGCGCTATAGAACTGGCGGTGCAGGGCGATGTAGTGGCCGGAATCCTTCGCGGCGATCGCCAGGGCTGACGCCCGCTCGGAATCGGCGCTCAGCACGGGATATTCCTTAAACACGAAACGGACGTCTGGATTGTCACGGATGATCGCCAGCACCTGCGGGGCGGCGGCTTTGCAGTAGGTGCAGTTGTAGTCGAAAAATTCGGTGACGGTGATTTTGCCCTTGGGGTTGGCCACGAAGTCCCTGGGATCACGCTCAATGGCGGCGCGATTGCGATTGATGGCAAGCTTGGTGCGGTTGGCGTTCAGCTGGGCGATGGTTTCCTCCAGCACTTCCGGGTGCTTCAGCAGATAGGTGCGGACCCGCTTGCCGAACGCCTCGTCGGTTTCGCGCTGGCAGCCGCCAAGGGCCACGAAGAAGCTGGCGAGCGCCAGAAAGATCACCGCGCGGCAGGCGCGGACGTTACGAAGCGTCACCCTCCTCTCCCGCGCAGTTCACGCATGACCTGGCCCTCGGCCGCGTTCACGATATCCGAGGCCCGGCGGTACTCCGGCGTATCCTTGGTCAGCAATTCCTGGGCTCTACGGGCAAAGTTGCGGGCATCGATCATGTTTCCCTGGTTGAAGGCGCCCTCGGCAGTCGCCAGCCTGGCCATGGGTGAGTTTCCTGTTTGCTCGTAGGCATCGGCAAGAAGGCGCCATCCCATTCCGTTTTCGCGTTCCAGGTTGACGGCCGGGATCAGGTTGTCCAGCGCCTCCTTGACGTTGTCGGGCGTGCGGGTGGCGAGCAAGACCTGTGCGAAGGAGATGCGAATGAGAGAAGCCTTGGGCGCCAGCTCGACAGCGCGGCGCAGGGGCGCCTCGGCTTCGCGGATCCGGCCACGCTCGAACAGCACCTGACCCTTGAATTCCTGCAGATAGGGGTTTTCTGGTTGTTCCTTGATCAGGGCGTCCAGGGCCTCCAGCGCCTTGGTGGTTTCAACGTCTTTGTACCAGGCGATGGCGCGGGCGTAGCGGGCCGGGAAAGTTGTGTCTGTTTCCGGAAATTCGTTCAGGGTTTCCACCGGATAGTTGATGTAGCCCTTCAGCTTGGCGATCATCAGCGCGTGCTGAGCCAGATCCTCAGACGTATCCTTGGTCTCAAAATGAGGGGCGCGGGTAACGGTTTCACGCAGGGCCTCAATCCGCTCGCTGCTCAGCGGGTGACTGCGAAAAAACGCGTCCCGCTTGGCGTCGGAGAAGGTCTCCTCATACTGAAAATTGCGGAAGAAATCGACGAGGCCCTTCCCGGAACGGCCCGAGGCCTCGAGGTAGGTCGCTGCTGCCTGGTCGGCTGATGACTCCTGCACACGGGTGTAGGTGAACAGCTGCAGGGTGGCGAACTCACCTGAGCTGGCCATGATGACGGCAGCGCCGCGCGGATCGCCGCCGGCGAAGGCGGCCGCGAGGCCAATACCCAGGGTGATAATCTGCGTGACCAGCGCCGCGCGCATGCCCTCGTCGCTGCGCACCAGGTGACCGCCGGCCATGTGGCCGGTTTCGTGGGCCATTACCCCCATCAGCTCGTTGGGGTTCTTGGTCTTCATGATCAGTCCGGTGTTCAGAAACAGGTTCTGTCCACCAGCCACGAAGGCGTTCAGCGTCCGGTCGTTGACGATATAGATATGTACTGCGTCGGGGTTCAGGCCCGCCGCACGCAGCAGCGGGGTGGCCTCGGCCTTGAGGATTGACTCGATCTCACTGTCACGGATCAGAGCGACGGGGCCATCCTGGGCTACCGCCCGCGGTGCGCCCGGCAGGATGAAGGCGGCCAGGACTGCCATCGCCGCCCGCAGGCTGCGGGATGCCGTCTTGATGAATCCAGGACCGACCGGGTTCAGCATTCCGCAATGCTCCCTTGTGGACACGATCGCTCGTGTTTCCTTACGGCCCCTTGAGAGCATCCTATAGCCTGATCCTCAGCGACGCCACCACCCTCGTTTTGGGGCGGCCGGCGGGGCGACGATTTCAGCCGGATCCGGCTCGATAGCGACCGGTTTGCTCGGGCGCGCCTTGCTTTCCTTGGGTGCGGGCGTTTCAGCAGGAGCGGACGCTTCAGACGGCGCGGGCGCCTCTGCCGCCTTGGCGCGGCCTCGGCCCTTCGGCTTGGCCTTCACCGGGGCTTCGACCGCTTCAGCCTCGGGCTCGGGCGTGGGTTGCGGTTCAGGTGCTGGGGGCGGGGGCGGGGCGGCTTCCACCGGCCCAGCTTCAATCACGGTCTCTTCGAAGACCTCGCCTGGCTGGTCGTCGCGCGGCGCGCGATCCTGGCGATCTGACCGGTCGCGGTCGCGACCCCGTCCACGTCCGCGGCGTGAGCGGGAAGGGCGGTCTTCTTTTGGCGGCAACTCCACCCAAACGTCATCATGGCCGCCAATTGCCGGCGCGGCCTGTTGGGGCCTGGGTTCAGTTCGTTCGGGGCGTGGCGCTGCCCCCTCTTCGGCCGGACGCAAGACGTCGGCAGGGTCGAGCCACACATAGGGGTCGCCATCCGGCGCGCGCATCCGGGCCCAGCCGTAGGCATCATTCGGACCGCCTTCCTCGCGAATGCGGCGGCCGCCGCGCCGGCCACGCCGTCTGCGTCGCCGTCCGCCCTGGCCGTCATCTTCGGTCTGACCGTCGTCGCGAGCTGACTCGCGATCCTCGCCACCTTCCGCCGAATCTGCCGGAGCGTCGTCGTCGTGGCCGCGATGGCTCCGGCCGCGACGGCGGCGAGTGCGGCCGCGTCCTTCGCCGCGGGGACGATCCCCGCGCTCGGCGCCCGCTTCGCTCGTCGGGCGTTCACCGTCTTCTTCGCCGGCGTCCTCGAGATCTTCTTCCTCTTCGTCTTCCTCTTCCTCGTCCTCGATCAGGTCGTCATCGATGTCATCGACGGCGGCGGACTCGCCTTCGTCCGGATAGGGCTCGCGCGGCGGGCGGACCACGTCGCTGTGGGCCGTGCGCTCGATGAAGTGTTCGGCGGGGCTGACGGCTTCATCGATCAGCACCGTGACGAACAGGCCGTGGGTGCGGTCGAGGCGCTCCAGGTAGCCGCGTTTTTCGTTGAGAATGTAGAGGCCGACGGCGCGCGGGACACGCAAGACCACTGCTCCTGCGCCGCCCTTGGCCGCTTCCAGCTCGACGGCCCGCAAGGCGGACAGGGCGCTGGATTCGGCAGTGCGGACACGGCCGGTGCCGCCGCAGTGTTCGCAGACATGGGTGGTGCCTTCCAGCACGCCGGTCCGGCGGCGCTGACGGGAGATCTCCATCAGGCCGAACATCGAGATCTTGCCCATCTGGACACGGGCCCGGTCGCTAGCCAGCCCGTCCTTCAGGCGCTTTTCGACGGCCCGGTTGTTCTTGCTTTCCTCCATGTCGATGAAGTCGATGACGATCAGACCGGCAAGGTCGCGAAGCCGCAGCTGGCGGCAGGCTTCCTCGGCGGCTTCCAGATTGGTTTTTAGCGCCGTGGTCTCGATATTCCGCTCGCGAGTGGAGCGGCCCGAGTTGACGTCGATGGCGACCAGCGCCTCGGTCTGGTTGATGACCAGATAGCCGCCCGAGCGCAGCGGCACAGTAGGCGAATAGATCTGGGCGAGGTGGTCCTCAATCTTGTACTTGACGAACAGCGGCGTTGGGTCGCGGTGCTGGCTTATCTTCTTGGCGTGGGTCGGCATCAGGGTGCGCATGAACTCGCGCGCGTCCTTAAAGCCCTTGTCGCCCTCGACGACGATGCCGTCCATTTCCTTGTCGTACATGTCTCGGATGGCCCGTTTGACCAGGTCTTCCTCGGCGTAGATCGCGGCCGGCGCGATCGAGTTCATGGTCGTTTCGCGAATGCCGTCCCAGGTGCGGATCAGGTATTCGTAGTCGCGCTGTATATCGAGCTTGGTGCGCTTGGCTCCCGCCGTGCGGATGATCAGGCCCATGCCGTCGGGCACATCCAGGCCCTGCACAATGGTCTTCAGACGCTTGCGGTCGGCCGCGGCGACAATCTTGCGGCTGATGCCGCCGCCGCGCGCCGTGTTCGGCATCAGAACGCCATAGCGGCCAGCCAGCGACAGATAGGTGGTGAGCGCCGCGCCCTTGTTGCCGCGCTCTTCCTTGACGACCTGCACCAGCATGATCTGGCGGCGCTTGACGACGTCCTGGATCTTGTAGCGCCGCATCAGGCGCCGGCGCACACGGGCGACCTCTTCCTCGACGACATCGTCATCGCCGCCTTCGCCGTCTTCGCCACCGGCTTCGTGATGGCTGGGCGCGTCATCGTCGTGGTCCTCGGCGGCTTCGCGCATCAGTGCTTCGCGGTCGGCGAGGGGGATCTGATAGTAATCCGGGTGAATTTCTGAAAACGCCAGGAAGCCATGGCGATTGCCGCCATACTCGATGAACGCCGCCTGCAGGCTGGGCTCTACGCGGCTGACCTTGGCCAGATAGATGTTGCCGCGGAGCTGCTTGCGGGCCGCACTTTCAAAATCAAATTCCTGGACCTGGTTTCCGTCGGTAACCACCACCCGCGTTTCTTCGGCGTGGGCGGCGTCGATAAGCATCAGTTTGGACATCAAAAGACTCTCCACGGCGCGCGCGAGCGGCCGTCCACGTGGGACGAGCGTTGCGGGGCCGGTGTTGTTCGGGCGCGCCAGCGACATGATCAGCCGATATCGCCGAAAGCGGGGCGATGCGGGTCATGATCTTAGCGGAGGCGCCGCCCATGGGTTCAAATCCTGTCGCGCCACCTTGTAAGGCGCGGGTGAAATGGTGCGCATCATTGATGCGGAAGGGGGCGACAGGGCCGCGCCGTGGTCGGCGGCAAACCCGTGAAGCCCTGCGACTCTGCAACAATTGCGCGCAAAAGGAAAGCGGCGTTCGGCGGAGTTGGCCTTAACGCTTTCTGAACGGCCATAAGTGAAGATGGGCGCCAATAAATTCAAAAATCTGCGGTGGTGGGCGTCCATGGACGCGAGATTGTCGGGGGTTGGCGTCTTTTGGCGTCGCCTTCTCATGGTTCTGGCTCTGATGACCGGTTGCGCCGTCGCGACCGGCTCTGCCGTGGCTGAAGCCATTCCCGCAAAAGTCCGCTTTGGCGGCGATCAATTGTCGACCCGTCTGGTGCTGGATGTCGCCCAGCAGGTCGACGGAAAGCTGATCGCCAGCAATGCGCCGCGCAAGATCATTGTGGACTTTCCTCGACTGACGGTCGACGCCGGCGGCGGCAAGGGGCAGGGCTTGGTCGAAAGCTGGACCCTGGCAAAGATCGGTTCCGCTGCGCGCCTGACGCTGAACCTCGCCAGCGATGCGGCCATCGATCGCCGGTTTTCGCTGCCGCCCACCGAGGGCGTTGGCTTCTATCGCTATGTCATCGACCTGAAACCGCAAGGCGCGGCGCCCGCCGCCAGGCCTGCCATTGTCGCGGCGCCTGTGGTCGCGGTTGTTCCGGTGTCGGCCCCGCGCGCGCCCGCGCCCCAGTCGCGCACCTCGGGAATTCGCAAGACTATCGTCATCGACGCCGGCCACGGCGGCCACGACTGCGGCGCGCTCGGCAGTCATGTGCAGGAAAAGCAGATTACCCTGGCCGCCGCCAAGGCCCTGAAAGCCCGGCTCGAGGCGACCGGGCGCTACAAGGTGGTGCTGACCCGCTCGGGCGATACCTTCATTCCGCTGGAAGACCGGGTGCGCATCTCCCGCGACGCCAACGCCGACCTGTTCATCTCGCTGCACGCCGATTCCGGACCGGCCGGAACGCGCGGCGCCAGCGTCTACACCCTCTCCGACCGGGGTTCCGACCGCGTCGCCCAGAAGGCGGACGCCGGATCCAGCAACTGGGCGATCAACGCCGGTCAGGACGGCGCCAAGGCCGTGCGGCAGATCCTTTTCGACCTGACCCAGCGGGTCACCCGCAACAAGTCGGCAGCCTTCGCCGAAACCCTGATCCAGGAAGTTGGTGGTGAGCGTCCGCTGCTGACCCGCGCCCACCGTGACGCCGGGTATGTGGTGCTGTTCGCGCCCGACGTACCGGCCGTTCTGCTGGAAATGGGTTTTGTGACCAATCCGTCGGACGAGGCCCTGCTGAACAGCACGGCCCAGCGCGAGGCGCTTGCCGCTTCGATCGCCCGCTCGATCGACAAATACTTCAACAGCCAGATCGTTACAGCCGCGCTCTGATCTCTGGGGCGTCTCGACGCTTTTCCCGGGCTTCGACACAGGCTAGACCCAAGGCCGATGAGTACCCAGTCCGCACCGGCGCACCCGCCCGGACGACCCATGGCCAAGGTCGGTGTCGCCCTGATCGGCGCCGTCGTGATGGCGGGCGTGTCGTTGGCGGTCTATTTTGCCCTGCTGTTCCACGACATTCCGGACACCGATCCCAGCTATCGGCCCGATACGGCCACGCGCGTCTTCGCCTGGGATGGCACCCTGATCGGTGAGTACTCGAACGAGCGGCGGGTTTATGTGCCCTACGACCAGATGCCGCCGCAGCTGGTCAACGCCTTCCTGGCCGCCGAGGATCGCAACTTCTTCAAGCACGGAGCAGTTGATTTCCAGGGCCTGTCCAGGGCCCTGATCAAGGACGTTTACAACATCGCCATGGGCCGGCGGCTGGAGGGCGGCTCGACCATCACCCAGCAGGTCGCCAAGAACATCCTGTTGAATAACGACAGCACCTTCGATCGGAAGATCAAGGAGGCGGTGCTGAGCGTGCAGCTTGAGCGGCAGATGCCCAAGCAGCACATCCTCGAGCTCTATCTGAACGAAATCTTCCTGGGCTACCGGTCCTACGGCGTGGCGATCGCCGCCTACAACTACTTCGGCAAGTCGCTGAACCAGCTGACCCTGCCCGAGATGGCCTATCTGGCAGCCCTGCCCAAGGGCCCCAACAACTACGATCCCAACGATCACAAGGACCAGGCCATCGCGCGCCGCAACTGGATCCTCGATCAGATGGTGCAGACCGGCGCGATCAGCCGACGGGAAGCCAACGAGGCCAAGCGGACCGATCTGATTGTTCAGCCCGGCCCGACCCGCGCGGCATATTCCTATGCCGACTTCTTCGTAGAGGAAGTGCGTCGTCAATCGCTGGACAAGTTCGGCGACCGGATCAAACGTGGTGGCTACTATATCCGCACCACGCTCGACGCGCCGCTGCAGGAGCAGGCGCGCAACGCGCTGATGAACGGGCTGGAAAAGTATGACCGGCGGCATGGGTGGCGCGGCGCCACCCTGCACATCGATCCGCCGGGTGACTGGCGGGCAAAAGCTCTGACCATGAAGCCGCCGTCCGAGCGAACCGGCTGGCGCTCCGCCATGGTGGAAAGCATCAACGGCGCCGACATCCGGGTGACGCCGGCCACCGACAACGCCGCGCCGGGGTTCCTGGCGCCGGAAGATGTCACCTGGTCCAAGGCGGGCCGGGGCCTTGCAGTCGGTGACATCGTCTTTGTCGAATTGAACGACGTGGGCCGTTATCGCCTGAGGCAAATGCCGGCGGTGAACGGAGCGATGGTGGCGGTCGACCCGCACAACGGCCGGGTGGTCGCCATGGTCGGCGGCTACAGTTTCTCGCTGTCGAATTTCAACCGCGCCACCCAGGCCAAGCGGCAGCCCGGCTCGTCCTTCAAGCCGTTCGTCTATGCCACGGCGCTGGAAAACGACTTCACGCCGGCCAGTGTCATTCTCGATGGGCCCATCACCCTGAAAGGGGCCAACGGAGAGGACTGGACGCCCGAAAACTACGCCCACGACTTCCTGGGCCCGCTGGTCATGCGCAAGGGCCTTGAGCTGTCACGCAACACCATGACCGTGCGCCTTGCCCAGGCGACCGGCATGCGCAAGGTCGCCGACAATGCGGTGAAGTTCGGCATCGTCGACAAGATGGACCCCGTCCTGGCCATGGCGCTTGGAGCCGGTGAGACCACGCCGCTGCGGCTGGCAGGCGCCTATTCCATCTTCATCAACGGCGGGAGACGGATCGACCCCCATCTCATCGAGTTGGTTCAGGATCGCGACGGCAAGACCATATTCAAGACCGACAAACGGGTCTGCGCGCGCTGCACGGCGGGGTTCAACGGCGCGGAATCGCCGCGCCTGACCGATCAGGGCACACAGGTGATCAACCCCGTCACCGCCTATCAGATCAATTCGATGCTGCAGGGCGTGGTGCAGCGAGGAACGGCGGCGGCGGCCAGTTCGCTCGGCCGGCCGCTGGGCGGCAAGACCGGCACCAGCAACGATTTTCGCAGCGCCTGGTTTATGGGCTTCAGCCCCGACCTGGTGGTCGGTGTGTTCGTGGGTTTTGACGACAACCGCTCGCTGGGCAGCGGCGAGACGGGCTCCCAGGCGGCTCTGCCGATCTTCATGGAGTTCATGAGCCATGTACCCAAAGACCCGCCCGGGCATGTGTTCGCCGCGCCCAGGGAGGCGAGGTTCATGATGGTCAACGGCATCATGGAAGCCTTCCGGCCCGGCACCGAGCTCAAGATCGAAAACGTGCTGGAGACCGGCGAGCCGGTGTCGCTGACCGGCGAAACCGCGCGGGGTCCGGCAACGTCTGCTCCGGCCGTGGAAATTTCCGGTCCGCGCTCCGAAGCCCCGCCGCCGCCGCCGCCGGCCGCGCCCAGGGTCGCCCTGCCGCCGCCGCCCCCACCGCCGGCGACCAAGAAAGCGCCGGACAATCTCGAAGGGCTGTACTGACCCGGGTTTGAATTTCGAGGCCGGGAGGGTTATCTGCGGCGCTGAGATTCTGGAGGTTCAAGTTATGCGAGCGGATATCGAGGCTGCGGCCGCGGACATCGAGCGGTCGGTCGGGCTGCTCAGGAGGCGTCTTTGACTGGGATGTCGCCCTTGGTCGCCTGGACGAACTGAACGCGCGGGTCGAGGACCCGACTCTCTGGAACAAACCCGATCTCGCCCAGGCGATCAGCCGCGAACGCACGCGCCTGGCTGACCAGATTGAAGTTGTGCGCGCCATAGAGCGCGAACGCGCCGACGCGCTGGAATTCGCCGAAATGGCCGAGGCCGAGGGCGATGAGGCCTCGCTCAACGACACGGCCGCCCAACTGATCGCTCTAAAGGAACGCTCGGGCCGGGCAGAGCTCGAGGCCCTGCTGTCGGGCGAGGCGGACGGCAACGACGCCTATGTGGAAATCAACTCCGGGGCAGGGGGGACGGAGTCCTGCGACTGGGCGCTGATGCTGCTGCGCATGTACACGCGCTGGGCCGGCCAGCACGGCTATGAAACCGAACTGGTCGAGGAAACCGGCGGCGACCAGGCCGGCATCAAGTCAGCGACCCTGCTGGTCAAGGGCCAGAACGCCTATGGCTGGCTGAAGACCGAGGCCGGGGTTCACAGGCTGGTGCGCCTCAGCCCCTACGATTCCAGCGCCCGGCGGCACACCAGCTTTGCCTCTGCCTGGGTCTATCCGGTGGTTGATGACACCATCGAGATCGAGATCAACCCGGCCGATGTGCGCACCGATACCTACCGGGCCTCCGGCGCCGGCGGCCAGCACATCAACAAGACCGACTCCGCCGTTCGCCTGACCCATATTCCGACGGGCATCGTCGTCGCCTGCCAGACCCAGCGCTCACAGCACCAGAACCGCGACACCGCATGGAAGATGCTGCGTGCGCGCCTTTACGAACAGGAACTGCAAAAGCGCGAGGCGGCCGCCCAGGCGGTCGAGGACGCCAAGACTGACATCGGCTGGGGCCACCAGATCCGCAGCTACGTCCTGCAGCCCTATCAGATGGTCAAGGACCTTCGGACCGGCGTGGAAACCTCCGACACGGCCGGCGTGCTCGACGGCGATCTCGACGCTTTCATGGGGGCTTCGCTGGCGCAGCGCGTTGGGTTGAGCCCCGAAGCCTAGCCCCGGCGAATTTCCCGCTGGCGAGGGACCGGTTTTCGGTGGATGATCGGCCCAAACAACACCAAAGGGAGGTACCGCCATGTGCGATGAAGACGTTTCTCCAGGCATCGTCCGTGACACCAGCAAGATGTCACGGCGCAATTTCAGCACGCTTTCGGCAGTAACCGCCGGGGTCGCGGTGACAGGGCTGGCCGGTTGCGCGACCAGCAGCGGGGGCGCCGCCGCGGCCAAGGAAGTCACTGTAAAGGACGTCGAAATCACCACCGCCGACGGCAAGGCCGACGCCGCGCTGTTCTATCCGACGGGCCGGGGCAAATGGCCCGCGGTTCTGATCTGGCCGGACATCATGAGCCTGCGGCCCGCGTTCCGGGACATCGGCAAGGCCCTGGCGTCAGAAGGCTACGTCGTGCTGATCCCGAACATCTATTACCGCGCCAAGAAGGCGCCGGTGATCGGCGACAATTTCAACTTCGCCCGCGACCGCGCCCAGCTGCCGGCGACCCCCAATATGGATCTGGTCGACAAGGACTGTAACACCTTCATCGCTTTCCTCGACGCCCAGCCGCAGACCAACAAGAAGAAAAAAATGGGCGTCCAGGGCTATTGCTGGGGCGGCCCGCCCGTGATGCGCACCGTCGGCAACCATCCAGACCGCGTGGCGGCCGGAGCCACTTTCCATGGCGGCGGCCTGACCTCGGCGGCGGCGACCAGCCCGCACACCTTCGCGGCCAAGAACCCGGCCGCGGAGTTCCTGAACTGCATCGCCCAGAACGACGACATGTCCCAGCCGACGTCGAAGACTATTCTGAATACGACGTACGAAACCAACAAGCAGGCGCACCACGTCGAGGTGTTCCGCGCCAACCACGGCTGGTGCGTGGCCGGCAGCGATGTCTACAACAAGGCCGAGGCCGACCGGGCCTGGGCCCTGCTGCTGCCGATGTACAAGCGCAAGCTGGTTTAACGGAAGTCAGGTTCCGGATCGAACAGGTCCGGATAGTCGCTCGAAACCTTGTTCGGGAAATGCGCCTCGCGCTTTTCCTTGAAGGCGGCTACGCCCTCGGCGGTATCGGTGTTCTTGCCGCGTGAGGCGAGCGCACGGCTTTCCATGATGTGGCCTTCCATCGGATGGGTCGCACCGAACCCGCGCCACAGCATCTGGCGCGACAGGGCGACCGACACCGGGGCGGAGGCCTCGGTCAGCTTGCGGGCGAATTCCATCGCCGCCGGCATTAGATCCTCAGGCGCGTGTAGGGATTGGACAAGACCCTTGGCCAGGGCTTCGTCGGCGTTGAACACCCGACCGGAATAGACCCACTCCAGCGCGGTCGGCATGCCCACCAGGCGCGGCAGGAACCAGCTGGAGCAGGCCTCGGGCACGATGCCCCGGCGAGCAAAGACAAAACCGTAGCGGGCGGTGGCCGAGGCCAGGCGGAAATCCATCGGCAGCTGCATGGTCGCGCCGACGCCGACCGCCGCGCCGTTACAGGCGGCGATCACCGGTTTCAGGCTCTGGAAGATGCGCAAGGAGACGCGGCCGCCGCCATCCCTGCGGATGCCACCCACCATGATCTGCTCACTGGCGTCGCGTTTGTGATAGTTGAAGGTGTTGCCGCCTTCGCCGAGGTCCGCCCCCGCGCAGAACGCCCGGCCCGAGCCGGTGACGATCACTGATTTCACCGCATCGTCAGCGTCGGTAATGTCGAACACCTTCATCAGCTCGAGCATGCTCGTGGGCGTAAAGGTGTTCATTTGCTCGGGACGCGAAAATGTCACCACGGCAACGCCGTCCGTCACCTCGAGCGTCAGGGTCGAAAACTCTGTCATGGGATCCTCTCTCTCACCCTCCATAGAGGGGAGGGCGGAGCGCGGCTAGACCGACGGTGTCGTGGAAGACGTTCCGTTGGTATTGGCGTTGGCGCCAGGCGCGGCCGGAGCGGCAAAGCTCGGCGCGGCGGCGGGCTTGGGCGCGGCGGGGCGTTGCAGGCGTAAGGACCGGCCCTGGAAGAAGGCGCCGGCTTCCATGGCAAGCTGCTCGTGGGTGATATCGCCGTCGACGTGGCTCTGGGCGTGCAGGCGCACCTGCTTGGCGGTGACCGAGCCGATCACGCGGCCGCGGCATTCGACGCTTTCGGCGACGATTGAACCTTCGATTTCACCGTGCTCGCCGATGGTCAGCCGGGCGACCTTGACGTCCCCCTTCACATTGCCGTCGATCTGCAGTTCGCCTTCGCAGGAGACGCTGCCCTCGATCTTCATGTCGCTGGAAATCAGGCTCGCGGCCCTGGGCCCTTTTCGGGGTGAGGGCATATCGAGGTTGGTGTCGATGGGATCGGTGGATGACATGGGGCTATTCGGCTTCGTGAACATAAGAACCTGCCTTCAAAAAACGATCTGGATTTTGCGCCCGCCCATTGACCCATACTTCATAATGCAGATGCGGTCCGGTTGAACGGCCCGAGCTGCCGGTGGATGCGATCCGCTGACCCACCGCGACATGCTGGCCAACCGCGACTGTTGAGGACGACAGGTGGCCGTATCGGGTTTTGAAGCCGCCGCCGTGATCGATTTCCACGACGTTGCCATAGCCGTTACGAGGCCCGACGTAGGAGACAATGCCCGGGCCCGTGGAATAGACCAGCGTGCGCATGGCCGCCGAAAAGTCGAGGCCCGAATGGAAGGCGACCGACCGCGAAAAGGGATCGAGGCGCACGCCAAAGCCGCTGGAGCGGCGCGTGCCGACGGTGGGGGCGGCGATGGGCAGTTTCTCGGCGGCGACCTTCATGACGCGAATATCAGACATGTCGTTGGCGGCGCGCTGGATGCGGCGGGCGAAATCTTCATCGACGTCGAGAACGGCGGCCAGCGCGCGCGGATCACCCGCCTCGATCAGCGGCCCGCCCAGGGCGGCGCCGGGCGGGGACTGCGCGGCGGGATTGAGGCCGGCCAGGCGAAGGGCCAGGCGCAGACGCTCGGCTCTGGTCTTGGCGTAGGTTTCGGCCTGGTCGATCAGCCTATCGGTATCGTTGCTGACCGTCTGGATGCGTTCGGAGGGCGTGCCGACCAATGTCTGGGTGGGCGCTGCGGTAGCGCCCGCGGCGTCGAGCAACATCGCGAGCGCAGCCTGGCGATGCTCCACGGCTTGCGCCAGCATTTCGGTCGAGCCGTTGGTGTCGGAGAGCTGCACAACAGCGCTGTTCAGGCGCGCTTCGCGGTCGGCCATACGGCGCTCGAACTTGGCCCGCTCGGCGGCGACCGCCTTTTCAACCTTGCTGTCGGACATGGCGCCGACGGCCATGGCGGCGGTGGAAATGCCCATCCACAGGGCGCAGGCGGCGATTGCCGAGGCGATCGCCATCTGCCGTCCCGTGCTCAGCGCAACGGCGCGGACTTCCCCGCCCGAGCGCACATAGATGTGGCGTTCGGGGAAATAGGCCTCCAGGGCCTTGCGCCAGCGCGCAATGTCGAGTGCCACCATATCCTTGGGGTTTCCCGCCCTTAGTCGTGGGCGATATGCAATTATAAGAAGGAGTTATGCAAGTCCGCTCGCCCGGAAGGCCGTTCACATATCCGGCAATTCCCGCATGACGTGAAGTTTTTGGTCAAGCGCGGGCCCTAAATGCCTTGTTTTATCGCGTGAATGTCGCCTTCCCGACAATGTTCAAGGAGAACGATGTTCAGCTCATCGACTTGAGCGCGGCGAGCACGTCCTGGGAGTGGCCCGAGACTTTGGCCTTGCGCCAGATCTTGCGGATTTTGCCGTCGGCGCCGATCAGGAAGGTGTCGCGCGATGCGCCCATGTACTTGCGCCCGTACATGCTCTTTTCGACCCAGACGCCGTATTTCCCCATCACTGCGGTATCCTCGTCGGAGGCGAGGACGTGCGCCAGATCGTATTTGGCGCGAAATCGGGCGTGGGATTTCGGACTGTCCTTTGAGACGCCGATCACCGTGGCCCTGGCCTTTTCAAACGAGGCCAGGCGGGAGGTGAAGTCCTGGGCTTCGACGGTGCAACCCGAGGTGTCGTCCTTGGGGTAGAAATAGAGCACCACCAGCTTGCCCCGCAGACTGGACAGCGAAACCTCGCCCTGGTCGGTGGGCAGGGTGAAATCTGGGGCGGCGTCGCCTTCCTTCAGTTCGGGCATCGGTTGTCCTCCTTGGATAATGCCCTTCTAGCCCCGTTGTTGGGCGGGTTTGCAAGGCCTGTCCTCGCGGCGCACCCATATGTGCTGGTTTTGGGTAGCGCGGCGGTATGTGTAGTACCGGCGGGACGAGTTTATGATAGGCTGCCTTTCTGCAGGGCTGGCGCGAACGCCCCTCCTGCCCCCGGTGTGGCTTTCGCTTCGCGAGTCCCGGGTCATCGGATCGGCGCGCCCTTGGCTCCCCAGGTAAATTACCAGTCGACGATCCGGGCCTGAGCCTGGCGCTTGCCATGGTGTTTTCCTCAACCGCGCCTCTGGTTCTGCTGGATGGGGATGTGACCGTCATCGCAGCCAGCGCGTCGTTCTGTCAGGCCTTCGATATCGACCATTCGCAGGCCGCGGGCCGTACGCTGTTCCAGCTGGGCAAGGGTGCGTGGGACGTGCCGCAACTGCGCTCGCTGTTCAAGGCCACGGCCTCAGGTGACGCGGAAATCGAGGCCTACGAGATGGAGCTCCACCGTCCCGGTCTGCCGACGCTTTGTCTTGTCATCAATGTCCACAAGCTGGCCTACGGTAATCCGAACGAGACCCGGCTGCTGATGGCCGTGGCCGACGTCACCGAGGCCCGCGCCAGGACAAGCAAAGACCGCAAGCTGCTGCGTGATCAGCAGCATCAAAACCAGGAACTGGCTCGCAACAACGAGCTTCTCGTGCAGGAAGTGCGTCACCGGGTCGCCAACAGCCTGCAGATCATCGCCAGTGTCATGATGCAGGGCGCCAAGCGCGCCCAGTCCGAAGAAACCCGCAGCCACCTGCGTGACGCCCATCACCGGGTCATGTCGGTGGCCGAACTGCAGCAGCAACTGGCGGTCTCCACCCTCGGAACGGTCAACATCGGCGCCTACCTGACCAAGCTTTGCGCGACCATCGCCGCTTCGATGATCGCCGACGACAACCTCTCGCTGACGGTAACGGCAGAAGAGGCGACAGTTGACGCTGGCGTTTCGGTCAGCATGGGCCTGATTGTCACCGAACTGGTCATCAATTCCCTGAAGCACGCCTTTCCGGACGGGCGAGGCGGCGCCATCAAGGTCGACTACCAGACCGAAGGCGGGATGTGGACGCTGTCAGTGTCCGATGACGGAGTCGGCATTCCCAAGGTCAAGCCACCGGTCATGGCGGGGCTTGGCACCAGCATCGTTCAGGCCCTGGCCAAACAACTCGGCGCCCGCGTCGATGTCGACGACCTGCATCCGGGCACAAAGATCTCGATCGCCCACATGCCGGCGGCAAGACACGCGGTCGTGGGTGACACACCTGCCCCCCAGAAAGCAGTCTAGGGCCCCAACGCGCCTCATAAACCGCTGATCACACGAAAGATTGTGATGAACCTAGCGGCAGGCGAGGCGTTGCACTTGCATGAACAGATTGCCAGGAACAGGTCCGGCCGTCGTCCTCATGGTTGAGGACGAGCCTATGATACGGCTTTTGGGCGCCGAAGTGCTCACCCACGCGGGCTATGTCGTCATTGAGGCCGCAGACGCCGAGGCGGCTCTTCGCTTGCTCAGGAATAACCGCCAGATCAGCCTGCTGTTCACCGACATCAACATGCCCGGAGAAATGGACGGCCTGGCTCTGGCGCAAAAGGTTTGTCTGCAATGGCCTGATATTCGCCTGCTGCTGGTTTCGGGCCGGGCCCAGCCCAGCCTCGGGGAAATGCCGCATCGCGCGCGCTTCCTGCCCAAGCCCTATGACCTGGATGAACTGGTAGAGCTGGTCAGGCAGATGCTCGCCGTCCCGCCTTGCCGCGACACTCCGCCGATGCAACTGGCGTCGTAAAGCAAAAGGGCCGCGGTTTCCTGCGGCCCTCTCACATTCACCTGAACTTCAGTCGATTAGCACTTGTAGTACATGTCGAATTCGACCGGGTGCGGGTGCAGGGCAAGCCGCATCACTTCTTCCATCTTCAGCTCGATGTAGGCGTCGATGAAATCGTCATCCATGACGCCGCCGGCCTTCAGGAAGGCGCGATCCTTGTCGAGGCTTTCGAGGGCTTCGCGCAAGCTGCCGCACACCTCGGGGATCTTCTTTTGCTCGCGCGGCGGCAGATCGTAGAGGTTCTTGTCGGCCGGGCCGCCCGGATCGATCTGGTTGATAATGCCGTCCATGCCGGCCATCAGCATGGCGGTGAAGCCCAGATAGGGGTTGCCCATCGGGTCCGGGAAGCGGACTTCGATACGCTTGCCCTTGGGGCTGTCGACGTGCGGGATGCGGATCGAGGCCGAGCGGTTGCGGGCCGAGTAGGCCAGCTTCACGGGGGCTTCATAGCCGGGCACCAGGCGCTTGTAGCTGTTGGTGGTCGAGTTGGTGAAGGCGTTGATCGCCTTGGCGTGCTTGATGACGCCGCCGATGTACCACAGACACATTTGCGACAGGCCGGCGTACTTGTCGCCGGCGAACAGCGGCTTGCCGTTGTTCCAGATCGACTGGTGGACGTGCATGCCCGAGCCGTTATCGGCGAACATCGGCTTGGCCATGAAGGTGACGGTCTTGCCGTAGGCGTTGGCGACGTTGTGGATGACGTACTTATACATCTGCAGACGGTCGGCCATGGTGATCATGGTGTCGAACATCAGACCAAGTTCGTGCTGGGCGGGCGCCACTTCGTGGTGGTGCTTTTCCGGCTTCATGCCCAGTTCGCCCATGATCTGCAGCATCTCGCCGCGGATGTCCTGGGCTGAGTCCACCGGGTTAACCGGGAAATAGCCACCCTTCGGCCCAGGGCGGTGGCCCATGTTGCCCTCGGGATATTCCTTGGTCGAGCTGGTCGGCAGCTCGGTGGAGTCATAGGAATAGAAGGTGTTCTGCGGCGAGGTGCCCCAGCGCACGTCGTCGAACATGAAGAACTCGGCCTCGGGGCCGAAGTAGACGGTGTCGCCCACGCCGGCCGACTTGACGAAGTTCAGCGCCGCCTTGGCGATCGAACGCGGGTCGCGGTTATAGGGCGTGCCGTCGTTGGGATTGATGACGTCGCAGTGCAGAACCAGGGTGGTCTGCTGATAGAAGGGGTCGATATAGGCGCTGGCCAGGTCCGGGCGCAGCTTCATGTCGCTTTCGTTGATCGCTTTCCAGCCGGCGATCGACGAGCCGTCGAACATGGTGCCGTCGTTCAGAAAGTCGTCGTCGACGAGGTTGAGGTCGAAGGTGACGTGCTGCAGCTTGCCGCGCATGTCCGAAAAGCGGACGTCCACGTACTGGACCTCCTTTTCCTTGATCAGCGCCTGGATGTCTTTGGCGGTCGTCATGTCGAGTAGTCCCCTTGTTATGGTTCGCGATGATTAGGTTGTTCTAGACTGCGGCGGGCCCGGTTTCGCCGGTGCGTATCCGGATAACCTCACTGATCTCAGAGATAAAGATTTTCCCGTCGCCGATGCGTCCCGTGCGGGCCGCGCCGGTGATGGCTTCGATCACGGACGAGAGCTGGCCGTCTTCGACCACAACCTCGATCTTGATCTTGGGCAGGAAGTCTACGACGTACTCGGCCCCTCTATAGAGTTCGGTGTGCCCCTTCTGACGGCCGTATCCCTTGGCCTCCAGCACGGTCATACCCTGGACGCCCAGTTCCTGCAGGGCCTCCTTCACTTCGTCGAGTTTGAAAGGCTTTATGACGGCTTCGATCTTTTTCATGACTGTCTTTTGAGCGTGGGCGCTTGCCTGGCGGGCGAAATAGCCTTTCCACAGATCAGGCGGCAATGGATCGGCGTTATATGACGACTTAGCAGGGCGTCGGGCAGGTGGCAGTACGTTTTTTGAACAGGCGGCGCCTGCTAATTGGGCGTTGCGCGTATCGGGAGTGACTATGGGACGGCTTTACATGATCCGGCACGGCAAGCCGAATTCGACCTGGTCGGACAATGTTGGCCCCGATCCGGGCCTGGATGCGACCGGTTTGGCCCAGGCCGAGGCCGCCGCGACGCAGCTTTTGTCCCTTCCGGAGGAATTTCGGCCGATTTCCGTGGTCTCGTCCCCCTTGCGCCGGTGCCAGGAAACGGCGGCGCCATTTGCCCGCGCTTTGGGCGTTATGGTGGAGATCGATCCTCGCTTCACCGAGATCCCGACGCCGTCGGCCGTACCCGCGGCTGAGCGGTCGGCGTGGCTGCGGCAGGCCTTCACCGGAACCTGGGACCAGATGGTCGGCGATATCGACTATCCCGCCTGGCGCCAGGCCATCGTCGAGGGACTGAAGGACAGGGACGGGACCGCGATTTTCAGCCACTACGTCGCCATCAACGCGGCGGTCTCGGCGCTGATGGAATCGGACGCTGTGCTGGCGTTCAATCCGGGGCATTGTTCGATCACCAGCTTCGAGCTTCGTGACGGCGTCTTGCAACTCTGCGAACGTGGCGCTCAAGCCGACACCAGAGTGCTCTGAATATCGCCATGCCGACCGGGCTCGAAATCTTCACCGTCGCCGAGACCGCCGCTGCCGACGCGGCGGCCATCGGGCTGGGTACGCCCGGAACGGCTCTGATGGAGCGGGCCGGCGGCGCGGTAGCAGACGCCATCTGTGCGCGCTGGACGCCACGGCCCACGGCGGTGCTCTGCGGACCGGGCAACAACGGCGGCGACGGCTATGTCATCGCCCGGCGGCTGAAACGCCGGGGCTGGACGGTCTGGGTTGAACGGACAGGTCCGCCGCAAACGCCGGATGCGCAGGCCATGGCCGCGCGCTGGCGAGGGCGGACGCTGGAGCTTTCGCCCACCGACGGAGAGGCTGAGCTGGTGGTCGATGCGTTCTTCGGCGTGGGGCTCTCCAAACCGCTGGAGGGCGCCGCCCAGGCCCGCGCCCGCGCAACCGACCGGCGCAAGGTCGTGGCGGTCGACATTCCCAGTGGCATTGCAGGCGACACAGGCAAGGCGCTGGGCCCGGACGCCTTCTCCGCTGCGCTCACTGTCACCTTTCATCGCCGCAAGCCCGCCCATGTGCTCCAGCCGGGCGCCGACGCCTGCGGCGAGATCATCATCTCTGACATCGGCCTTGGCCCCACACCGACCAGCCTGCACGTCAATGCGCCGGCGCTTTGGCAAAAGCATTTTCCGTGGCCGGACGCCCAGACCCACAAGCATCTGCGCGGGCGCCTCGCCGTGGTTTCCGGCGGGCCGTGGAACACCGGCGCAGCGCGGCTGGCGGCAAGGGGAGGGCTGCGGGTCGGCGCGGGTCTGGTCACGGTGCTGTCGCCGCCCGACGCGCTCGCCGTCAACGCCGCCCATCTGGAAGCTATCATGCTGCGGGGCTTCGACAGCGAGGCCGAGCTCGTACGGCTGGGCGAGGGCGCGGACGCGGTCATCATCGGCCCGGCGGTCGGCGTCGGATCGGCGACAGTCGCCCAGGTTCTCGCCCTGGCCAAGACGGGCGCGGCCCTGGTGCTCGACGCCGACGCCCTGACCTCGTTCCAGGACGATCCGGCCCGACTGTTCAGCCTGCTCGACCGCGACGATGTGCTGACCCCGCACCCGGGTGAGTTTGAGCGGATCTTTCCCGGCCTGCTGGCCGCCCGGCCTGACCGGATCACCGCCGCCCGTCAGGCCGCAGTCTACGCCGGTTGCGTGGTGCTGCTGAAGGGCCCCGACACCGTCATCGCAGCGCCGGACGGGCGGGCGGCGGTCAATGTCGAACCCGCCCCGTGGCTCGCGACGGCCGGTTCGGGCGACGTCCTGGCCGGATTCATCGGCGGGCTGATTGCCCAGGGCATGGACAGTTTCGAGGCCACCTGCGCCGGATCATGGATTCACGCGGACGCCGGGGCCAGTTTCGGTCCAGGATTAATTGCCGAGGACCTGCCCGACTTGGCTCCTCATGCGTTAAAACGTCTCTACGGGCGCACATGAGTTGCAAATCAGCGCTATATGCATTAGGTTTTTGTTCATGATCATCGTCGCCGCCGCCATTGTGCTCGCCGTCGCCACTGCCGCTGTCGTCTATAAGACGGTCCGCGAAGCCAAGCTCGCTCCGGTCAAGGTTCGCTCGCGCTACCGCCGCTAAGCGCCTCGTCCACGGCCAAGGTTCACGCCCCTCCCGGGTTCCGGCGAGGGGTTTTTCATGCTCTGAACTTAAGGGATGACCCCGGGACACATCCTCGCCTTTATCCAGTTCTCGCTCGCCAGCGCGATCACACCGGGGCCGAACAACGCCATGCTGCTGGCGTCCGGCGCCAACTTCGGGGTGCGGCGGACAATCCCGCACATGATGGGCGTCTCGATCGGCTACGGATTTCTGGTCCTGAGCGTTGGCCTGGGGCTCGGCTTGCTCTTCCAGGTGGCGCCGGTGCTGGAGGACATCATTTGGGCGCTGGGCACGCTGTACCTGCTCTACCTCGCCTGGAAGATCGCCACCGCCGCCGGCCTGGGCGGCGCGGCTACTCGATCCTCACCGTTTTCGTTCCTGCAGGCCGCCGCGTTTCAGTGGATCAATCCCAAGGCCTGGACCGGCGCCATCGGAACGGTCGGAACCTTTGCCCCGCGCAACGCCTCCTATTCCGACCTGGCGCTGCTTGTCGGCCTGTCGATCGCCACGACCATTCCGGCCGTCGTGCTCTGGACGGCCGGCGGCCTCGGTGTCCGCCAGTTGCTGGACAAGCCCCGCCTCCTGCGGATCTTCAACGTCCTCATGGCCCTGCTGCTGGCCCTGTCGCTGATCCCGCCGGCGCTGGAGCACCTCGCGCACCTCAGCGGCGCGGAATCGGGCTAGACCGACCCCATGAGTGAGAAGGGCAAGTCCTGGAACGCTGGCAACCTGGGCCTCGCCCCCAGGCTGGTGCGGCACCATCCCAGCGAGGTGATGCTGCGGGCGCTATTTTCCAAGCGCTATTGTTCGCTGGCGCCGGATATCGGCAATTCGACCCGCGTGCTCGATATCGGGGCGATGTACCTGAACAACCTCGTACCGTTCCACGACCCCGGGTTGGAAATCGAGCGAGCGCCCTTTCTGATCCAGCGCGTGGTCGACCAGCGCCCGCATCCTGGCCAGCGCCGCCCGCGCCTCGCCCGCGACCTTGAGTGAGAACCGGTCGGTCAGGACATCCAGTCTGGTCGCGTCGTCGTCCATGCGCCCTCACAGCAAGGGTGGCCTGCCACGTGAGACCCGCGCTGCGAGCGAAGCGTGGTGCGGATGAGAGGACTCGAACCTCCACGCCTCACGGCGCTGGAACCTAAATCCAGTGCGTCTACCAGTTCCGCCACATCCGCAGGTTCGCGCAGACCAATATGGGATCGCCGGGTTTCCGGCTAGTGCGGCCAGGATTTCATCGTCTCTGCATCATTCCTGAACCGCGGGATGGTAGAGCTTGTCTCCTGCGCTGGATCGCTCTCCTGGCCGTCTCTCCCGCATCCGTCCCCGGTCTCGCCGGCGCTCAAGCGCGCTGCTGGCAGGGGGTCGGGCCAGCGCAACCCCCTCTCAGCAAAGACTGATCGCTATTGGCGAGGCGGCGGTCGCAACCGCCCCCGGCTCAGTCTATTGGCGCGCGGCGACAGGCCTTGGCGTAGCAATCGCCGCCGGCGCGGGAGCGGCGCCTGTGGAGGCTTGACCCCGTCCGGCGGCGGGCGCCCGGCCGCTTCCGGCCGCGGCCAGTTCCGCCATGTCGAGCGCGCCGTCCTTGTTCAGGTCGAGCGTGGCGACATTGGTGCGGTAGCGGGCAGCTTGCGTGCCGCGCAGCTCTGCCACCTGCAGCTTGCCGTCCTGGTTGTCGTCCAGTGCGCCCATGGTCTGGCCGGCCGACATCAGGCGATCATAGTCGTCACGCAGGGCGACCGTCGTCTCGCCGACCCAGCGATAGTGCAGGAAGAAGACCAGCATCTCTTCCCAGGACTGTTCGCCGAAGGTGATGGTCTTGTCCGGCGCCGGATTGCCGGTGTTGCGGACGGTGTTGTCATAGGTCCAGCGGTTGATGATGCGCGAGCCGGCCGGCACCATGATCGGCTGTTCGAGATAGAACTCGCACTGCCATTCGAAATTGTAGTGCGGCACGGCCAGGATCATCTGCTCGTGGCCGTCGGGGTATTTGATCGACACCTGGGTCGAGCCGCCGCGCATGTGGGCGTGGGGCGTGATTCCGTAGAGCAGCATGTCCTTGGGGATGTCGGTATAGGCGACTTCCGGGTGGTATTCGACGCCGGCCGGGATCGAGATGCCCATGTCGTAGATGCCGTAGGTGCGCATCGGATACTTCGGCGTCTCGCCCTTGGGATAGAAGTAGAGACCCATATTGGTCTTCTCGGTCGTCTCGCGGCCGTAGGGCGTATAGTGCGTCGAGAAGGCTACGACGGACCCCGCCGGCACCCACACGCCCATGTCCTTGGGCACCAGATTGATCACCCGGCCAGGGCCCTGGCCGCCGATCGAGGACGAGCCCGATTCCAGCGACATCATCGCGCCTGAGTCATTGGGCGCGCGGACCACGGTGGTGACGTGGTGCAGAGCGGCCCGGTCGCTGACTTGGAAGGCCGAGGCGCGCATCCAGCGGCCTTCGGTCAGATTCGTGGCGACCACGGGGTTCTGATAGGCCATGACGCCGGTGGCGGGGACCTTCACCTCGGGAATCGACAGCACCACATCGGGCGTGCCTGCCACCGGCCAGGCCGGAACCGTGAAGGTCACCTTGGCGAGCGGATCATCGCCAGTCCCGCGCGGGGCGCCCGCTTCGATCCAGTGAACCATAGTCTTGAGCTGTTCGGAGGACAGGCCCTCGTTCGGCGCCCAGTGACCGACCGTGGGATCGGGCTGGAACGGCGGCATGCGGTGGGTGCGCAGTACCTCGCGGATCATCGGCGCTGTGCCCTTGATCTTTTCATAGCTGGTCAGGGCCATTGGACCCAGGCCGCCGGACTGGTGGCAGGTGACGCACTTTTCCTGAACGATCGGCGCGATGTCCCGGGCGTAGGAAATCTCGGTCGCCTTTGTCGTCGCCATTGCCCTCATCGGGAAGACAATCGCGCCGCCCCTGGGCGCCTGGGCGGGCAGGGCGATGGACTTGCCGTCCACCAGGGCGTCGAGCGCCCGCTTCGTCGAGGCGTGGCCGACGGGCCCTCGGAAGGCGACGGTCCAGTCTTTGGGGTTGACGATAATGACCTCGGCCGCGCGGGTCAGGTCCAGGCCCTCGCCGACCAACTGTTCGTAGTCGAACAGGATCGGCATGCCGAGGCTGGAAGCCACGGTGTCGGCCGCGACCGCCTCTCGGGTTTCGCCCAGCTTGGAATCGATGATCCTGAATTCGACGCCTCTGGATGCGTAGGCGTCCCGGAGAGCCCTGTAGGCCGGCGCATCGGCCTTGAAGGTCGCATCGCCTGCCTGGTAGCTCATCAGCACGATGGCCTTGGCGTCGAAGCTCTTGTGCAGGCGATAGGCGACGTAATTCTGATCCGGCAGCTGGAAGTCATCCACCCGCTGCGGCGTCGCCGCGCCGTGCCCGACCGATCCGGCCAGAAGTGCCAGGGCCGCTCCTGCAACCATGAATCGCGCTACCTTCGAGGATGCCGACATCACTTCGCTCCCGCATGGCGATCGCCTTACCTAAGTCTACGATCGCTCGTTTCTGTTGCTGAAAGGCTACTTCACATTCTCTGAAAAGGCGAGAACTTGCAGACGCTTGCACCTACCGCCGATAGGGAATTAACGGCCTGACAAAGCAAACACCACGATGGCCGGCGCTCCGGTCTGTCTGGTTGGCGTCACGGTTCGCGCACGCTGGAAGGCTTGATAGCGCCGCGACAGATCGCCGATCTGATTGTTGGTCATGCCAATGACCACGGCCACGTACTGGGTCTTCCCGACGCTGTAGGTAATCAGGTTGCAGCTGGGGAAGGCATCGAGTTGGGCGGTCCACAGCAGTTTGCCGTCGCGGTCGTCGAAGGCCTTGAGCGCCGGATCGAGATCGCCGGCGAAGACCACGCCCCCGGCCGTCGCCATGACCGAGGTCGATACCGGCGCCGGCACGTCGTGGCTCCAGCCCAATTTGCGTCCACTGAGGTCCATGGCCGTAACCCGGCCCATCATGCCGTCTTTCGCCGCATCGGGGTGGTCGGCGGCGGCGAACTGTGCGCCGGGCGCCGAGAGCAGCCGCGAGCCCTGAGCGCTGAAGGTCAAGCACCATTCGGTGATCGGCACATAGACGAGGCCCGTCTGCGGGCTGAACGAGGTGGTCGGCCAGGCGCGGGCGCCCGAGACGCCCGGACAAATCAGGGAGGTTCGTGACGGGTCGGGCCACTTCTGGGGATCGGTCGTCTTGGCCCCTGTCTTTGGGTCGATCCCGGTGATGACGTTCTGCGTGCCTGCATCGATCGAGAACAGGTACTCGCCGGTCTTGGCGTCGAGGGCGTCGAGAATGCCCATCTTGCCGATTGTGGTGACGACCCGGCGGGTCTTGCCGGCGACCTTCATGGTCACCAGTTGGCGTTCGAACACCCAGTCGAGGTCCCACTGATCGTTCTTGAGATGCTGGTAGTGCCACTTGAGTTCGCCGGTGTCCGGATCCAGCGCCAGGGTGGAGTCGGTGTAGAGCGAGTCCTGGTTCGTACCCGCCGCGCCCGAGGGTCGGTTGAGGGGCGCGGTGTCGTAGGTCTGGCCGACGCCGAAATAGACCAGATTGAGCGCCGGATCGTAAGTGCCCTGGTCCCACACCGAGGCGCCGCTGCGCTTTTCCAGGGAAAGCCCGTTCCAGCTGTTGTCACCCGGCTGACCCGGGCGGGGAATAGTGTGGAAGCGCCAGACTTCGCGGCCGGTATTGATATCCAGCGCGACGATGAAACCGCCGCCCGGCGCGCCGCTGCCGGTGACGCCTTGAATGACCTTGTCGCCGACGACGATCGGTGCGCTGCGCAGCTGGAACTGGGTGCGATCGGTGGCCGGCGCGCTGAGCTCGATGGTGTGATCCCAGGTCTTCTGACCCGTTTTGGCGTCGAGCGCGATCACATGGATATCCGAGGTCGGGACGAACACCCGGTCTCCCGCGAGCGCGATGCCCATCTTCTGGCTGGAAGGACCGACCGGCGCATAGGTCTGGCGCCACAGGAGCTTGCCTGTCGTGGCGTCGAGCGCCAGTACGGTGTCCGGGTTGGTCTGCAGGAACATCACCCCGTCGTGGACGATAGGGGTCGGCATGCTGGGGCCGGGCTGCAGGGGTGTGCGCCAGGCCTGATGGAGACTGGCGACATTGCTGCGATTGATCTGGGTGAGGGGGCTGAAGCCCTGTCCGTCATCGGTTCGTCCCCAACGCAGCCAGTCGCCGGGTGCGGGCCGATGCAGCATCGCCCGCGAGACCGAGCGCAGCCTACCGAGCAGGCTGGTCGTCACAGAAGCGGGCGCCGGATCGTAGGTGACAGGTGGGGCCGGAGGGGCGGCCGGTCCGCGGCCCGCCGCCGCGCCACCGCGCCCGGGCGTCGGAGCGGCCTGACCGGTCAGAAACGTGGCGACAGCGCTCATCTCGGCCGGGGTCATGCCGACGGCCTGAGGCTGCATGACCCCCCGCGTCAGCGCATCAATGATGTCCTGGTTGGTGCGCGCACGCAGCTGTTCGAGGTTGGGCGCTCGGGTGATCGCCGGTTCGTGACAGCGCTTGCAGCGGGCGTCGAAGACCGCGGCGCCGGAGGGGACGGCTGGCGCGCCTTGCTGGGACCAGGAAATTCCAGCTGCGCTCGCGGCCAAGACAAGGGCGGCGAGCCCCGCGATCGCTCCGGTGCGAAACTTCATCGATCACCCTCCCCAGCGAAACGCTTCGATGCGTCCCGCGCTTTTGAGGATCAGCTTACGCCTCGCCGGGCGCTTGTCGACTGGCGCCGGCTAGTTAGTTCGCGGCGTCACGCTGCTCGCATTGGCGCCGGAAGGAGCCGCTCCACGACCCGCCGCGCCGGTGGCCGGAGCCGCCGAGGCTGCGCGCGCCGGCGTGGCGCCGCCGCGTCCACCGGTGGCGGCCATTTCGGTCGGATCGAGAGAGCCGTCGCCGTTGCGGTCGAGCATGGCGAAGTTGGTCTTCAGAGCCGCAGCCGTTCGACCCCGCAGTTCTGAAACCTGCAGCTTGCCGTCGATATTGTCGTCCAGCACGCCCATCAGCTGGCCGGCCGACAGCAGCCGGTCATAGTCGTCATGCAGCGACTTGGTCGTCTCGCCGTCCCATCGATAGTGCAGGTACATGGCCAACATTTCCTCGTCCGACTGCTCGCCCCAGACGACTTCCCGGGTCGGATCGGGATTGTCCTTGTTGCGGCTCGAGTTGTCGTAGGTCCAGCGGGTGATGATCTTCGAGCCCGCAGGGGCTTTCAGAGGCTCGGCCAGATAGAACTCGTACTGCCAATTGAAATCATAGTGGGGCAGGGAGAGCAGCATTTCCTCATGGCCGTCCGGATAGCGAATGGCGACCTGGGCCGAAGACCCGCGATGGTGGGCGTGCGGGGTGATGCCGTAGATCCAGGCGTCCTTGGGAATATCGATATAGGCGCTTTCCGGGTGCCACTCGGCGCCGGCCGGGATGGTGATGCCGAAATCGAAGATGCCGAAGGTGCGCATCGGATAGAGCGGCTCCTGCCCCTTGGGATAGAAGTAGATGCCCATCTGGGTGCGTTCCGTCGTTTCCTTGCCGTAGGGCGTGTAGTGGTTCTGGAACGAGACGCCGCCCGAGGGCGGGATCCACACGCCCATGTCTTTGGGCGTGGTGTTGGCGAGGCGCCCGGGGCCGTAGCCGCCGATGGAGACCCCGGCGTTGGCGTTACCCGGCGCGGCCGATCCGGGCTGAGGCGCACCGGGGACAATGCTGGTCAGGATGTGGTGGACGACCTGGCGGTCGCTGATGCGGAAGGCGGTGGCCTGCATCCAGCGGCCCTCGGTCATTACCGCCGGCACCACCGGGGTGGTGTAGGGCAAGCGGCCCGTCGCCGGAACCTTCTGTTCCGGCAGGTCCACGATGATGTCGGGCTTGCGGCCCAGAGGCCACTCGGGCGCCTGGAAGGTGATCCTGGCCAGCGGGTCATCGCCGGTCCCTCGCTTGGCGCCGTCCTCGATCCAGTGGACCAGGGTCTTGATCTGATCGCCCGAGAGGCGGTCGTCGTCGGTGAAGTGACCCACGGTGGCGTCAGCCAGGTATGGCGGCATGCGCTGGGTGCGGATGACTTCGCGGATCATCGGGGCATGGCCGCGGATCTGGTCGTAGTTGGTCAGCGTCATCGGCCCGATGCCGCCGGGCTGGTGGCAGGCGACGCACTTGGCCTGCACGATGGGGGCGATGTCCTTCACATAGGTGACCTCGGTGCGCTTGGTCACCGCGGCCTTGAGAGGCAGGGCGATCAGGCCGCCCTTGGGCGCCGCGGCCGGCAGCTTTACGGCCTGACCGGCCACCAGGCTGTCGAGCGCCCGCTTCGTCGAGGCGTTGCCCACCGGGCCGCGGAAGGCCACGGTCCAGTCCCTCGGATTGACGACGATGACCTCGGCCGCGCGGGTCAGGTCGAGACCCTCGCCGACAATCTGATTGTAGTCGAACAGGATCGGGATACCGAGGCCAGAGACAGCCGTGTCGGCCGCAACGGTCGCCCGTGTTTCACCCGCTTTGGAATCGACCATCAGGAATTCGACGCCCCTGGAGGCATAAGCGTCTTTCAGCGCTTTATAAGACGCGGCATCCTTGGCGATGGTCGCATCGCCCGCCTGATAGCTGATGAGCACGATCGCCTTGGCGTCACTCATTTTATAGAGATGACGACCCAGGAAGTTCTGGTCGGCCAGCTGGAAATCATCCACGCGCTGCGTTGTCGTCGCCGACAGGCCAGCCGATCCGGCCAGCAGCGCCATGGTGGCGCCGGCGAAAGCGAAACGCACGAATTTGCGGGTGTTGGACATGGGCTTGTCTCCGGGTTGGCGGCCTTTCACGAACGCAGGCCGCTCTTTGTGTTCCTCGATAAGCCGAGGGTAACCCCGTTTCGACGCCAAGGCGAGCTTTGTCCAATAATCTAGCGGTGTTAGGTCATTCCCACCTGAGTTCGGCTTGACCCTGAGCGAGGGCCGGGTTTACGCAGGCAGGGCGGGTTTTCACGCGTAAGCGAGGCGACCGGCAGCGAAAGGCAGATCCTGTGAGATCGCATCCGTTAATTGCCGCCGCCGTGGCCGCACTGTTCGCCAGTGTGACCTGTGAGCGAGCGCTGGCGCACCACGCCTTTCAGGCAGAGCACGACTGCAATGCGCCGGTTCTGCTGCATGGCAAGGTCATCGCGGTCGAATGGCAAAACCCGCACACCTGGATTCATCTGACGGTCACCGAACCCGGCAAGGACCCGGTCGACTGGATGGCCGAGGGCGCGACGCCCAACAGCATGTTGCGCCAGAACCTCGACCGCTCGACCCTCAAGGTCGGCGCCGATGTCGTGATCCGCGGCTACCAGGCCAGGGACAAGCGCTGCCTTGAGAGCCCGCTGACCCATACGATGACCTGCAAGGCCAGCGGTCAGGCGATATCCATCGAGGGGGCGGCGTGGGTCTATATGGGTGTAGCCGGCGAGGGCGCGCCTTATGATCCGGTCGAGCCGCCGGGCTGCTGCGAGGAAGTGACCTGGGGCAAACGCGTCGTTACGCCGCCGGACGGCCTGGGCAGTCCACCTGTGCGGAACGGCGTGACGCAGAACGGGACGCCGGTCGCGGGCCCCCCATCCGACTTTCGCGGTTGCCGCGTGGATTTCCCTCAGCCCAGGTTCGCCAAATGAGGGCAGGACCGATTATCGCGACCCTTTCCGCCACGCTGCTGGCCGCTGTGGCGCAACAGGCGCTCGCCCACCACGCCTTCGACTCGAACGCCGACTGCAACGCGCCCATCAAGATTTCCGGCCACGTCACGGCGGTCGAATGGACCAATCCGCACGTCTGGGTGCACCTCACCGTGGCCGAGCCCGGCAAAGGTTCGCAGGACTGGATGTTCGGCGGTGGCACACCCAACACCCTGGTGCGCATGGGGTTGACGCAAGCCATGCTCAAACCGGGAGAAGCCGTCACTGTCTATGGCTGGAAGGCCAAGGACCAGAGCTGCAAGGAGGCGGCCGCGACGGGCAAGCCGACCTGTAAGGGCGAAGGTCACATGCTGTCGTTGGATGGCGCGCCGCCGATCATTTTTGGCGCCAGCGGGACGGGCGCCCCACCGCCCTACGCCGACTGGCCGGTCCCGGCGCCGACGCCGCAACGGCTGGACGCCAACGGGCGTCCGTTGGTGGTGGGGGGAACTTACCTGAAGAGCGGTGTTGCTCCTGCGAGTGGCGAGGTGCCCGCCAGCGCGTGTCCACGCGCCTCCGGCTGAATTTATCCTCGACTTGAGGGAAGGGCCGTTCCTGCGCGTACCAATGATTAGGGGTGTAACACTTCAGCCCCGATTTTCAGATGGGGCGCATCATGAAATCAGGTTTCAGACTCCCAGCCATTCTTTTGACGGTGGCGCTCATCGCGCCGCCGGCGCTCGCTCATCATGCCTTCCAGGCCGAGTTCGACGGCGAGGCGCCGGTCGTGCTGAAGGGCAAGATCAATTCGGTTCAGTGGGCAAACCCCCACACCCTGATCCTTATGACCGTCGAGGAACCCGGCAGGGCGCCGGCCAACTGGGCCGTCATGGCCGGCACGCCCAACTCAATGCTCCGGCTGGGCGTCTGCCGCGCGAACCTCCCGGTGGGAGCCGAGGTCACTGTGCGGGCGTGGCGCACACGAAATCACGACTGCGAGAGCGCCAGGAGCAGTCCGAACGGCACGGTCTGGTCGGTGCCGGCCGGGACCTGCAAGGCCGGGGCGAATTCGATCACCTTCGCGGACGGCAAGACGGCCAGGATTGGTTACGGACAGGTTCCGGGAGGCTCGGTTCCAGTTGACCCCAATATCTGCGACGGCGGGGCGGCAGGCTGATTGGCTCTAGGCGCACGTCTTACTGCTTCACGTACCAGTCGTCCCACCGCGAGAACAGCGGCAGGATGCGGGTGTAACCTTCGGCGCTGAGCAGGTCGAAGATCGCCTGTCGGTCGGGGGTGTCATTGTGCTCTACGGTAATGACCCGCACATCGAAGCGCCGAAAGTCAAAGGCCTCGAGGATTTCCAGTTCCGACCCCTCAGTATCGACCGAAAGGTAGTCGATGACCTTGGGCGCGCCGTGCTGGATCAAAAGATCGAGCAGGGAGACGGTCTTGACCTCATAGACTTCGCCGCCCTCCCGCTCAGCGGCCAGATAGTCGTGGCCGGAAAAGCTGCTGATGGTCGAGTGGTCGGGATTGGGCGTCTGGTTGAACAGCAGCGTCTCGCCCGTCGTCGTCCAGACACAGCGCTGGTCGACCACGCAATGGCGGTTCTTGCGCAAGGCCTCGTGCCAAAACTTCGCCGGTTCGGCCAGGATGCCGTTCCAACCCAAGCTCCGCTCCAACATAAATGTGTTGTTGATCGCCACGCCGTCGGTGGCCCCGAACTCGACAAAGAACTTGCCCCGGGCGTGCTGGTGCCAGATCGCCACGAACAGGTCCTGGAAGCCCTGGGCGTGCGAATTGTGCCAATTGCGCATGACGTAGTCGACAAAGGTGAAGTCGTCGCAAGGCTGGAATTTATCGAGGTTGTGTCGGTACGCCGCCAGGGTCTCGATCAGGCCCAGGTAATACTCGTCCTGATCCATAGGCCCGTCCATTCCGCCGCGCCGGCCGCGGATCGGCGAGGCGTTTGGACACCATATCGAGCGATCGGTCGGGTGTCCTGCGCTGGTTTCTGACCTTTCAGCGCGTCAGGGTTGGACTTTCCATCGGCTTTCGGGTTTCTTCCGGCCCGCATGATCCGCCCTGGTAAAATCGTCCCGCTTGTCGCTTGCCTCGTTCTTGCGCTCACCGCCGCGCCCGCCGGCGCGCACCACTCGTTTGAGGCCGAGTACGATTGCTCGACCCCCGTCACGATTGCCGGCAAGATCACAGCTATGGAATGGGTCAGCCCCCATACCTGGCTGCACGTGCGGGTCTCGGCGCCCGGCAAGGCGGACAGAGACTGGCGGATCGAGGGCGGCACGCCGGTGGCGCTCAACCGCATGGGCCTTGAGCGGGGCGATCTGACAGTCGGGCTGACCGTCAGCGTCAAGGCGCACCAGGCCAAGGATCGCCGTTGCCCCCAAAACCCGGAAACCCATCTGGCCACCTGTCAGGCGATCGGCGGCGCCATCACGCTCGAAGGCGGCAGGCTGTCCAATCTCGACGAAGGCTCGCGGCCACTCAACAACAGCCTTTACAACCGCTGGAACGCGACGCCCGAACAGCTGCTCGGCACCATGACCGATGTCTGCGCGCCCGATCCCGTGGTCAAGCGACGGTAAAGCGCACGGCGCTGATCGACATCCATTTCACCGTTCCGTTGTCGGTGGTCTCACTCGAGCAGACGATGCGCCGCGGCCAAGCGGTTTAGTCGGCCGTCACGCAGGCTTGCGGCCCCCACGAGATCCTCCTTCGCCATTGCCCCGCTTGCCTCCCTGATCCATCCTTGCCGCACCCCGCCCGATGGAGTGCGCCATGAAGTTCGTCCGGCCCCTGCTGTTCCTTCTCGTCATGCTGATCGCGCCCACGGCTCACGCCATCGACGGCAAGCTCACCCACGTGCCGCTGGTCAGCCGCAATGTACCGGGCCCGGTCGATATCGCCGTCTATCTGCCGCCGAATTATGATCCGGCGCGCACCAAACCCTATCCGCTGCTTATCCAGCTGCATGGCGGAAACGGCTCGTCGGCCAACATGACCGGCATGGCCAACATCCTCGACGACGCCATCAAAAGCGGGACGATCGAACCGGTCGTCTCGGTCATGCCCTCGGCCGAGCGTTCATTCTACATGGACTACAAGGATGGCTCCCAGAAGTGGGAGGCGTTCATCCTCTCCGACCTGATGCCCTACATGCGCTCGCACTATCACGTGGTTCAGGGCCGTGATGGCACGCTGATCACCGGGATCTCCATGGGCGGCATGGGAAGCTTGCGCATCGCCTTCAAACACCCCGAGCTCTTCCAGGCGGTGGCCAGCCAGGAGCCTGGCATCGAACCGGCCCTATCCTATGACGACATTCAGGTGCGCGACCGCTTCTGGCGCGGCGAGCCGATCTTCGAAGAAAAATACGGCAAGCCGGTCGACCGCGCCTACTGGGCCGCCAACAACCCGGCCAATATCGCCAAGGCCAACCCCGACCGGCTGCTGGGTCTCGGCATCTATCTCGAGGTCGGCGACCAGGACATGTTCTACCTGAACCATGGAACCGAGTTCCTGCACCGCATCCTGTTCGATGCTGGGATCAGCCATGAGTACCGGTTGGTGAAGGGGGCCGATCACGTCGGCCCCTCGATCCAGGTCCGCAACCGCGATGCGCTCGCCTTCCTGCAGCGCGAGCTCAACCCGCCGCGTGACTGGATCAATGAGCAGGTGCTGACGGCCCGGGCGCAGAACGATGCGCTGAAGCGCCTCGCGGGCATGCCGGTTGTACCCGTTGACCCGCGGCGAATTCATACGAGGTAGACGAACAATTGCCTGAAACTGGGCTATCCTGCGCTCCATGAGAGCAAACCTGCGCCGCATCGCCACCTTGGCGCTTCTTGCCCTGATCGCCGCGCCGGCCCAGGCCCACCACGGATTTCAGGCCGAGTTCGATGCGGCCGCGCCTGTCACCCTGACCGGTTGGGTGAATTCGGTGCAATGGATCAATCCGCACGTGCTGATCCAGGTCACCGCCACCGACCGCAACGGCCCGGCGCGGGTATGGACGGTGCTGACCGGCACGCCCAACACCATGCTCCGGCGGGGCCTTTGCCGCGAGGCCCTCAAGGCCGGAACTCATGTCACCATCAGTGGATATGAATCCCGCCTCAAGCCTTGTGAGCGCGCGAAGAAAGCCGGATGCACGGCGGGTGGGAGTTATGTTGTCTTCGACAACGGCCAGACCATCGATCTGGGCTACCGTCCTGAGGGCGCGCCTCTGGTCGGCGTGCCTGGAACCAGTAATCTGGCGGCTTGCCAGACGGCTGCCGGGGCCAAGGCCAAAGGCTAGGGGACACCACACCCCGCGGGGGTCTTGAAAGACGCTTCTGGCCGTGATCCGCTCCCCCGATTGATAGCCCGCGAGACAGACGGGCAGGGGGACACGCCATGACCAACCCATCAACTCGCCGCGACGTCATTACAGCCGCCGGGGTCAGCCTCATTGCCGCGCCGGCCTTCGCCCAGATCTTCGGAGCCGCTCCGAAGGGCGCGCCAACCGCCGCCACCAGGGCCGGGCCGATCTACGGCGCCACCCGCGACGGCGTTCATGCCTTCAGGGGCGTGCGCTATGGCGCGACCACGGCCGGCCGGCGCTTCATGCCGCCGTTGCCGCCGGCGCCCTGGACCAGCCCGGCGCCGGCTCTGGAGTTCGGCAATTCATCGCCGCAGCTCGGAGCCGAGCGACCAACGGTCTACGCCTCCTGGGCCAATCCGAGGCCCGAGAGCGAAGACTGCCTGTTCCTCAACGTCTATACGCCGGGACTGCGCGACGGCGGCAAACGGCCGGTGATGGTGTGGTTTCACGGCGGCGGCTACACCTCGGGCTCGGGATCCTCGAAGTACATGGACGGCACGCGCCTGTGCCGTCGCGGCGACGTGGTGGTGGTGACCGTGAACCACCGGCTGAACGCCTTTGGCTTCACCTATCTGGCGCACCTCGATCCGACCCTGGCCGACAGCGGCAATGTCGGGACCATGGACATGGCCCAGGCCCTGCGCTGGGTGCGCGACAACATCCGCGAGTTCGGGGGCGACCCCAACACTGTGATGATCTTCGGCCAGTCGGGCGGCGGCGGAAAGGTTTCGACCCTCCTCGCCGCGCCGGGCGCCCAGGGACTGTTCCACCGCGCCGTCGTCCAGTCCGGCTCCGGCATCACCTCGATCACGACGCAAGCGGCTGAGGCGAGCACGGGCCGCCTGCTGCAGTCCCTGAACCTGCCGGTCTCCGCGGCCGGGGCCCGGCAACTTGCCGCCATGCCGCAACCGCGCCTGAGCGCGGCCCTGCCAAACGCCGCCAACGTCTCCTTCGGCCCGGTGCTCGACTACCGCTTCATTCAGCGTCATCCGTTCCAGCCCGACGCTCCGCCGATCAGCCGCAACATCCCCATGCTGATCGGCGGCACGACCGACGAGACCGCCAGCCTGGTCGGTGGCCGGGACGAGTCCCTATTCGCCCTGACCTGGGACACGCTGCCCGGCCGCCTTGCCCCCAACATCGGCGGGCGCAACGTCACCCGTATCGTCTCGGAACTGCGCCGCATCTACCCGCAGAAGACCCCGCCCGAAATCTACTGGACCGCCACCACCGAAGTGCAGTTCCGCTCGCGCTCCATCCTGCAGGCCGAGCGCAAGGCGGCCCAGGCCGCGGCCGGCGGCGCCAAACCGTACATGTATCTCTTCGCCTGGCAGTCGCCGGTCGATGGCGGCAAGTGGCGCGCGCCGCACTCGGTCGAGCATGCCTTCGTGTTCGACAACGTAGCCGTCTCCGAAAGCATGGTCGGCCACGGTCCAGCCCAGGACCGCCTGGCCGCCACGGTCAGCTCGGCCTGGATCAAGTTCGCCCGGACCGGCAATCCTGGCTGGGCGCCCTATACGCTCGAAAAGCGCTCAACCATGGTGTTCGACGACCCGTCTCGAGTGGTGGACGATCCCCGCAGCGATCAGCGCAAGCTCTTCGCGCAGACGGCGTAAACCTTAGTTCGCGGCCGCCCTCGCCGGCGTCGTGGCCGCAACAGGGCGCGCGCCGCCGGAAACACCGGCGCCGGGCGTGGCGCCACCGTTGTTGCCGCGTCCGAACGGGGTCTTGGCGAGCTCGGCCAGGTCGATGGCATTGTCGCGGTTAAGGTCGTAGTTGGCGAGGTTGTTCTTCAGCGTTACCCCATTGCGGCCGCGCATCTCGGCAACCTCGATCTTGCCGTTCATGTTGTCGTCCAGCACCCCCATGGTCTGGCCGGCCATCAGCAGGCGGTCATAGTCTTCGCGCGGCGCCGCTGTCGTCTCGCCCACCCAGCGATAGTGGATGAAGAAACTCAGCATCTCCTCCCACGACTGTTCTCCGAAGGCGACGACCTTGGCCGGATCGGGGTTGTTGGTGTTCCGCGTTGAGTTGTCATAGGTCCAGCGGTTGATGATTTTCGAGCCCGCCGGCGCCAGGATGGGTTCTTTCAGATAGTATTCCGTCTGCCAGTCGAACTGGTATTTCGGCACAGCCAGGATCAGTTGCTCATGCCCGTCGGGGAACTTGATCGACACCTGGGTCGAGCCGCCGCGCATGTGGGCGTGCGGCGTCAGGCCGTAGAGCAGCATGTCTTTCGGCACATCCAGATAGGACGTCTCAGGGTGATACTCGGCGCCGGCCGGGATCGAGATGCCGTAGTCCTGCAAACCGTAGGTGCGCAGGGGGTACTTGGGCTCCTGGCCTTTGGGATAGAAATAGATGCCGAGCTTTATGTTCTCGGTGGTTTCCCGGCCATAGGGCGTGAAGTGGTTCTGGAATGTGATCTGCGAGCCCGCCGGCACCCAGACACCCATTTCCGGCGGCGTCAGATTGATCACCCGCCCCGGTCCCTGACCGCCCAGTGAGTCGGAATTGCCGTCCAGGGTTACGCCCCGGCCGCTGTCGCTAGGTACACGGATGCCGGTGACGATGTGGTGCAGCGCCTGGCGATCCTCATAGTTGAACGCGGTCGCCCGCTCCCACCGTCCCTCGGTCATGCGGGTGTCGAGCACCTGGTTTTGATAGGGCATGACGCCGGTGGCCGGCACCTTCACCTCCGGCAGGGTCAGGATCAGGTCCGGCTGGCCCATCGGCCATTCCGGCGCCCGGAAGGTGATCTTCGCCAGAGGATCGTCCCCGGCTCCACGCGGCGCGCCGGCCTCGATCCAGTGAACCACGGTCTTCAACTGATCCGACGACAGGCCATCGTCCGGCGCCCAGTGACCGACGGTCGGGTCGGGCTGGAAGGGAGGCATGCGGTGGTTGCGCAGCACCTCGCGGATCATCTGGCCGTGACCGCGGATCTGCTCGTAGCTGGTCAGCGTCATGGGCCCGATACCGCCCGGCTGGTGGCAGGCGACGCACTTGGCCTGGATGATCGGCGCGACATCCTTGGCATATGAGAGGTTGCCAGTCTTGGAGACGGCCGCCTTCAGCGGAAAGGCGATGGCGCCGCCGCGCGCGGCGACGGCGGGCAGGGCGATGGATTTGCCGTCCACCAGGGAATCGAGGGCCCGGCGTGTCGAGGCGTGGCTGACCGGGCCCCGGAAGGCGATGGTCCAGTCCTTTGGATTGATGACGATGACCTCGGCGGCGCGTGAGACATCCAGGTCCTCGCCGGTCAGTTGCTCATAGTCGAACAGGATCGGCATGCCGAGGTCCGAGGCGGCCTTGTCGGCGGCCACAGTCTGGCGGCTCTCGCCCAGCTTCGGATCGAGGATCAGGAATTCAACGCCCCTGGCCGCATAGGCGTCCCTGAGGGCCTTGTAGGCCGGCGCATCGGCCCGGAACGCCGCATCGCCCGCCTGATAGGTGATCAGCACCACCGCCTTGGCGTCGGCCATCTTGTATAGGTGTCGGCCGATATAGTTCTGATCCGGCAGCTGGAAGTCGCCGACCTTTTGCGGCCCCGGCGCGCTCATACCGGCGCTGCCGGCCACGAGGGCGAGCACGGCCCCGGCCGACCATAATCCCAACGCCTTGCGTGAAACCGTCATAGCCTGCCTCCTGAAGGGCAAAGGTCCGATGGCCTTGCCTCATTCTTTATTTTGGACGCCACAGTATAGCCCGACTGCGCCCGAAAAGGGACGTGGGGGGATTCTGGGCTCCAGAACCTCAATCCCCCCTTGGCGAAGCGCGCCATCTGGTCAGCGTATGCCTTCTTGAACGCCGGTCTCGCCACGGCCTGCTCCATTTAAGCCTTGGCCTTGTAGGCCGCCAGTCCGCCACGAAACCTAGCCGAACGGCTGGGGTGTATTGTGCCCGTCCTTGCGCCCTTCGAAAGGGGTCGTCTCGACCCGGTAGGGCAGGCTGGCTTCTTCCAGGGCCCAGCGGATGCGCAGGTCGCGCACATCGCCTCGCGGTGGCTCGGGAACTCAGTCGAAGGTGCTGAGGACCAGCTCGCTCATTCCGCGTCCCCTGCGCCTAAACGTCCAGATCGCCTGCCGCGAATTCAGCGTTTTCCTGGATGAAACGGAAGCGGAGTTCCGCCTTCCGTCCCATCAGAGTCTCCACCAGGTCCTCCACCGCCTCTTCGGATCGCGGCAACGTCACCCGCGCCAGGGTCCGCTTGGTGGGCTCCATGGTGGTTTCTTTCAGCTGGGCCGGCATCATTTCGCCCAGGCCCTTGAACCGGCTGGTCTCTGGCTTTTTGCCCTTGAAGACGGTGGCGAGCAGCTCCTCGCGGTGGGCGTCGTCGCGGGCGTATTCCACCGTTCCGCCGTGGCTGAGGCGATAGAGCGGGGGGAGGGCGAGGAACAGGCGACCTGAGCGGATCAGCCCCGGCATTGTCCGATAGAAGAAGGTGATGAGCAAGGACGCGATATGGGCGCCGTCGACGTCGGCGTCGGTCATGATGATCACGCGCTCATAGCGCAGGTCATCTTCGTTGAAGCGCGACCCGCCCGACACGCCGAGGGCCAGCATCAGATTGCCTAGCTCAATGTTCTCGGCCGCCTTGCCGCCGGTGGAGGAAGCGACATTGAGGATCTTGCCGCGCAGGGGCAGGATGGCCTGGGTTCTGCGGTTGCGGGCCTGTTTGGCCGAGCCGCCGGCGCTATCCCCCTCGACAATGAAGAGCTCGGTCCCGTCGGTGGCGTCGCCCGAACAGTCGGCGAGCTTGCCGGGCAGGCGCAGTTTGCGGGTCGCGGACGCCCGCGCCACTTCCTTGTCCTTGCGGCGCTTGAGCCGTTCTTCGGCCCGCTCGATGACGAAGTCGAGCAGGGTGCGCGCGGCCTTGGGGCTGGCGGTCAACCAGTGGTCGAAGGGATCGCGCAACGCCGTCTCGACCAGCCGCTGGGCGTCGGAGGACGACAACCTCTCCTTGGTCTGACCCTGGAATTCGGGGTTGCGCACGAAGACGCTGATCAGGCCGCCGGCCTGGGCCGCCACATCCTCGGCGGTGACGATGCCGGCGCGTTTTTCGCCGGCGAGATCCGCATAGGCCCTGAGACCCCGCGTCAGGGCGGCGCGGAAGCCGGCCTCGTGGGTGCCACCTTCGGGGGTCGGCACAGTGTTGCAGTAGGACTGCATGAAGCCGTCGGCGTCGCCGAACCCGGCCGGGCTCCAGGTGATGGCCCATTCGACCGCGCCGGCCTCGCCCTCGCGCTCGACGCGCCCGGCGAAGGTTTCGGTGACCGTGGCGATCCCCGCCGTGCGTTCCGCCAGGAAGTCGGCCAGGCCTCCGGGGAAGTGGAAGGTCGCCGTGGCGGCGGTTTGATCGCGGATGATCTCCGGATCGCATGACCAGCGGATTTCAACGCCGCGGAAGAGATAGGCCTTGGACCGCGCCATGCGGTAGAGCCTTGCCGGCTTGAATGTCGCGCCCTCGCCGAAGATCTCATCGTCGGGTTTAAAGCGGATCGCGGTGCCCTTCTTCTTCGAAGGCTCGCCCCGTTCGATCTTTCCGAGTGGTTTGCCGCGCGAAAACGACTGGTGATATTGAAAACCGTCGCGCCAGACGGTGACGTCCAGCCGCTCGGACAGCGCATTGACCACGGAGACGCCCACGCCGTGCAGGCCGCCAGAGGTTTCATACGCCTTGCCTGAGAATTTCCCGCCCGAGTGCAGCATGGTCATGATGACCTCGAGCGCCGACTTGCCTGGATAGTTGGGATGCGGATCGACGGGGATACCGCGCCCGTCGTCCTTGACGGTCAAAAAGCCTTCGCCGTCCAGGGTCACCTCGATGAGGCGCGCATGGCGGGCCACGGCCTCGTCCATGGCGTTGTCCAGCACCTCGGCGAACAGGTGATGCAGCGCCCGCTCGTCGGTGCCGCCGATATACATGCCGGGGCGCTTGCGGACGGGCTCCAGCCCCTCCAGGACCTCGATGTCCTTGGCCGAATAGGACGAGGTGTTGGCCGCCGGTCGCGGCTCATGGCTCTGCGCGAGCGGCGCGGCCGGAACGGGCGAGAGCGCGTCGTCAAACAAACTGGACTGGGCAGGCGTGGTCATGGGGTCTTTGTGCGATGATTCGGGGCTCTCTATGGGAGTCAGCGGAGTCGCACGCAAGCGGGACCGGGGATGACAGGGGAGGCGCTTTCCTGTGTTTCACCGAACAGGGAAACTGCTAAACCCAATCCAATGACCCAGCCCAATGCCATTGTGACTGTTCAGGCCCCCGGGGGGCTTCCCGTGCGGATCGGCAATAGTCTGCGTCTGACCATCATCGCCGGGCCCTGCCAGCTGGAGAGCCGGCAACATGCGCTGGAAACTGCCCAGGCGCTGAAGGAAATGGCCGCGCGGCTGGATGTGGGGCTGATCTACAAGACCAGCTTCGACAAGGCCAACCGCACCTCGGTTTCGACCCAGCGCGGCGTGGGGCTGGCTGATGCGCTGCCGGTGTTCGCCGAGATCCGTGAAAAGCTGGGCCTGCCGGTGCTCACCGACGTGCACGAAATCGACCAGTGCGCCGAGGCGGCGACCGTCGTCGATGTTCTGCAGATTCCCGCCTTCCTGTCCCGCCAGACCGACCTGCTGCTCGCCGCCGGTCGAACGGGCAAGGTGGTGAACGTCAAAAAAGGTCAGTTCCTCGCTCCTTGGGACATGAAGAATGTCGCCCAAAAGGTTGTTTCGACTGGCAATCCCAATGTGATGGTTTGCGAGCGAGGCGTCAGCTTCGGCTACAACACCCTGGTTTCCGATATGCGCGCCCTGCCCATTATGGCCGAGATCGGTTGTCCGGTAGTGTTCGACGCCACCCACTCGGTGCAGCAACCGGGCGGGCAAGGGACAACCTCGGGCGGCCAGCGCGAATTCGTGCCGGTGCTGGCGAGAGCCGCCGTCGCCGTGGGCGTCGCCGCGGTCTTCATGGAAACCCACCCCGATCCGGACAGCGCCCCCTCTGACGGTCCCAACATGGTGCCGATGAGCCAGTTCGAGGCCCTGGTGGGCGAACTTCTGGAATACGACACCCTCACCAAACGCCGCGCCGGAGCCTGACGCCGGATGCCCGAGCGCATCGTCAGGGCCATCCGCAAGACCAAACCGAGCGGCGTCAGCATGATTCAGTGGCTGGCGCTGATCGTCGGCATTCTGATCGGCGTGCTTGCCGCCAGCACCTGGTCCTTCTGGCCCCAGATCCGCGAAGCCGCCATGGACCCGCGTACACCGTTCCAGACGGCTGAGCCCTTCGCCGCGCCGGATTACTCCGAACCTGAGGCGTGGGCCCTGCGGACCGCCAGCGATCAGCCGGTCGATATCTTTTTCATTCACCCCACCACCTACGAGGGCCGCCGCTGGAACGCCGGCATTGATAACAAGGACGCCGCTGACCGCCTGACCCGGCTGATGATCCCCAACTACGCCGGGCCGTTCGAGCCCGTAGGTCGCGTCTATGCGCCCCGCTATCGCCAGGCCAGCCTCTACACCCAGATCACCCTGCGCGAGGACGCCCGAGACGCCCGAGCCTTCGCCTACCACGACGTGAAGGATGCTTTCGACAGCTATCTGGCCCGCGATAACGGCGGCCGCGCGCTGATCATTGTCGGGGTAGAGCAGGGCGGTCTTCTCGCCAGCCGTCTGGCCACAGAGGCCCTTGTCCAGCATCCAGACCTGAAAGCAAGACTGGCCGCCGTCTATCTGATCGAAACCGCTGAACCCGCCAGCTTGCACGGGTCCGATGCGGCCCTGCCGGCTTGCACGAAGCGCGATCAGGCAGGGTGTGTTGTGGCATACCTCGCCAATATCCCGGGCGAAGACCGTCTGCTGCGTGAACGAGTGAAACACGCGCCCCTGTGGTCCGGTGAACGGTTGGTCCCCATCACGAAAACCCCGTTGCTCTGCGTCAATCCCTTGCTGGGGTCCGAGACCGGCGTACTCGCCCCCACCGACGCCAACCTCGGCGCGGCCAACGCGTCGGGCCTCGAACTCGGCGTCCAGCCCGGCCCGCAGGCCCGCCAGGTCAGCGCTCAATGCCGGGGTGGCGTCCTTGAGGTGAGCAAACCCCGTTCATCCGCCCTGCGCGGCCGCCAGGGCTGGACCGGCGCTATCCGCGTGCGGCCCTACAACTGGTTCTACGCGGACCTGACAGCGGACGCGAACATGCGGGCGGGGGCGTCAATGGGCTATACGGACTGCTTCGGTCAGGCCGTACCGGTGCCCAAGGGCCGCTTTGTTGGGAGTTCCTGCATCGGCGTAATTGAGTCGCGGATGAGCAGGAAACCGTAGAGAAACTACCCCGCCTCCCCCATCCCCGCCGGCTTCCAATCGAACAGCTCGATAAGCACCCGCACCGCCTTTGATCGGTCGGCTGACAGGTCGGGATCGAGCGCCAGGATCAGCCGCGCCTCGTCGGCCGCAGGCGCAATCAAGTCGCGGTGGGCCACCGGATCGGCGAGGCGGTAGGCCGGAAAGCCGCTTTGCTTCAGTCCGAGCGGATCGCCGCCGCCGCGTAGTTCGAGGTCCTTCTCGGCGATCAGGAAGCCATCGTCGGTTTCGCGCAGGATGTTGAGGCGCGCCTCACCCAGTTTCGAGAGCGGCGGGTCGTACATCAGCACGCAGGCGCTTTCGCGGGCGCCACGGCCGACGCGGCCGCGTAACTGATGCAGCTGCGCCAGGCCAAACTGGTCGGCGTGCTCGATCACCATGATCGAGGCGTTGGGCACGTTGACGCCGACCTCCACCACTGTGGTCGCCACCAGCACCGAGACGCGGCCATCGGCGAAGTCGGCCATGACCTGGTCCTTCTCCGCATTGGCCATGCGGCCGTGCACCAACCCCACCGATGGCCCGAGCACCTTCTTCAGGTGCGCCGACCGGCTTTCGGCGGCGGCGAGGTCGCTCATTTCAGACTCGGCCACCAGCGGGCAGATCCAGAACGCTTGCGCGCCCGCCGCCGTCACCTTGCGTAAGCGCTCGATCACCTCGTCGATACGGTTTGAGGGCAGGGCCCGCGTCGCCACCGGCGTGCGGCCGGGCGGCTTTTCCTCCAGGCGCGAGACATCGAGGTCGCCGTAGACCGTCAGCTCCAGGGTGCGCGGGATCGGCGTCGCCGACATGGCCAGCAGGTGGGCGTGTTCGCCCTTCGCCTGCAGCCGCTGGCGTTCGGCCACGCCGAAGCGGTGCTGCTCGTCGATGACCGCGAAGGCGAGGTCTCGATAGAGAACATCGTCCTGGAATAGCGCGTGGGTGCCGACCGCGACGCCGGCCTCGCCAGAGGCCAGTTGCCGGAGCTTCTCAGCTCGCGGTGCGCCCTTGTCGCGGCCGGTCAGGAGCACGGTCTGAATGCCGACGGCCTCCAGCGGCGCACAGACTGTCTCGAAGTGCTGCCGCGCCAAAATCTCGGTGGGGGCCATGATGACCGTCTGACGGCCCGCCTCGGCGACATCGGCCGCCGCCAGCATGGCGACCACGGTTTTCCCTGAGCCAACGTCGCCCTGCAGCAGCCGGCTCATCCGCTGGCCGGAGGCGAGGTCGCCCCGGATTTCCGACAATGCGCGGATTTGGGCCCCGGTCAGTTTGAAGGGCAGGGCCGCTTCCAGCTTGCCGGCCAAAGCTCCCGCCAAGATCGCCGGCGCCTCGGTTCGCCGGAACGCCGCCTTGCGCCGAGCGAGCGCCAGCTGGTGGGCCAGCAGTTCGTCATAGGCGAGGCGCCGGCGGGTGAGCGAGTCCGGCGAGATATCCAGTTCGCCGGTGGGATGGTGGGCGGCGGTAAAGGCTTCATGCCAGGCGGGCCACTGGTTTTTGGCCTTCCACGGCCCGTCGATCCATTCGGGCAGGTCGGGGGCCCGCTCCAACGCCTCCAGCGCCAGCTTGCGGATCGCCCGCGAAGCCAGGCCCGCCGTCGCCGGATAGACCGTCTCCACATCCGGGATCGTGTCGGCCAGCTTGGCGTCGAGAAAATAGTCCGGATGGGTCATCTGGAGCTCGACGCCGTTGTAGCGCTCAGCCTTGCCGCTGACCGCGCGCGCCGCGCCGATCGGATGGGCGCGCAGCAGGTGGTCGCCGAACACCTTGAAGAAGATCAGAAAGATGAACCCCGTCTCGTCCGACGCGCGGATCTTGTAGGGGAGACCTTCGCGCCTGGGTTTGATGTGCTCGTGGATGTGGACGAGGAAGGTCTGCACCTCGCCGTCGCGCGCCAGGGCGCAAGTCGTCCGCGTTCGATGCACCAGTCCCTGCGGCAGGGTGAACAGCACATCGCGCACCAGCGGTCCCGCCACCTTTTCGATGAGCGGCGCAACCTTTGGCCCGACCCCCTTCAGCGAGGTGGTCGGCGCAAACAGCGGAAAGAGAATCTCCGGGCGCATGGGGCAAAGCTTACTCCCCGATGGCGCCCTTGCCGACGCCTAGTGCGATCCCTAGATGTGCGGCGCGGGAGGAGGCCGTCGATGAACCAGCCGGTCGTGGCGGCCTACACCCTGACGGGCCTTTTCTGGCTGTCGTGGATGCTGGCCGCCGTGTGGACCCGCAGCACCACCAAACGCCCGCCAGTGGGATCGCAGACTTTCTACACTGTGCTCGCCGTGCTGGGATTCGGCATGCTGCTCAGCACCGACGGCGCCGACGCCGCATTGGCGCTGCCCCTGGCCTGGCCCCTGGTCGGCGTGGTGGTGGGCGGATACGCCTTTTGCTGGTGGGCGCGGCTACATCTGGGCTCGCTGTGGTCGGGTACGGTGACGACCAAGGAGGGTCACCATGTCGTCGATACCGGCCCTTACCGGCTGGTTCGCCACCCGATCTACACCGGCCTCATAATCGCGGGCTTTGGCCTGGCCTTCCTGAAGCTCGAAATCGTGCCGATCCTGGGGGCCGTGATCTGGTCCCTGTCATTCTGGGTCAAGGCGCGCATGGAGGAGGGGTTCCTGCGCGCTGAACTGGGCGCCGAATCCTACGACGCCTACGCCGCAAAAACCCCGATGCTTATTCCGTTCTGGCCGACTTAACGGCTGGCGCTGGACAGCCAGTCCGCCTATACCCCGCCGCCTTGATGGACGAGACGCGAATAGGGCGGATTTTGTTTCGCGCCTGGCGGCGCGGGTTTCGGGAAGCGGACCTCATTTTGGGGCCGTTTGCGGATAGCCATGTCCGCAGCTTCACAGAGGCCGAATTTGTCGCCTTCGAAGCCCTGCTGAACCAGGAAGACCACGACGTCTATAACTGGATCAACGGCAAGACCGAGCCGCCGGCCGAATTCGACACCCCCATCCTTGAACGCCTGAGAATTTTCCAGCGCGCGCTCCCGGTCGCCTCCGGCGACATTTCGGGGTCCTGACGCCATGGAAAAGGCCGATTTCAAACGCGTTGCGGACGCGCCCGGCAGGCTCGATCTGGCCGGCGCTCCCGAGGGTTTCGACGCTCTCGTCATGGCCGATATCGCCCGCGCCCGCGGTGGCCTTTCGGTGTTCATCGCCCGCGATGGATCCAGGGCCGAGGCCTTCATCGCCGCCATGGGGTTTTTCGCCCCCGAGGCGGAAATTCTCTTCCTGCCGTCCTGGGACTGCCTGCCTTACGACCGAATCAGCCCGTCGGGCGGCGTGGCGGCCCGGCGCATGGCCATTCTTGACCGCCTGGCGCGGGGACTGGATAGCAAGCCGCGCATCCTGGTCACGCCGGTCAATTCGCTGATCCAGAGACTGCCGCCGCGCTCGGTGATCGCTCAGGCGGGCTATGCCGCCAGACCCGGTCAAGACGTGGTGATGGCCGAGCTCGAGCGCTATTTCGCCGTCAACGGCTATTCGCGCGCCTCCACCGTTTCCGACCGTGGCGAGTTCGCCATTCGCGGCGGGGTGATCGACATCTTCCCGCCCGGCGGAGAAGAGCCGGTCAGGCTCGATCTCTTCGGCGACACCCTGGAATCCATCCGCTCGTTCGACCCGTTCACCCAGCGCTCGACCCGGCAGCTGCAGAGTGTGGAGCTGTTGCCGGTCTCCGAGGTGTTGCTCGCCCCCGACACCATCTCGCGGTTCCGCACCGGCTATCTGGCGGCGTTCGGCGCGCCGGGCGAGGACGCTCTCTATGAGTCTGTCTCCGCCGGCCAGCGGCGGCAGGGCATGGAGCACTATCTGCCGCTATTCTACGAGGGTCTCGAAACCCTCTTCGACTATTTCCCGAAACAGGCGCTGATCGCCGTCGACCACCTGACCACCGAGGCTCGGGAAGAGCGGCTTTCGATGATCGCCGACGCATTCGAGGCCCGCAACGATACCGAGCGCTCCTCCCACTATCGCGCTCTGCCGCCCGACCGTCTGTATCTATCGGCCGACGAGACGGAACTGCGGCTCGCTGAATTCGCCAACCGCAGGTTCTCGCCCTTCCAGAAAGTGGCGCCGGGCGTCGTCGACATGGGCGCACGCCAGGGCCGTCAGTTCGCCGCAGAACGGGCCCAGGACAGCGTCAACCTGTTCGAAGCCACCGCCAATCACGCCAATGCCCAGGCCGCCGCCGGCCGGCGGGTGATATTCGCCTCCTGGACCGAAGGCTCGTCCGAACGCCTCTCCACCATGCTGGCCGACCACGGGCTGACCGGCGTGACGCTCGCCCGTTACTGGCAGGCGGCCAAGGCGGCCGATCCCAAGCACCCGCAACGCGCTATCCTGCCGCTGGAGCATGGCTTCGAGACCGAGAACCTCGCGGTCATTTCCGAAACCGACATCCTCGGCGATCGGCTGGCGCGGCCGAAGAAGAAGCGCCGCGCCGCCAACTTCCTCGCCGAGGCCTCTTCGCTCAGTCCCGGCGATCTGGTGGTCCACATCGACCACGGCATCGGTCGCTACGAGGGTCTGACGACGCTGGAAGTGCAGGGCGCGCCGCACGACTGTCTCGAGCTTCACTACGCGGCCGAGTCCAAACTCTATCTGCCCGTCGAAAACATCGACCTTCTGACCCGCTACGGGGCCGAGAGCGAGGGGGTACAGCTCGACCGGCTGGGCGGCGCGGCCTGGCAGGCGCGCAAGGCGCGCGCCAAGGAACGTCTGCGCGAGATGGCTGACGGCCTGATCCGCATCGCCGCGGCCAGAGCCACCCGTGAAACTGAAGCCGTCGATCCGCCGAGCGGCCTCTATGACGAGTTCTGCGCCCGCTTCCCTTATGAAGAGACGGACGATCAGCTGAACGCCATCGCTGATGTGCTGGGCGATCTGGCCGCCGGCCGGCCGATGGACCGGTTGATCTGTGGCGATGTCGGTTTCGGCAAGACCGAGGTCGCCTTGCGCGCCGCCTTTGTGGTGGCGATGAGCGGCCATCAGGTGGCGGTCGTCTGCCCCACGACCCTGCTCGCCCGCCAGCACCACAAGACCTTCACCGAACGCTTCCAGGGCTGGCCGCTCAAGGTGCGCCGCCTCTCGCGTCTCGTCCCCACGGCCGAAGCCAACCAGACCCGCGAAGATCTTAAAAAGGGCGAGGTTGAGATCGTCATCGGCACCCATGCCGTGCTTTCCAAACAGGTTGGCTTCTCCAACCTCGGCCTGGTCATCGTCGACGAGGAACAACACTTCGGCGTTGCCCACAAAGAGGCGCTGAAATCCCTGCGCTCGGAAGTCCACGTCCTGACCCTGACCGCCACGCCCATCCCGCGCACCCTGCAGATGTCGTTGTCGGGCATCCGGGAGATGTCGATAATCGCCACCCCGCCGGTCGATCGGTTGGCGGTGCGCACCTATGTCTCCGAGTTCGATCCGGTGACCGTGCGCGAAGCCCTGCTTCGGGAGAAATATCGTGGCGGACAGGCTTACTATGTCGTGCCGCGCATCAAGGACCTGCCCGACATCGAGAGATTCCTGCGCGATCAGGTGCCGGAAGTCCGCTTCGTGGTCGGCCACGGCCAGATGGCGCCGACCCAGCTGGAAGATGTGATGAGCGCCTTCTACGACGGCCAGTACGATGTGCTGCTGTCGACGACCATCGTCGAGAGCGGCCTCGATATCCCGACCGCCAACACCTTGATCATCCACCGGGCGGATATGTTCGGTCTGTCACAGCTATATCAGCTGCGTGGCCGGGTCGGCCGGGCCAAGCACCGGGCCTATGCTTATCTGACTACCCCGCCGAACAAGCAGATTGGTCTCTCGGCCGATAAGCGCCTGCGGGTGCTGCAGTCCCTGGACAGTCTCGGCGCCGGGTTCCAACTGGCCAGCCACGACCTCGATATCCGCGGCGGCGGCAATTTGTTGGGCGAAGAGCAATCGGGCCACATCCGCGAGATCGGCGTCGAGCTCTATCAGCAGATGCTGGAGGACGCGGTCGCTGAGCTGCGGGCGCGCGGCGGCGAGGACGTGGTCGCCGACCGCGGCTGGTCGCCACAGATCAACACAGGCGTCTCGGTCCTCATCCCCGAGGAATATGTCCCCGATCTCAACGTTCGCCTGGCGCTCTACCGGCGCCTGTCCGAAGCCGAACGTCCGGAGGACCGCGAGGCCCTGGCCGCCGAACTCATCGACCGCTTCGGACCATTGCCGGAGGAAGCCGGGCACCTGTTGAAGGTGGTGGCCATCAAGGGCCTGTGCCGCCAGGCCAATGTCGCCAAGGTCGATGTCGGGCCCAAGGGGGCAGTAATCGCCTTCCGGAACGATGCCTTCCCCAATCCGATGTCCCTGGTTCAGCACGTCCAGGCCAATGGCGCCCTGTGGAAGGTTCGTCCCGATCAGAAGGTCGTGGTGCGCGGCGAGTGGCTGACGCCCGAGCGCCGTCTCGCGGCGGCGGAACGTATCCTGGCAGACCTGGCGAAGCTCGCCGCCTAGCCGGCTTTCCGCATGGATTTGGCCGCGGCGCGCTCCAGGGCGTTGGCGGGGTTCTCTCCGGGCTCGACTGCGGCGATGCCGATGTCGAACGAGACCACGAAAGGCGTCTTGCCCTCGCCGGCGTCGAAGGCCGTGCAGCCGATCACCGCCGAAATCCGCTCGGCCGCCGCCTTGGCTTCGTGGCCGACCGTCGCAGGGAGCGCGAGCGCGAAGACCTCGGGCGCCAGCCTCGCGGCAGTGTCTTCCACCCGCACGAGGCGGCTGACCATCGAGCCGATCTGCGGCGCAGCGCGGTCAAGCCAGCCGCCGGCCCGTGCCTTGGCGACGTCGTCTGTCTCGGCGATGCGCAATACGCAGACCGACAGCGGCCGGTTACGGGCCCTGGCGGCCCCAGCCATCCGCGCCAGATGTCCGGCGAAGAGCTCGCGGGTAAAGAGTCCCGTTGACGCATCCATCAGGCCGGTGGAGCGCGCCTTTTCGAGGCTGGCGCGGATGTTTGTCTGACGGCGATAGCTGCGGGCGAGTTCTACCACCCGGGCGGCAGTGTCGGTCTCGGGCGACTCAGGGCTGGCGACGTCGGTGATGCCCTTCTGGAAAGCGTCATTGACCCCGACGAAGGAGTTCTCGGCCAGATAGAGCATGGTGGGGATATGATAGAGCCGGGTGTTGCGGCGCATGCCGGCGGCGATCGAGAGGGCCTCGGTGTGATCCTCGCCGCCCCACAAGACCGCCGCATCGAACGCGCGCTCATGGAGATAGTCGAAAGCCGTGTAGGCCGTGAACGCTCCCACAACCTGTGCGCCCTCCCGGTCCAGCGCGTGGGAGAGAGCCAGGAACTGCGGCGCCGGCTCGCCGATGGCAAGGATGCGATAGGGGCCCGGCTCACGGTCAGGGGCATCCAGTTGAACGCCTTTTTCCGTAAAGGTTTCGGTGCGCAGCTCAAATTCTTCTTCGGCCACAGCCATGCGCACGAGGGTTTCCAGGCGCATGGCCGCCTGGGCCGGATGCAGCGGCGCGGTCAGGGTCAGGTCGAAGGTCGAGCGCAGCTGCGGTTCGGGCGAGCCGATCGCGACCACGGGGAGGAGCCTGGGGTGCACCGCGCGCTTCAGGCGGCGTGCCAGGGCGGCGGGATCGTCGCCGGCGCAGGCGGTGTCGATGATCGCCGCCTCGATTTGAAGGTCGCCGATCGCCACCAGAGCGGCATTGGGCCCACGCGCCGTCACGGTACGCCATCCCAACCGATCGAGGCCGTCGGCGAGGGGGCCGGCGACCTCATCATCGCGGGCGACTATCAGTACGCGCGCCTGGACCGTCACTGCCCCATCCTTCGACTCGAAGTGCTCACCATAGCAAAGCGCGGCCGGTTCCCAACTGAATCCGGCACGGTCATTCGCTCTGATTCCTGACAAATCGCCGCATACCGGTGTTCAGACCGGGTTCAGGCGCCGGAATCGATAGTCGCCTCATGGCTGGACGGGGTTTTTTCCCGTCCCTCGAACACCGTCCGGCCTCAGGTTCGTCTCGCACGGCCTGAAGCGCGCCCTGCATCCCCCCGGAGGCAGGGCGCGCCCATTTTGGGGTTTCCTCATCACCGTCAAATCGCGCTACCAAGGCGGGATGAAGGTCTTTCTCGGCGGCCATGACGTATGGAGGAAGTGGGCGGCGCGCACGCCCAACATCGCGCTGAAAGCCCTGCTGCGGCTCTGGGGCCGCGATGTCATGCTCTATGTCGGCGGGGTTTCGTTCTTCGCGATCCTGGCGGTGTTTCCAGCCGTCGCCATCCTGATCGGTCTCTACAGCCTGCTGGCGACACCCGAGCAGGCGTCATTTCAGGCTGAACTGGTGGCCCGAATGATGCCGGCTGGAGCCGAGACCCTGTTCGACACCGAACTGCAACGGCTGATCCAGGCCCCGCCGCAGATTGTCTCGCTTCAGAGCGCCTTTGCGCTGTTCATCGGCGCGTACGCCTCGCACCGGGGCTTCAAGGCCCTGCTGGCCGGCCTGTCATTCATCCACGACGATGAGGTGCCGCGCAGTTTTTTGAGTTTCAATATCCTGGCGCTGGTGGTGCTGATCGCCGCTTTCCTGATGTCGGCTATCGTCACCGCCGCATTCCTGGCCATTCGTGTCGCCGCCCAGGCCTGGCACTGGACGCCCCTGCGCGGGGTCAACTTCCTGTTTTCGGAATGGACCTGGACCAGTGTCGGTCTGACCGTCGGTCTGGCGCTCATCTACCGTTACGCCATGTCGAGCCGGCCTATCGTCTGGCAGGGTGCGATCCTGGGCGGCATGGCGGCGGCCTTCATGTTCGTGGCCATGTCGCTGGCCAGCGCCTTTTATGTCGAACAGATCGTCCATCTGGGCGCGACCTACGGCTCGATCGCCACCGTAGTGGTGCTGCTGATCTGGCTGTCGTGGAACGTGAACGCGATCTTTTTTGGCGGGGCGCTGGCCACAGAGATCGAGATCGCCATGAATGCCCGGCCCGCCCGCGAACGCCGCGGAAAGCCTAGGCCCGCCGTTCCACAATAAACGCCATAGCGGTCTCAAACGGTTCGGCGGAAATCAGCCTGTGGCCGGCTTCGTTGCAAAAGTGCGGCACGTCGACCTTGGCCATCGGATCGTCAGCGAGGAGACGGATCCGCGCGCCGGCCGGCAGATTGTTTAGCAGCTTTTGAAGTTTGAGGGTCGGCACTGGACAGTGGTGTCCGCGGGCGTCGATCAGAACGGCCTCGTCCACGGAACTACTTCGCCGCCGCGTAGTCGACGCTGCAGCCGTAGGCCCGCGTTTCGGTCACGGCCGGCGTTCGACCCGTGGTCAGGGCGTCGAGCGCTTCGGCTATATAGTTACGGGTCGGGTGGCCGTTGGCGTAGACGTCGTCGTCGATCGCGCCCTGGTAGGCGAGGGCGCCGTTTGCGCCGATTATGAAGAAGCTGGGCGTGCTCTTGGCGCCGTAGAGCCGGCCTACGCGAGTGTCGGTGTCGAGCAGGAACGCGGTGACCTTTGCGTGCGTCGAGGCGACCCGCGCCTTGGCCTTGGCCGGAGTCAGATAGCCCGGGCGTCGGACATTGGCGGTGTTGATCGAGAGCCAGACGACGTTCTTGTCGGCGGCCTTACGTTGCAGGCGTCGCATTTCGCCGGAGTCGTACTTGGCCTTGGTGTAGTTGCAGACCGGGCTGGTCCATTCGAGCACGACAATTTTGCCCTGATAGTCAGACAGCGCGTGGCTTTTGCCATCCGATCCAGTCAGCACAAAACTGGGCGCGCGCTGGCCGATCTCGAGATGGCCGAAAGCCTGGCTTGCGCCCTGGGCCACCGCTAGGCTGGCCCCAAAAACGAAGCAGGCTGCAAGCGCCGGGGCGACTGCAGCCTGAACTCCGGATAGCAAGCCGGCGAACTGTTGCCGGAAAACGATCACTTTAGTCCTTTACTAGCCCCGCGGGGTGGATCCGTTGCTGGCGGCAGGGGCGGGCGGCATGGCCGCTTCGCCGCGGTTCGGGGCCGCGCCGTCCGGAGCCCGTCCGCCGCGACCACCGAGCGCGCCGCTGGTGGCGGCCGCCAGTTCCGTGGAATCGAGGCCGCCGTCGCCGTTGCGATCAAACATGCTGAACATCGGCTTCAGGGCGGCGAACTGCCGTCCGGTCAGCTCGGCGGACTGAATCTTGCCGTCGATGTTCTTGTCCAGCATGCCGATCAAACGGCTGTTGTTGAGCGCGGCGTCATACTGCGGGGTGCGGTGGGAAGAGGTCTCTTCCTTCCACTGATAGTCGAACGCCATGTAGAACATTTCGTCGAACGACTGATCGCCCCACGGCACCGTCCGGTTCGGATCGGGGTTGTACGGATTGCGCTTGGAATTGTCGTAGGTGAAGTGCGCGATCATCTTGGTGCCGGCCGGAATGTTCAGTGGCTCCTTGAAGTCGTACGCTCCCTGCCAGTTGAAGTCGTATTTCGGCATGGAGAAGATCAACTCCTTGCGGCCATCCGGATACTGCAGTTCGACACTCGACGACCGGCCACGGTAGTGAGTGTGCGGGAAAACGTTGAACAGCTTCGCGTCGGCCGGGAATGTCATGTAGGCCACGTCCGCCCAGTTGTTGTCGTTCGGCGCAACCGCGATGTTCTGATCCGCGATGACCGAATTGTGCTGGACGTAGGTCGGGGTCGTGCCCTTCGGATAGAAGTACAGGCCGATCTTGGTGTTATCGACGACCGGCTTGCCGAACGGGGTGTAGTGCATCTGGAAGCCGACTGCGCCGCCCTTTTGCAGGAAGGTGCCCGAATCGGTTGGCCAGGTTTGCGATTCCGCGCCGACGGCATAGCCACCGACCGACGGGCCGCCGAGGCCGCCGCCACGGGTTTGGTCACCACTCGCCGGAACGCGGGGCAGGTAACCGGTCAGCACGTGGTGGACGGCCTGACGCTGGTCAACCTTGATGGTCGAGGCGCGCAACCAGCGGTCTTCGAAGTTGGCGGGCATCGCGGCCCAGGGGTTCTGGTAGTCGACGACGCCGTTGGCCGGGATCGAGTAGGCCGGGATGTTCAGCACTACGTCAGGCGTGCCCAGTGGCCATTCCTTGGCGGCGAACTGCTGGACGCCGAGCGGGTCAGCGCCTGTACCGCGCGGCGAGCCGGCCTCGACCCAGTGGATCATGGTCTTGATCTGGTCAGCCGAGAGGCTGCGATCGTTGGAGAAATGGCCGACGCGCGGATCGGCGTGGAACGGAGGCATGCGCTTGGTCCGCAGAACTTCGCGGATCATGAGCGAGTGGCCGCGCACGTCTTCGTAGTTGACCAGGGTCATCGGACCGATGCCGCCCGCCTGGTGGCAGGTGATGCACTTGTCCTGAATGATCGGCGCGATGTCCTTGACGTAGGAAATCTTGCTGTGATCGGCCTTGGCTTCCAGCAGGTTGATCAGGCAGCCCGGCGCATCGACGCGCGCGGTCTTGATCGAGCGGCCGGCGAGGAACGAGTCCAGGGCGTCCTTGGCGTAGGTCTTGGTCGCCGCCGCCTTCTGGCGCTCATAGGTCACGCGATCGTCGACCGGGCCGCGGAACACGATGTTCCAGGTCTTCGGGTCGATAACGATGACTTCCCCGGTGCGCTCGACGTGCAGTTGCTCGCCGACCAGCTGGTTGGTGTCCTGCAGAACTTGGAAGTCATAGTGGAAGTCGGCGACTTCCTTGAGGATGTCTTCGCGGCTGTCCTGCGAGTTGGCGTTGAGCATGAAGAACTCGACACCCTTGCCGGCATAGGCCGCCTTCAGCGCATTGTACGCGGTGGCGTTGTTGCGGTTCACCGGGCAACCGTTGCCCTGAGTGATGAGGACGATCGCCTTGGTGTCGACGCCCATGCTGTAGAGGTTGTGGGCCAGCAAGTTCTGATCGGTCAGTTCGAAGTTATCGACCTTCGAGGCCGAAGCGGCGGAGGCCTGGTCCACATGACCGGTCCCGGCGCCCGTGAAACCCCAAACTCCGACCAGCGCGGCGACGGCCGCGGAAGCCATAAAACGTGAAACTTTCATAGTCGTCCTCCAGGAGTGCGAGCAGTTTTGTCGATATTCGGTAATGCATGATAGCGGAATCAAACGTTAAATTCAATGAAAACGACGTGATTTCCACCGGTATTTCAAAAGCTTTCGCCAGGTCAGCCCGGGGTTTGACGCGTCGGCGAAATTTGATCCAGATCAATGGAATCGCAGCACAATTTTCCTGCGGAGGCGCCATCTCGACTATCGATAAAGAAATTCCCCGCACAAATTGCGGAGCGCCCATGCCAATTTGTCACAGCCCAATTTGGGCGGGATGGCGAATTTCGCCCGGGGTTTGCGCGAGGCTGGAACCACCATCAGACGCAGTGTAAGGACCGCGCGCCGGACAGGTGGCCGAGTGGTTTAAGGCAGCGGTCTTGAAAACCGCCGTGGGTTTACGCCCACCGTGAGTTCGAATCTCACCCTGTCCGCCACTGACCGGTGTTATTGTAGAATAAAATGTCGCAAGAAGTAATCACCATACAAATTACCAGACAAATGTGGCGAAGATCACCGACTTGGGCGTAGCCGACCGCCCGAACTGAAGATTTAGCCGCGCAGGGGGGGGTAGGGGGTCAAATTCCCCCAAGCCAGACCCCACCCCGGGGGCACACCCCCAATTTGTCAGATGGGACCCACGCTTCCCTCTTACATACTAATCTGCTCGACCGATGGCGGGTTATGCGGAATGCGTTGTCAAAACAATTTCAACATTTGATTGACAAACAAGAGATCATGTGAGCCAGTTGACGTGACCCCCATTTCTCATGCAATCATAATGAGAGT
>CANJME010000004.1 GCA_947475875.1 Caulobacteraceae bacterium | reverse complement strand
TGTCCGATACATCCAGTGCGGCGTAAACTTCGCCCATGGCCCATCCTCCTTCGTGAAGCTGCGGAATCATCAGTCCCGCTGACTTCGTACCCAAAGCAGGGTGGGCCTACCTCAATTAAGCGATGTCGCCCTATTCTTATATTCTTACTGGCGCTGGCCGCGCTAAGGGCCGGGCTTAAAGCCCTGGATCGGCGATCTGATTGAACTAGACCGCCGATCCAGTTTTTTGCTTTGACGCGCATTTATTCCGAAAACCGGTTCCCACTTTTCGGAATGCGCTCCTACCCGCCGCGACCGCCGCCGCCGGGGCCACCCGGGCCGCCGCGGTTCATGGGGTTCACGCCGGCGTCGAGGTCAGCCGAGCTGGAGCCGACGATTTCGCCCGAAGCCAGGACGTGGCCGCGCATGGCGTCCATCAGATCGCCGTAATCGGCGATCTCTTCGTTGTTCAGCATCGTGTCCAGGGCGAAGATCTCGAAGTGGAAGTGGTGCTTGGGGCCCGCCGGAACGCGCGGCCCGAGGTAGGACTGCGAGCGGCCGTAGTAGTTGGGTCCGTAGTTGGCGCCCGGCGGCGTGCGGCGCGGATCCATGTTCTGCTTCAGGCTCGTGGAGTTCGGCGACAGATTGTAGAGCGAGAAGTGAAGGTTGGGCGAGCCGTCCATCATGGCGGTTTCCGCATCCTGCAGGATCAGGACGTAGGACTTTGTGCCCGCCGGGCCCGGCGTCCAGTTCAGGCCCGGAAACAGATTGAACTGGTACTGGGTGTTCTCGCCGGGGATGTCCTTTCCGTCCTGGAAGGCAGGCGAGGTGACGGTGAGCTTGGCGCCGCCCCGGGCGGGGATGTCGCGCACGGCCAGCGGTTTGGAGGGCGGCGGCGCCTTGGGAGGCGGCGAATCGCCCGTGGGGCCCTGAATGACGACGCCGGGCGGGGGACCGCCCTGGAAGCCACCGCCACCGCGCTGGGCGTAAACCGCCGTCGCGGCCGCGCCGAGCATCAGCGCCAGGACGCCGGTAGAAACCAGGTTTTTTCTCGACATTGTTGTTCTTTGATCCTCTGTTCGGGAAATCCCGTCCCCGATTTGCCCCTATTTGACGTCTGAGTTCCGTTTGTTCAATGGGCCAAGACGCTCGTCCTCACGCTCATAGTCGCGCAGCATTGCGTCAGTATGGCGCCTGCGCATTGGCGTAGTTTTGCAGTCCCGACACGGGACTGAAGGAATAGCCCCGCCTGGCTACTGGCCCGGGCCGCGACCGGGAGCCCCGCCGGCGGGAGGTCCGCCCACGGGCGCGCCGGCGCCCGGAGGCCCCCCACGACCGCCGCCGCCCCCGCCGCCGCCGCGCGCGGGAGGGGGCGGAGCGTTCGGATCGACACTGCCCAGGCCCACAACTTCACCTGACGCCAGCACGTGATCCTTCAGCGCCGCTTCCAGCGCCGGATAGAGCATGGCCGGATCGGCGGTCAGGGTGGTGTCGAGGGCAAAAACCTGGATGTGATAGTTATGCTTGGGCCCGGCCGGCGTGCGCGGTCCGAAATAGGGCCGGTTGGCGCCCTGGATATTGGGGCCGTAGCTCGAACCCGCGGGCAGCGCCTCGGGGGCCATGTCGGCCGGCAGCGAGCGGATGGTGGCGGGGATATTGTACATGGTCCAGTGCAGGATGATGCGCCCGTTCGGCCCGTCGGTGTCCTGCATGATGATGGCGTAGGATTTGGTGGTCGCCGGTCCTGCCGTCCAGGCCAGGCCCGGGAAGTGGTTGCCCTGATACTGGGTGTTGGCGAAGGGGATGTCCGCGCCGTTCTGGAAGGCGGGCGTGGTGACCGTGAGCTTGGCGCCGCCCTTGGCGGGCAAGGCGACGATGGCGGGAGGCGTCGGGGCGGCCGGAGCCGCAGGGGGCGCGGCCGGCGGCTGGGCGAAAGCCAGACTGCCTGCGCCGAGAGTCAGGATCGCTGCTGCGGTCAACAACTGGGCCTTCATGAGTGTCTCCCTTGGGTTCTTGTTGGTTTGTGACGACAACCTTAGCCGAATTGCCCGCGCCTGTCTGCGAACGCTCACTCCACCGCCAAAATTACGTGCGGCGCCTTGATCAGGGCGATGACGGGATCGCCGGTCTTGAGATCCAGGTCTTGGGCGCTCTCTTTGGTCAGGGTGGCGATCAGCGTCTTGCCCTCGGCCAGGCTGACGGCGACCTCGCTGTTGACGGCGCCGTCGGTGCGCGAGGCGACCTTGCCGCGGAGCTGGTTGCGGGCCGAGGTTTTCAAGGACTCCTTGCCCGCCGCCAGGATGATGAAGTTGGCCTTGATCAGGGCGATGGCCTGGCCACCAACCGCCAGCCCGAGGTCCTCCACGCTGGTGCGGGTGACGATGGCCGTAATGTTGAGGCCCTCGGCGATCTTCAGCGTCACCTCGCAGTTCACCGCCCCGTCGGTGATGTGTTCCACGACGCCCCGAAAGGCGTTCCGCGCGCTCGTTTTCATGCCCAGGCTCCAGATATCGCTTCCACCGTCGCCGACCAGGGCCCAGGCCTCGGCGAGACGCGCTTCCATGGTGCGGTAGGCGGCGATGAGTTTGCGGCCGCGGGCAGTCAATTCCGCCGCCCCGCCCCCGGCCCCGCCGGTGCTGGCCAGCACCAGCGGCTCATCGAAGAGGTTGTTCAGCGCCTGCACCCCGTCCCAGGCGGCGCGATAGCTGATCCCCAGCCGTTTGGAGGCCTTGGTGATCGAGCCTTCCTCGCCGATCGCTTCGACCAGCGCGATCCGGTCGGCGCCCACACGGCCGGTGGGGCCGCGACCAAGTGTCAGGGCGGAGGATAACGGCGGCAAGCTCATCGCCGGCACCTTAAGAGGCCTTGCCAGGCCCGCAAAGCCCTTGCCCACGGCCGCGACCGGGGCGATGCTTCGCCCGCTGTCATCGCCGGGGGAAATCCATGAAGCGCGTCCTTGCCGCCCTGCTCGCCGCTTGCGCCCTCGCCGGCTGCAAGCAGCCCACCAACAGCCTGGCCGACGCCCAGGCGTGCCTGCACACCGGCGACCTTACTTGCGCGGCGGCCAACCTGAAGGGCTATCTGCTGCTCAAACCCGAGGACATGCACGCGACCGGCCTTCTCGCCATCATCCAGACCCAGACCGGCCAGCATGCGGAAGCCATCGTCACGGCGCGCAAGGCCATCGCCGGCGGCGTTCAGGACGCCCAGCTCTATGCCAATCTCGGCGGCAGCCTGGGGGCGACGGGCGATGTCGAAGGCGCCATCGCGGCCAACCGCAAGGCGCTGGAGCTCGATCCCAATCTGGTCGATGTCGCCATGACCACGGCCGGCATGCTCAACGACAAGGGTCAGTCCGCCGAGGGCGTAAAAATCCTCGAGGCTTTCGACGCCCACCAGATCGCCGGCGGCCATCCGGCCAAGTTCCCGGCCATGATCGCGGTGATGAAGGAAAACGTCGCGGCCGCGCCCGCGCCTTAGATACAATCGGCATTCAGCCAATTTTCAACCGACTGTCCCCGCGAAGGCGGGGATCCAACCGTTTTCGGGGTTGGGCGGCGGTGTCGAAATGGCAGATTCCGCATGGATCCCCGCCTTCGCGGGGACAATCGGGGGGTAAAATGGCTCCGCGTGCAAATGTCGCCGCGCCCTAGATCCCCAGGGACGCGCCGCCCAGGCCGGCGCAGATCATTTCGGCGGTCATGTAGAGCGTCGGGCGGTGCTGGGGGGCGAAGGTCAGCGAGGTCTTGGCCGCGTTATCGGGGATCGACTTGATCGCGAAGGTGAAGGCCTGACTGTCGCGCGCCGGAATCTTTTTCGTGCCCGACGGCGCCTGTAGCTGCTCAACCTTGATTTCCGCGCCGTATTTGTCGGCGATGGAATACCAGAGCGGCGGAACCCGGATGGCGGTGCGGCGCGGATTGACGATCTTGCCGCTCACCCGCAGCACCTTGGCGCCGGCTTCCTGGCGCTCGACCACGAGCACCTTGGCCAGACGCAGGTCGGCGTACTGCTCGGGCGTGAAGATCGAGCGGTGGGTCGTGTCGCCCGCCAGCCGCTGGTCGACCCGCACCTGGAAGTCGGCGGCAACCTCGTTCATCCCGACAAACGGCCCGCTGCACTCGCCTTGGGCTCGGCCGAACATGTCGTAGCTGCAGCCGGGGGCGTACCTGTGGTGTTCCATGGCGATGACGCTGCCGATGTCGCCGCCGGTGAAGGCCGAGGCGATGTCGATCAGGTCGACCACTTTCCAGTGGGCCAGTTTCGCCTTGTCGTCGGCCTCCTGCCAGGCGCTCACCGCCGCCTGACGCGCCAGTTCGGCGGCCTCATTCTCTCCGGGTTTGCCCTCGCCTCTCGCCGCAGCGGTGCGGGCGTTGAGGGCGGCCTCAGTGGCCGCCTCCGCGACCTGAGCGGCCTGCGCGGCGGTGGCCTGAGCCCGGCCCTCCTCGGCCGACAGCTGGCCGATGCCAAAATTGCCGATCCAGCCCTCGGGGCCCGGATTGGAGACCCCGCAATCGCGGCCGGCGTTGCGGGCGATGAGCTGGTCCTGGCGGGCCTTGGCCGCGGCATCGCTGAGCTGCCCGGGCGTATAGAGGGTGGCGCCCCGGCCGACCTGGGGAACGGCGGTGACGGTGAGCGGGGAGACGGTCGTCACGCCTGGCGCGGGCTGTTGGGCGATCCCGTTCATGGGCGCGAGCCAGACCGCCGCCGCACAGACGCCGGTCAGCAACGCTTGCGAAAACCTGGCCTGGTTCATTCCAGTCCTCCAACACCGCCAGCGGTCAATCTAGGCCCACACCGGCGCAGCGCCAATGGGTGTAATCGGTTCCGAGACCGGAGGGCATTTTCCGATTTTCCGCCTTGCGGGCGCCACATCGCGAGGCAATGGTGCGGCCAACTCAAAAAAGACTTCTCAGGGCCATCCATGACCACTCTGCTCCGGCGCTCGCTTTCACGCACCCTTGTCGCCCTCACCGGCGTTTTGCTGGTCATCGGCATCAGCATCGCGCCGGCCTCGGCCCAGCGCGCGCCGGCCTCGGCGCAACCCAAAACCACCGCGCCCCAGGCCCAACCGAAGAGCGCCGCCGCCCAGCCAAAAGCCAATCCGGCGTTTTTCCCGCCGTTCGGCCCCGGCGACATCGTCCTGCCCTATAACCGCAAGGTCTGGGCCCAGACCTTCTCCGACGTCACGCCCGATCCGAACATCCGGTACGGGACCCTGCCCAACGGCATGCGCTATGCGATCATGAAAAACGCCACACCGCCCGGGCAGGCTTCCCTGCGCATGGTGGTGCAGGCCGGCTCGCTGATGGAGCGCGACGACCAGCAGGGCCTGGCGCACTTCCTTGAGCATATGGCATTCAACGGCTCGACCCACGTCAAGGAAGGCGACATGGTCCCGATGCTCGAGCGGCTGGGCCTAGCCTTCGGGGCTGACACCAACGCCTCCACGGGCGACACCCAGACGGTCTACAAGCTCGACCTGCCGCGCACCAATGACGAGACGGTCGATACCTCGCTGATGCTGTTCCGCGAGGCGGCCGGCGAACTGACCATCGCCCAGGACGCCATGAACCGCGAACGCGGCGTGGTGCTCTCCGAAGAACGCTCGCGCGATGAGCCGGAGTACCGGCTGTACAAGTCCGAACTGGCCTTCGTGGCTCAGGACAGCCTGGTGGTGCGCCGCATGCCCATCGGTCTGCCCGATATCCTGCGCAATGCGCCGGCCCAGGCGATCAAGGACTATTACCGCGCCTATTACCGGCCCGAGCGCACCACCCTGGTCGCGGTCGGCGATTTCGACGTCGCCACCATGGAAAACAAGATCAAGGCCCGCTTTTCCGACTGGACGGCCGCAGGGCCCGCCGGCGCTGAGCCGCATCTGATCCTGCCGATCCGCCGCGGCCCTGAAACCAAGGTCACGGTCGAGCCGGGCAGCCGCCTCGATATTTCCATCAACTGGGTTTCGCCGCCGGACCTGTCGCCGGATTCCAAAGCCAAACGCACCGCCGACATGATCGAAGGCTTCGGGTTCGCCGTGCTCAACCGGCGCTTCGAGCGCCTGGGCCGCGCCGCCAATCCGCCGTTCACCGACGGCGGCGCCTTTGTCGACACCCTCTATGACACCCAAAAGCGCGTCGATATCGACATGACCGGCCAGCCCGGCCGCTGGCGCGAGGCGCTGACGGCGGCCATCACCGAACAGCGGCGCATGGTGCAGTTTGGCGTGACCAAGGCCGAGCTTGACCGCGAGATCGCCGAGGCGCGCACAGGCCTCGTCGCGTCCGTGCAACGGGCCTCCACCCGCTCAACGCCGGGCCTGGCCAATATGATCGCCGGCTCGGTCGATGCCTCCGCCGTGGTCACCAACCCGCAGCAGGACCTCGATTTCTTCAACGAGGCGGTGCGTCAGGTCACGGTCGACAGCGTCAACGCCGCCATGCGCCAGGCGTTCGCCGGCGCAGGACCGCTGGCCTTCATCGGCACGCCGACGCCCATCGAGGGCGGCGCGAGTGCGGTGACCGACGCCCTCAATACGGCCCTGGCCGCGCCGGTGACGCCGGGCGAGACCGTGGCGGTCAAGACCTGGCCCTACACGCGCTTCGGAACGCCCGGCAAGGTCAAGGACTCGCAGGTCGTCGCCGACCTCGACACCACCTTCATCCAGTTCGAGAACGGCGTGCGGCTGACAGTCAAGCCAACCACGTTCCGCAAGGACCAGATCCTGGTCTCCGTGCGGCTCGGCGCCGGCATGCTGGCCTTCCCCAACAACAAGACCCCCGCCGACTGGGCCCTTTCAGGAACCTTCATGGAAGGCGGCCTGAAAGACCTCACCGCCGAGGAAGTCGAGCGCATCATGGCCGACAAGGTGGTGGGCGTGTCCATGGGGGCGGGGGAAAACTCCACCTCGTTCTCGGGCGGCACGCGAGGCGCCGATCTCGACACCGAAATGCAGATGCTGGCGGCTTATGTCACCGCGCCTGGCTGGCGGCCGGAGGGCTTCCAGCGGATCAAGACCACGGCCGGGACGTCCCATGACCAACAGGACGCCACGGCCGGCGGCGTGCTCGGCCGCGAGCTCAACGCCATGCTGCGGGCGGGCGACCGCCGCTGGGGCTTCCCGACGCGCGAGGAAATCGCCGCCGCCCAGCTCTCCGATGTCAAAGCCCTTGTCGAAAACGATCTGGCCAATGGTCCTGTCGAGATCATCATCGTTGGCGACACCACTGTGGCCAAGGCCACGGCGGCCGTTGCCGCGACCTTCGGCGCCCTGCCCAAGCGGCCGACCCAGGCCTGGAAGGCGCCGCCCGCTCCGGTGGTCAATTTCCCGGCCCCGACGCCGGCGCCAGTGACCCTGACCCACAAAGGCAGGGCCGACGATTCCGAAGGCTTCATCGCCTGGAAGACCAACGACTTCTTCGCCGACGTGCATGAAGCCCGGTCGTTGCGCGTCGCCGCGGCGATCATGGACAACCGCCTGGTCGAGGAGCTGCGCGAGAAACAGGGGGCCACCTATTCGCCCAGCGCCAGTTCGCTGGCCGACAGCGTCTTCCCCGGCTACGGCTTCGTCGCCGCTTCGGTGGAAACCCCGCCCGACAACCTGCCCGGCTTCTTCTCGACGGTGGAATCTGTCGCCGCTGACCTGCGCGACAAACTGGTCAGCGACGACGAGCTGAACCGCGCTAAAGCGCCGATGATCGAGGCCACCCAGCGCAACTTCAATTCCAGCAACGAGTTCTGGCTGACCCAGCTGACCGACGCCCAGACCGACCCGCGCCACCTGACGGCCATCCGTTCGGCCATGGCGGACCTTCGCACCATCTCGGCCGCCGATGTGCAGGCCGCGGCGCGCAAGTATCTGCTGGCCGGCCGCGCCTGGAAGCTGCAGGTGCGCGCCGCGCCGGCGGCCTCGGGTCCGAGGCAATAGGGAACAGCGCCTTGGCTCCGCTCGTCCCCGACCGCAGTTGCGGCACCTGCGCGGTCTGTTGCACGGCGCTGAAGATCGACGATCCGGCCTTGAAAAAGGAGGCCGGCGTTCGGTGTGGTCATCTGACCTCGACGGGTTGCGGCATCTATGAGACGCGGCCGGGGGCGTGCCGGGCCTTCTACTGCGGCTGGCGCTATCTGCCGACGCTGGACGCGGCCTGGCGGCCGGACCGCTCGGGCGTGCTGATCGGCTTCATCGAGAAGGACGACGGCACGGCGCTGCGTCTGTCGACCCAGAAGCCCGAGGCCATTCTGCAGGGCTTTGTCGTCGACTTTCTGGTCAAGACCATCAACCGCGGCGCGCCGGTCTATTTCACCTATGCGCCCGGCCAGGGGCACGGGTTCAAAACCTACCTGAACGACCGCATCAGCGTGCCGGCCAAGTACGGCGACATCGGCAAGGTTTCGGAAATCCTGACCGCGGTCATGCGCGAGCAGGAGGGGCTGTTGGGGGAGACTTAGTCGTCCTTCCCCGTCCTGAAACGCCTGAGGCGCTCCTGGGCTGGTAAGAGGTTCACACGACGGCCACGACGGCGGCTTCGCCGACTAGCGCTCTAGTACGCGATGCCGCCCACACCGCCGCTGAAGGACATGCTGGAGGACGACGAGGCGACGCTCTCGACCTCTTCCTCGCGATAGGCGGTGTAGGTTTCGGTAATGATCACGGTCACCACCTTCACGCCTGCGCCGAAGCGGCGGAGCAGACTGCGCTCGTTGCAATCGCGCTCGGCCTTCTGGGCCTTGCACTCCAGCTTGCCGTCGCGGCCGCGCCACAGGGCGTTGTCCTTGCTGCAGGTGACGGTCGTGCCGCCATCGAAGCCCGTGCGCCCGGCGACATATTCCACCCAGACATACTGCATGCGGGTGCCGGCGATGCAGCGGTAGAGCTCACCCTCGTAGCTGTCCTCGACATCCTTTTCAGGGAACACCTGGCTGGCCGGGTGGGGTACGGACTTGTCGTCCAGACAGAAAGCCTGGATGACGATCCTGGTCGTTTTGGTGCGCTGGGCCTGATAGGCCACCCGACGCTTTTCCTTGCCGCCCTGAACATTCAGGCCGCCGATTACGGTCACGACGCCGGGCGCAATGCCGCCGCCGCCGACCACTATGGTCTGGCCCAGGGCGCCGCCGAAGGCGCCGGCGCTGCCTTGCGAGGCGGCAGCGGCATTGGCCCGCACGTTCACCGCCGCATTGACGATGACCGAGGCGTTGACGTTCACATTGACGCCCGGAACGTTGATCGTGTGGCCCGGCGGTGTGCAGCAGGGGGTTGTCGGCGGCGTGGGCGGCGTCGGCGGCACGCAGCAGGGCGGCGGCGTCGGCGGCGTGCAGCAGGTGGGCGGCGGCGTGCAGCAAGTCGGCGGCGGCGTACAGCACTGCTGGGCCGTGGCCTGGTCGCTGCTGCCGGCGATCAGCATGATGAAGAGACCCGCCAGGGCTCCCAGCACCATCTTCAATCCCGATCCCATATTCAGCTCCCTGTCCCAAATGGGCACAAAACGCGGTGGCCTGATCCTTTCCCTGCAACGCTTGTGCGTCGGCAAAGGAGCGGGCTTCGATGTCCCATTCGAACACGGAATTCTTGATAGACTATTGGCAAAACCGAAGTTTTGCCGGCAAACCGGCTGCGCGTTCGGCCATTGATCCGGCCGATTTCCCGACCCTTTTGCCGCAGATCTTCATCCTGGGGCGCAAGGCGGCCGGTCTTTATGGTTTTCGCCTGAGTGGCGGACTATTGCGCGACCTGCACGGCCGCGACCTGCGCGGCGCCGATTTTTCTGAACTTTGGTCGGCGGATGCGCGGCTTTCGGTGCAGGGCGCCCTGGAACGCGCACGCCGCGACGTCGAACCCTTGCGCCTCAAGGCCCGAGCCATCGCCGGCAACCATTCGGCGGACCTTGAAATCACCCTGATGCCGCTTTCCAACGAGGCCGGCGTCACCGACCGCATGCTGGGCCTCTATCAGCCGGTCACCCCGCTGGCCCGCCTGCGCGGCCTGAGCATCGAAAAGCTGCTGCTGCTCGACGCCGACGCCGAACCGCGGCCGGAACGCGGCTATATCCGCCTGGCCGTCGTCGGCGGCCAAAGGGTGGGCTAAGGCCGGGATTTCACGTAAAGCGCGCGCCATGACGACGCGCAGCCTGTTCGTGACCCGCCTCTACGAAGCCGACCTGACCGGCTCGCGAGGCTTTGACGCCGGCGAGCTTTCGAGCGCCGCGCGCGATATTGCCGACCAGGACCTGGCCGGTCAGACCTGGGCGCGGGACAACGGCTATGGCGGCTATACCTCCTATGCGTCGCTGAACGACCTGACCCGCCGCGACAGCCTGTTCGATCACCTGCGCAAGGTGCTCGACAGCCACGTCAAAGCCTTTGCGGGCGAGCTTTTCATGGATTGCGGGCGGCTGAAACTCGACAGCCTGTGGATCAACATCCTGAATCCCGGCGCGGTCCACAGCGGCCACATCCACCCGGGCAGCGTGATTTCCGGGACGGTCTATCTGGAGATTCCCGACAAGGCCTCACCGCTGCGGCTGGAGGACCCGCGCCTGCCGATGATGATGGCCGCGCCCAAACGCATGGCCGATGCGCCGGAAACCGACCGCACCTTCGTCTATCTGACGCCACGCGTGGGCACGCTCTATCTTTGGGAAAGCTTCATCCGACATGAGGTGCCGGCCAATGCGGCCCGGAAGGATCGGATCAGCCTGAGCTTCAACTACAGCTAGGGTTTGCCGGTCGTGGTCGGCGGCGGCACGTAGGTGATTGGCGGCGCCTTGAAGGTCGTCGTCGGCGGCGGCTGGGTTTGCGGATTCATCACCGTGGCGGTCGGCGGCGGGGCCGTGGTCACCGTCGGTTTTGGCGCGTTGGGCGATGTCGCCGGCGCCGGCGCCGTCGTGCCGGCCGGGCGCGTCGGCGTCTGGGTTGTCGGCGTACGGGTCGTGGTTCCGCCGCCGGTGGGGATCGGGATGGTCACTGTGGGGCGGGGCGCGGTCGGCTGCGGCTTCGGCGCGGAGGCGGCCGGGTTGAACGGGTCGTAGCCGGTACCGGCTGGTCCTGCGACAATGGGCGCTGAAGGCTTGGCGGGTTGAGGTTTGGCGGGCTCCGGCGGCGGCTTTACAGGCTCGGGCTTGACGGGCTGAAGGACCGGCGGCTTGGCCGGAACGACAGGCTCGGGTGGCGGATTGTTGACGCGGACCGGGGTCGGCGGCGGCGCGACGGGGGCGGACGGCGGCGCGACTGCCGGCGGGAGCGGCGGGACCACGGGTGGAACGGTCGCGACAGCCCTGGGCGGGGCCAGCGGCGCGGGCGGCGGCGGCGCCCCATCCAGCGGCGGCAGGCGGTCTCGCAGCCAGGTATCACCCTTTGGCCTGACGAGGAAAGGCCTTCCCAGGGTGTCGCCGACGATGGCGACAGCATAGTTGGGCTTGTCCAGCGCCCCGGTTTGGGAGGCGGTGCGCAGGCTGATCGAGCCCTCGCGCAGGACGACGGCGGCGAGCTTTTCCGGATCGGCGGCCGGATCGACGGCCTGGCCGTTTTGTTTCAGAAAATCAGCCGCTTCTGGCCCCACGACCCCTTCGATGGTGGTGCCGCGGATGCCGATCGAGGCGGTGGGGGTCTGGAACGACACCGTCTCGGGCGCCGCCCCGCCGGAGGCGTAACGGAAGACGCCCTTGGTGACCGACAGGGTCATTTCCCCGGCGGTGACCTCAGGGTCATAGACAAAGGGATCGACACGCACCTTGGCGTCGGCGCCGACCGAAAATTCGCGTTTGTTTTTCAGATCGACCTTCAGCCAGCTGGCCGCTTTGGTCTCGATCATGTCCATGAAATGGACCGGGCCGCCGACCTGGGCGGTGCGCGCCGCGGCCTCTTTCTCCCCTTGCAAGGTCACGGAATTTTGCAGGGCGGCATTGACGCCGACCTGAGGCTGGGCATTCGGCGCGGCAGGGGCGGATGTCTCGGCTGGCGCCTGCGCTACCGGTTTGGGTTTGCAACCGCCGATGCCCAGAGCGACCCCGGCCAGGGCAACTGCCAGAAGGGGAAGAATGGACTTCACGCGGGTGATCCTACCAGATTGGCCGCAAGCTTGATCCTGATCGCGGCGTGAATCAACGGTGATCTGGACCCCTGACGTTAACGCAGCACCGTCGAGGGCGCGGCGTAACGGCTGCCGAATAGGTCGTTCTTGTTCCACATCGGCCGTTTGGGCTGGTTGGCCAGCTCCCAGGCGATTTCGTAGTTCAGGTGCGCCCATTTGGCGGCGACATTGTAGTCGATGGCCTGGTTCAGATCATCGCCCGGCTTGTGATAGCGGTTGTCGTAGAAGTCGTTGAAGGCGACCTCGCCGCCGTTCTTGAAGCCCCCGATCAGGAACACGGCCGGAATGCCCTGGAGCACGAAATTGTAGTGGTCCGAACGGGTGAAGATGCCGAGCCTGGGCACCGGATCGGGCGAAATGCCGATGTTCATGCGGCCCGCAGCACGGTTCACCGCCTGGATGATGTTGGAATGCTCCGCGCCGATCGCCGCCACATCGACGAAATCATAGGTCATCACTGGCATGTCGAGATTGACGTCGGCGACGATGCTGGCCTTGGGGACGACCGGATTGTTGGTGAAATAGGAAGAGCCGATCAGCCCCTTTTCCTCACCCGTCACCAGCAGGAAGATCACCGAGCGCCTGGGCCGCGGCCCGGTCGCAAAGCCGCGCGCAGCCTCGATCAGGGTGGAGACCCCGCCGGCGTTATCCAAGGCGCCATTGTTGATTGCATCGCCGTTGGGCAGCGGCCGGGCCGAGACGCCGAGGTGGTCGAGGTGGCCGCTCATGACGATGTACTGGCTCTTCAGATTGGGGTCCGAGCCCTCAATCATGGCGATGACGTTTTCGCTGGGTCGCCGCTCGCCCAGCTCGCCCTTGGCGACCGCTTCGATGCGGCCCGGCAGGTTGAATCGGGCGGGGTTGGCGGCCGGCGACTTCGAGGCGGCCAGCAGCGCCTCATAGGTCTGGCTGGTTCCGGCGAAAAGCTTGGCGGCGCCGGCGGGCGTCACCGTGGCCAGCACCGGCACGCCGGGGTGATTGGCGTCGCCGCCCGGCAGCTCCCAGGTCCAGCCGAAAGCCCCGGCGCGGCCGGGGGCGTTCGGGTTGGGCGGCGTGGGCGGCGCGGCCGGCGCTCTTCCCGCCGCTGGAGGGGCGGCCGCTCCGGCCGCGACGGCCTGGGCCGGGCCGCGTCCAGGCGGTGGCGGTGGGGCGGGTTGGGCTATGACGATCAGGCCGACGGCGCCCAGCCGTTTGGCCATCATCGCCTTGGCGCCGGCGCTGGCGACGAAATTTCGGTCGGCGGCAGGGATGGCCTCGGGGGAGCCGTCCAAAACGACGACGATTTTGCCCCGCACGTTGAGGCCCTTGAAGTCGTCGCGGCCCTGGCCGGCGGCAACCACGCCGAAGCCGGCGAACACCGCGGGCGCGTTCAGCGTCACATCGCGGCCGTGGGCGGTGGCGGAGTTGCGGAAATCCGGTCCTTCGACCAGGTCGACCGTGCCTTTCGGCCCGACGATTTTGAGCGTTCCGCCCGGCAGGGCCCGGTCGCGGATCAGGGTGAGGTGCTGCAGAAAGGTCCCGTTGTCGCCGCCGGGCTTCAGGCCCATGTCCTGGAACTGCTTGGCGGCGTAGGCGGCGGCCAGATCATAACCCGGAAGGCCGGCGTCGCGCCCCTGCAGCTCGTCACTGGCGAGGTAGGCCATGTGAGCGCGGATCAGGTCGGGTGAGGCGCTGAACGTCCAGGCCGGCCAGGCCGATGGCGCGGCCGCCAGCAGGCTCAGAGCCGCGGCGAGGCCCGGTAGTGTCCACTTGCGCATGATCATCCCCCGATAGTCATTCGGGTCCACGATAGGGGTGAAAGTATGGGTTGTCGCCGGGTTTTCGGCCCGTCAGGCCCGCAGGTTGGCCGCGCCGTCTTCGAGGCCGAGAGCGCGGACGGCGGCCCTTGCGATGCCTTCCGCGTTGAGGCCAGCCAGGGCGTACTGCGCCTCGGGCTTGTCGTGGTCCTGGAAGGTGTCGGGAAGGCAAAGGCTGCGCACCTTCAGGCCTGCGTCCAGCACGCCGCGGCTGGCCAGGAACTGCAGCACGAAGGCGCCGAAGCCGCCCATGGCGCCTTCTTCGACGATGATCAGGGCCTCGTGCTCGACGGCGAGGCGGGCGATCAGGTCCTCATCGAGGGGTTTGACGAAACGGGCGTCGGCGACCGTGGCCGAGAGGCCGCGCGCGGCCAGCAGGTCGGCCGCCAGGAGGCTGTCTTGCAGGCGGGTGCCGAGAGAGAGGATGGCGACCGCGGTTCCTTCGCGCAGGATGCGGCCCTTGCCGATTTCCAGAGGGGCGGCGAGTTCGGGGATTTCAACGCCGACGCCGTCACCGCGCGGATAGCGGAAGGCCGAGGGCCGGTCGTCGATTTCGGCGGATGTGGCGATCATGGCGGCGAGTTCCGCCTCATCGGCCGCAGCCATGACCACAAAGCCCGGCAGCGCGCCCAGATAGCCGATGTCGAACGAGCCGGCGTGCGTCGCTCCATCGGCGCCGACGAGGCCGGCGCGGTCGATGGGAAAGCGCACGGGCAGGCTCTGGATGGCCACGTCGTGCACGACCTGATCGTAGCCGCGCTGCAGGAAGGTCGAATAGATGGCGCAGAAGGGCTTCATGCCATCGGCCGCGAGGCCCGCGGCGAAGGTCACCGCATGCTGCTCGGCGATGCCGACATCGAACATCCGTTTCGGGAACCGCTGGCCGAAGAGGTCAAGGCCGGTGCCAGACGGCATGGCGGCCGTAATGCCGACGATGGTTTCGTCCAGTTCGGCCCGCTTGATCAGCTCCTGGGCGAATACGCGGGTGTAGCTGGGCGCGTTGGCCGAAGGCTTTGCCTGTTTGCCGGTAACGACGTCGAACCTGGCGACGCCATGATACTTGTCTTCGGCCGCCTCGGCGGGGCCATAGCCCTTGCCCTTTTGCGTCACCACATGGACCAGAACCGGGCGGTCCTTGATCTGGGCGGCGTTTTTCAGAACGGGGATCAGGGCGCCGAGGTCGTGGCCGTCGATGGGGCCGACGTAATAGAAGCCCAGTTCCTCGAAGAAGGTGCCGCCGGTGACCATGCCGCGGGCGTATTCCTCCGCCTTCTTGGCGGCGGCCTGCATGGATTTGGGCAGGATTCTGGACATCTTGCGGCCGACGCTGCGCAGGCCCCGATAGGGCCCGCCGGAGACCAGCCTGGCCATATAGGCGCTCATGCCGCCCACCGGAGGCGCGATCGACATGTCGTTGTCGTTGAGCACGACGGTCAGCTGGCTCTCGAAGGCCGCGGCGTTGTTCATCGCCTCATAGGCCATGCCCGCGCTCATCGCCCCATCGCCGATGACGGCGACCACCTTGTTGTCCCCGCCCCGCTGATCGCGGGCCGCGGCGAAGCCAAGGGCGGCCGAAATCGAGGTGGACGCGTGGGCCGCGCCGAACGGGTCGTATTCACTCTCGCTGCGGCGGGTGAAGCCGGACAGGCCGCCGCCCTGGCGGAGGGTGCGGATGCGATCGCGGCGGCCGGTGAGGATTTTGTGCGGATAGGCCTGGTGGCCGACGTCCCAGATCAGGATGTCCTTCGGCGTCTCATAGACATGGTGCAGGGCGACGGTGAGCTCGACAACGCCGAGGCCCGCGCCAAGGTGACCGCCGGTCACCGAGACCGCATCGATGGTCTCGGCGCGAAGTTCCGCGGCCAGTTGTTTCAGCTGCGGGATGGAAAGAGTCCGCGTGTCGGCAGGGCTCGAGATCGTGTCGAGAAGCGGCGTGACGGGCATGACGGTCCTGAACTAGCTCCGCCGATGTAGCACGAAATCCGCGGCGTTCTGCAGGGAACTGGCCGCTTCGCCGAATAAATCAAGCCTGGCCTTGGCGGATTTGACCAAATCCTCACCGCGCCTGCGCGCCGCCTCGACGCCTTGCCGGGTGACCAGATTGGCCTTTCCCGCCCCGGAATCCTTGCCCGCGGCCTTGCCGAGCGTCTCGGTCGTGCCCTCGGCGTCGAGGATATCGTCGGCTATCTGGAAGAGAAGGCCGAGGTCCGCCGCATAGGCCATCAACGCCTCGCGCCGCCGGTCTGCGACTTGGCCGATGATCAGCGCCACCTCGACCGCAGCGCCGATCAAGGCGCCCGTCTTCAGGGCCTGCATGGCCTCGATAGGGCCTTCGCCTCGCAGATCGAGCATCTGGCCGCTGGCCATGCCACCTGCTCCGGCCGCCCGGGCCAGGCAGAGCGTCAGGTCGGCGCGGACCGCGCCGTCAGCGTGGGTCAGGGGATCGGCGAGGACCTCGAAAGCCAAGCTCTGCAACGCATCGCCCGTCAGCACCGCCGTCGCTTCGTCGAATTGCCGGTGAACCGTGGGCCGGCCGCGCCGCAGGTCGTCGTCATCCATGCAGGGCAGGTCGTCGTGCACGAGGCTGTAGGCGTGGATGAGTTCCACCGCGCACGCCGCGCGCATCACATCGCGGGCTTTGAAGCCCAGGAGTTGGCCGGTCTCAAGCGTCAGAAATGGCCGAAGCCGCTTGCCCGGCGCCAGAGCGGCGTAGCGCATGGCCTCGGCCAGCCGCCCGCCGGTGGGCAGCAGGGCTTCCAGCGCCGCGTCCACCTCGGCGGTCACAAGGGTTGGGGTCATGGCCTGATCAGTTGAATTCCGCAGGCTCGGCCAAGGCCCCGCCCGGGCCAACCACGATCTTTTCGACCCGCAGCCGGGCGGCCTCGAGCTTCTTTTCGCAATGGGCCTTCAGCGCCGCGCCGCGCTCATAGATCTCGATGGACTTTTCCAGCGGCGCCTGGCCGCTTTCCAGCTCGCCGACGATCTTTTCCAGTTCGGCCAGGGCCTGCTCGAAGGAAAGGGCGGCGATGTCGGCGGTGTCGGTCATGGGCGCAAACTACCGCCGCTCATAGCGGCGCGTCGACCAGTATTTCCAGCCGCGGCCCCAAACCTTGCGCCAGCCGAGACGGCCCAGTTCAACCCCCAGCATGGCGTTGAAGAAGCCGTGGGCAATGACCAGCACGGTCTTGCCCTGTTCAGCCTGGGCGGCGATCTCGCCAGCGATCGCCTTGGCCCGGGCGCTGGCCTGTTTGCGGGTTTCCTGGCCCTTGTGGTGATTGAACCACCACCACCAGAACCGGGCGAAGAAGCCCCAGAGCCTGGGCGACATTTTCAGCAGGCCCGGGAACGGTGGCGAAGGCAGCGGCGCCTCGATCAGCCGGACGTCCTCGAAAACTTCGCGGTTGCCGACCAGGATCCTCGCCGATTCAATCGCCCGGCGGCGGGTGGAGACAAACACCACATCGGCTTTCTTCGCCGTCTCGGTCAGGTGCTCCGGCGCGGATTGGCCGGCGACCAGTCCTCCGATCTCGTACTGCGCCCAAAACGTCTCATAGTCAGCCGCGTTCAGGCGCACGTCCCGCGATAAGGCGGGCTCGCCATGACGGGCAATGGTGATGGTTCCGGCCTGACGGGCCATTTTCCCCCAAACCTCAGAGCGCGGCCAGCGCGCCCACGTGCGCCACGGCCGACCGGCCCAGCGCCTCAAGGTCGTATCCGCCCTCCAGCGATGACACAACCCGTCCGCGCGCGTGCTTTCGCGCAATGGTGAGAATGGCGCGCGTCGCCCAGTCATAATCCTCGGCCTCCAGCTGCTGCTGGGCGAGCGGATCGCGGGCGTGGGCGTCGAAGCCGGCCGAGATCATGACGAGCTCCGGAGCAAAGGCGTCGACCTGTTCGAGCAAGGTTTCGAAGGTGCGCCGCCAGACCTGGCGCGAGGCCATGGGCTCGACCGTCGCATTGACGATATTGCCGACGCCGGTCTCCGACGGATCGCCGGTGCCCGGATAGAGCGGCGACTGATGCACCGAAGCGAGCATCAGGTCTGGATCGGTCTCGAAACACCCTTGCGTGCCGTTGCCGTGGTGGACGTCGAAGTCGACCACGGCGATGCGTTTCAGGCCACTGGCCTGCGCCAGCCGCGCGCCGATGGCGACGTTGGAAAACAGGCAAAAGCCCATGGCGTAGTCCGGGCCCGCGTGATGCCCGGGCGGGCGGACGGCGCAGAAGGCCCGGTCCGCCTCGCCGGAAAGCACCGCGTTCACGGCGCCGGTGACCGCGCCGGCCGCGAGGTATGCCGCCTCGAGGCTCCCGGACGACATGGCCGTGTCGGAGTCGATGAAGTGATAACCGGACGCCGGCGCCGATTTTTCGAGGGTCGCGATGAAGTCCGCCGAGTGAATACGCTCCAGGTCGGCGCGGCTGGCCCTTGTCGCCTCGCGACGCTCGCCCGCGAGACCCGCGGCATCGAGCGCGCCGAGCACCGAGGCCAGCCGCTCAGGCCTTTCGACGTGAGCCTGCGGCGGGCGGTGTTCGAACATCGCCGGGTGGGTGAAGATGGGGAGGGTCATCGATCTAGCCTAGCCAAAATAAGCAGGCGGCGGCTAGTGTGGCGAAAAATCATAAGTTGCTGGGGAGCCCGTCATGAAACGCACCATTCTCGCCGCCGCCGCCGTCTTCGCGCTCAGCGCCGGAGTCACCTTCGCCGCCACCGCGCCGCACTGGGTCGGCACCTGGGGCGCGCCGCCGGCCGTTTCCTCGCCGACGAGCCCGGCGTTCGAGAACCAGACCATTCGCCAGATCATGCGGATTTCCGCCGGCGGCGCGCGCGTGCGGGTGCGCATCTCCAATGAATACGGGACGACCCCGCTGGTCATCGGCGCGGCCACCATCGCCAAGGCGGGCGAAGGCGCGCAGCTCGGCGGCCCGGTCAAGGGGATCACGTTCGGCGGGAAGGCCTCAATTTCCATCCCGGCCGGGGCGCCGGTGCTGTCTGACCCGATCGATTTCCCGGTCGCGGCCCTGAGCTCGGTGGCGATCAGCCTGTTTGTCCCGGAAAAAACCGGCCCGTGCACCTGCCACCCGCAGGGCACGGCGACGACCTATCTTTCGCCGCCCGGCGATTTCACCGACAAGGCCTTCACGCCCGTGCCCTATGTCGCCCCGGGACGGGGCGGCGGCGCGGCGGGAGCCCCACCGGCCGCAGCCGGAGCAGCGCCAGCTGCCGGCGCAGGACGTGGCGGCGCGGCCCCCCCAGCGGGCGGCGCGGGACGCGGACCGGCCATGCTGACCCAGCGGGCCTTCGTCACCGCCATCGAGGTCGACACCAGGCCCAGCGGCAAGACCATCATCACCTTCGGCGATTCCATCACCGACGGCACCCGCTCGACCAACGACAAGAACGCCCGCTGGCACGACTATTTCGCCGAGCGGCTGGTGGCGCGAAACAAGAACCAACCCTGGGGCGTGGTCAACGAGGCGATCAGCGGCAATCAGGTGTTGAAACTGGGCACGGCGAACTTCGGCGACCCGGCGCTCAAGCGCTTTGACCGCGACGTGCTGTCGATCCCCAACGTCGCCTATATGACCATCCTGGAGGGTATCAACGACCTGGGGATGAACCGGCCGAATATCCCGACCGCCGACCTGGTGATCCAGGGCTATCGCCAGATTATCGACCGGGCCCATGCCCACGGCATCAAGGTCTATGGCGCGACGCTGATGCCGTATGAGGGCGCTGCCTATTACAGCCCCGAGGGCGACGCCGTCCGCGCCCAGATCAACAGCTGGATCCGCACCAGCGGCATGTTCGACGGGGTGATCGACTTCGACGTCACCATGCGCGATCCGGCCAATCCGAAGAAGCTCCGGGCCGACCTGCAGTCCGGCGACTGGCTGCACCCCAATGACGCCGGCTACAAGGTGATGGCGGACTCGATTGATCTGAAGCTGTTCAAGTGAGGCTCAGGTTATGCAGCGATATTTTGCGGCGGCGGGCGCCGCGCTCACCCTGTCTCTGACGGTTCCCGTGAGCGCCGAAACCCTTAGCCAGCGCAGCGCCGAGAGCCGGGTCACCCTCGGCTACCGAGTTACGGACGCGGCCGTGCAGGCCTTGCTGCCCGCTGGGTGGACCTTGAGCGGCGCCGGCGGCCCGGGCGCCAACCTGACGCTGATCTTCACCGACCGCGCACTTTACCAGACGCCCGAGGGCCAGCCGATCGCCGGGGGCCGCACGCGCGATGTGATCTTCATCGCCAGCGCGAGCAACGCCGCGGGCCAGAACCGGACCTTCGTGGTGCTCACCCTGTCGCCGGAGCGAGCGACCCCGGGACCTTATGGCGTTTCCATCCCCGCGACCTTCGAAACCCGGACGCAGACGGTCACGGGCGCGGACGAAAAGCCGCTCTCCGAACAGCACTGGAAGGTTCAACTCGCCGAGGGCGGCGGCCTGGAACTGGACCTGCGCTACGAGCGCGGCCCGGTGCGGCGCGGCGCCATGCAGACCACCGGCGGCCAGCTGGTCTATTCGGCCAAGACCCCGGATTTCTACCGGATCTATCGCACCGAGAGCGGCACGGACGCCGTCAGCGCGGCAAGCCCCAGTCGCCTGCGCTCTTCCAGCCTGAAGGTGACGGGCGCACGCCTCACCACCCTGCTCAACGGCTCGGAGCGGCTCGTCTCGATGAGCGAGACGCCGTACTATCTGCGGGAAGTCTGGCTGCCCTGAGGCGCGGTGTCGGCGCATCTTGATCCGGCGGCCCGACCGCGCGACAACCCACCTATGTTCATGCACTTCTTCTCCGAGCTGCGGCAGGCGCGCGTCCCGGTCACCCTGAAGGAATACCTCATGCTGATGGAGGCGCTCGACAAGGGCGTCATCGATCGGTCGGTGGATAGTTTCTACTATCTGTCGCGTTCCGCCCTAGTGAAGGACGAGAAACACCTCGACCGCTTCGACAAGGTTTTCGGCCATGTTTTCAAGGGCCTGGAACGGGTCGAGGGTGGCATTACCGCCGATATTCCGGCCGAATGGCTGAAGGCGCTGACCGAGAAGTTCCTGACCGAGGAAGAGAAGGCCGAGCTGGAGGCGCTGGGCGGTTTCGAAAAGCTGATGGAGACGCTGAAAAAGCGCCTTGAGGAACAAAAGGAGCGCCACGAGGGCGGCAACAAGTGGATTGGCACCGGCGGCACCTCCCCGTTCGGGGCCAACGGCTACAACCCCGAAGGCATCCGCATCGGCCAGGACAAGAGCCGGCATAACCGGGCGGTCAAGGTCTGGGATAAGCGTGAGTTCAAGAACCTCGATGATTCCGTCGAGCTCGGCACCCGCAACATCAAGGTGGCGCTGCGCCGCCTGCGCAAGTTCGCCCGCCAAGGCCAGCCGGATGAGCTGGATATCGATGGCACCATTCAAGGCACAGCAGAAAAGGGCTATCTCGACGTCGTGATGCGGCCGGAGCGCCGCAACACCATCAAGGTGCTGCTGTTCTTCGACATCGGCGGATCGATGGATAGCTTCATCAAGATCTGCGAGGAGCTGTTTTCGGCCGCCAAGACCGAATTCAAGACCATGGAGTTCTTCTACTTCCACAACTGCCTCTATGAGACGGTCTGGAAAGACAATCGCCGGCGCAACGCCGAGCGCTTGAACACGCTCGATATCCTGCACAAATACCCCAAGGATTACAAAGTGATCTTCGTGGGCGACGCGACCATGAGCCTCTATGAAGTGACCTATCCCGGCGGCTCGGTCGAGCACTGGAACGAGGAAGCGGGCGCTGTGTGGATCGACCGGGTCATCAAGACCTGGCCGAGCGTGGTGTGGCTGAACCCCACGCCCGAGCGTCACTGGGACTACACCCCCTCAATCTCGGCCCTGAAGCAGCTGGTCGACGACCGGATGTATCCGCTGACGCTGAAGGGCCTCGAACAGGCGATGAAGCGCCTGGTGGCCGGCTAGGCCCCGCGCGAACCTCCCCCGTGAAACGGGGGAGGACGACGGCCTAAGCCGTCCGGTGGGGGCGAGCCCCACGCACAGAAAGATCGTTCATCGGATACACGCACGCACGGAGCGCGCAGCTCGCCCCCTCCACCGCTTCGCGGTCCCCCTCCCCGCGTTCGCTCCGCGAACGGGGGAGGTTCGCGCCGCAAAGCAAAAGGAGCGCCGGTTGCCCGGCGCTCCTTCGCAAAGTTCAGCCTTTGAACGCGGCTACAGGTCGCCGCTAAGGTCGTCGTTGGCGGGACGGCCCGTCGGGGCAGCGCCGCCGCGGCCAGCGCCGCCACGACCGCCGGCGGCAGGACCGCCACGACCGCCGCCGCCCGAAGAGGCGGCGTATTCGACCTTGTCCAGCTTGCCGTCGCCGTTGCGGTCAAGCATCGCGAAGTTGGCCAGCAGCGGCGAGACGCCGCCACGGCCGCGCGGCTGGGCCAGCTCATCACGGGTGATGAAGTCGTCGGCGTTGTCGTCGAGCTGACCCATCGAAGAGCCGGCGCCGATGGCCGAGGCCAGTTCGGGACGCAGGTGATCGGTGGTTTCGTCCGCAAAGCGGTAGTTGATGCGGAAGTACATCATCTCGTTGAAGGTCTGCTCACCCCAGGTCACGTTGATCTTGGGATCAGGGTTGGCCGAATTGTGGGTTGAGTTGTCATAAACCCAGGTCGCGATCAGCTTGGTGCCGGCCTTGACCAGGATGGGCTCCACGGGATCGTAGTCCCGCTGCCAGTTGAAGTCGTACTTCGGCAGCGCCAGCAGCATGGTTTCCTTGCCGTCGGGCGTCTTGGCCTTCAGCTCCACGTGCATGCCGCGGTAGTGCGAGTGCGGATAGAGCGTGTAGAGATACATGTCGGCCGGAGCGACCATATAGGCCACTTCCTTGTGCCGCGCTTCGCCCGACGGGATGTAAAGGCCGCCGTCCGAAATCACGTAGGAGCGCTTGACGTATTTCGGGGTTTCGCGGGCCAAGTAGAAGCCGACCTGAGTGTTGTCGGTCACCTGCACGCCAACGGTCGTATAGTGCATCTGGAAGTTCAGCATGCCGCCGCCCGGAACCGGGGCGCCGGTGTTGTCGCCCATCACCTGCGGGCGGGCGCCCGGAGTGTAGGAGCCAACCGAGCCGGCCGGAATGCTGCTAGGCTTGGTGCGGTCGGCGATCTGGTTCGACACCACGTGGTGCAGAACGCGCCGGTCGCCCGGCTTGATCGCGATGGCGCGCAGCCAGGTGTCGTTGGCGAACGGGTTGGCGACGCGCTGGTTCTGATATTCGATGACGCCATTGGCGGCCACGGTGAAGGCCGGCATGTTGACGACCACGTCCGGCTTGCCGAGTTCTTCCGGCCAGTCGGGCGCAACCTTGCCCTTGTTGGAGAGCAGCAGGTCGGGGCCGTCGCCGCGCAGAGCGCCGTCTTCGATCCAGTGCACCAGGGTGCGGGTCTGATCATTGGTCAGGCCCTGGTTGTTCTTGAACTGGCCGATGTGGGCGTCGGCGAAGTACGGAGGCATGCGCTTGGAGCGCAGGGTCTCGCGGATCATCGCCGCATTGCCCTTGACCACGTCATAGCTGTCCATCGCGAAGGGCGCGATGCCGCCGCTGATGTGGCAGCTGACGCACTTTTCCTGAAGGATCGGCGCGACGTCCCGGGCGTAGGAGATTTGCTTGACGCCGGCGGCGGCGCGAAGGCGGCCGGGTTCGGCGTAGGCGACGGTGGCGCCGGTCTTGACGTCGATCTTCGCGACCGGGGCAGCCCGGCCTCCGAGCACGGCGTCGATGGCCTTGGTGGCGAACGCGTCGGTCGGCGCCTTTGAGACGTTCGGCGTCCCGGACGTAAAGCGGTTATCCAGCGGGCCACGATAGGCCAGGTTCATGGTCTTCGGGTCGATCACGAAGACTTCGGCCTCGCGGGTGATGCCCAGCGATTCACCAACCAGTTGCTGCTCGTCGACCAGCACCGGGATCTTGAAGCCCTGGGCCCGCGCTTCGGCGCCGACCGCGTCGCGGCTGTCGGTGGTGTTGGAATTGATCATGTAGAAGAGGACGCCCTTGTCCTTGTAGGCGTCGGCGATCTTCTGCAGCTCGGCTGCGGCGGTGCGCGAGATGGCCGAGCCGTCCTTCTGGCTCATGATCACGATCGCGGGCGCGTATTTGAAGTAATAAAGCTCATGCGCCATCAGATTTTGGTCAGTGAGCTGGAAATTATCGACGTGGGTCACTGAACCCGCGGCCACGCTGGGCGCAAATCCGGTCATTCCAAAGAACGTCGCGCAAGTCGTGGCGACCGCGGCGGCTACAAGAGCTTTCTTCATTTTTGTTCCCTTTGTGCCGCCTTGCCTGGACAAGCTTGGCGGTCGCTTTCAGCCACACCCGTCGGTGAGACTATTCCTGAGTCAGACGCACAATATAGCAGCAAACCTGCTTTTGAACATTTCAATGCGGCTAACAACGGCATTTTTCTCGGGATTGCGACAAACACCACCCCACCAAAGGTAAAGCAAAAGCGCGCCTTATGACCAGAAATTAGGGCCACATGTTCGCGTAATCCACCATGCTGTCTCGGAAGATCCCCTAGTCGGACCCGGCTCGCGCCTTTGAGCTCTGCTTGCGATGGTAAGCCCGGTCTTCCCGACGGCCGCGGCGCCGTTCCTTCCTGCGGTGTGAATTGTACCATTTGAAGACCGCCAAGGCGGCGCAGGACATGGCCACCGCGGCGATCAGGCCATAGGCCAGCAGGGTTCGGGTGTCCAAGGCGCAGGCTCCGCTTGCAGGGGGCTAACCGCTAAGCGCAGCGAGAGGGCGGCTTCGCGTGGGACGATCGGAGATTGTCCGGTTATCGGGCCTTCCGTACCACCGCCGGCCAGGCGGCGCCATTGCTGAACGGCCCTCACAGCCTCGTCCGCGTGTCGTTAACGCCCCACATAACTCCGCGCGTGCGACAGATGGCGCATTGCTTGCAGCCGGACGGGCCATGTCAGCCACGGCATGAAGATAGGCTGTGTCGGCGTAGGCGCTCATGCCCCGAATGCCCGCAGCATTGGCAAAGTCTGGGTTTCCGCCCGGTTGAAGAACAGGCCCGCCATTCGGCCGCCGCCAGAAACGATGGCGGTGTTGAGCAGGGCGGGGGGCCGGGAATCGCCCGCGTCCGCCGCCACCACCAGCACCGTGGCGTCGACGTGGGGACCGAGCAGGATCGAGGCCTGCGAACGGTCGGCGCCGGGCGCGTCGATGACGATCAGCTCGGCATGTCTGCGCATGACGTCCCAGTAGGCCGAGCCGGGCGTGACATAGGCCGCCTGTCCCGGCTGAAGCTGTTCGCGCCGAAAGCGCGTCACCCAGAGGTTGGGAACGCCTGCCGTGTGGGCCACAAGATAGCGCGCCGGGGGTACGGGGGCGCCGGCCGCGTCGACCGCCTGGGGGCGGACTGCAAAGAAAGCCGAGCCGTCCGGAGAAGCGCCCGCCGCCCCGCCCAGCGCGCCATAGCGGCCGGGATGAGCGGCGATGGCATTGATCTGGCCGGGACCCGAGAGGTCCGCATCGATCAGCCACACCGTGCGGCCCAGCCGGCTGGCGGCCATCCAGGCGAATTCGCGCGCCACGGTGGAGGTCCCTTCGCCGGACCGGGCGGCGGCGAACTGCAGAACCCGGCCGTAACCGGGGGCCTGGGCGCGGGCCAGAGGTCCGAGCGAAACAGCCAGCTGTTCCATCTCCGCGCTGAGGTCGATGGCCCGGCCCGATGCGGCCGACCAGGTGCGCTCCTCCTGGCTTGATGCTTTGCGGCGCCCGAACACGGCCGTCAGGCCTTCACGCGCGCCATGGCCAGGACCGGCAGGTCGAGGGTGCGACCGGCGGCGGTCGCGGTCGGCAGGCCGGGCTTGAGGAAGATGCTGAGCAGGCCGGCGCAGAAAGCGGTGAAGGCGGCCAAAACGAGGGCTATGCCCGCCACCAGCTTGCGCTTGGACGAGCCTTCGATGGGCGGACTGGCGTAGCTGAGCACGCGGATATTGTCGGTGCTGGAGCGGGCGATGGCGTTGCTGGCGCTCGATTGCAATTCCTGGATATCGAGCTGCGAAACGCTGTCCTGCAAGTTCTTGCGCTGGTCGAGCAACTGGCGGTACTCGGGCTCCAGCGAAGCCAGTTCCCGCAGACGCTGGTTGGTGCGAGCGATGTCGCCGGTCACCGCGGTGAACGAGGCCTGCAGGCCCGCCACGGAATTCAGGGTGGTGTTGCGGTCGGTCTCCAGGGACTGACGCACCGGATTTGCGCCCACCTTGAGCTCCTTTTCGGCAGGCGCGGGATTGCGCCTCAGGGCTTCCGTCTGCCCGGCGATTTGATCCTCAATGGCCTGGACCCGAGGCGATCCCGGCAGGAACGCACCCAGCGTCTCGGCGCGCTGGGTATAGAGTTTGGTCAGCGACTGTTGTCCGCTGAGGTCGATGTCGCGCGACAGCGGCACTTCGGCGGGAACCCCGCCCAACGCGCCATTGGCTGTAGCCAGCCGCGCACGGCTCTCCTGCAGTGAGGCGTTGACCACAGTGCGCTGCTGTTCCTGGGCAGTGAGGGTGGTGCGCAACGCCAACTGCTCGGCGTCGAAGTCGCTGATGTTGTGCAGGGTCATGAAGGCCTGGACGCGGTCGTCCATCTGGCCGAGCTGCTCCTCGCGCGAGGCCTTGACCGATAGCAGCGCCGGGCCGTTGGGGTCGAGCAGCTTGGCTCTACGGTAGTCGAGATACTCCTCGATCAGGGCGTTAAGCGCCCGGGCCGCCATCTGGGGATTGTCGCTTGCGTAGGACACCGGGATGGTCGGCATCTTGGCTCCCGTCTGCACGCCGAAGTTTTTGCTGAACCGGGCTGTGGCCAGTTGCACGGCGTCTTCTCGCTCTGCGGGTGTGTTGCCGACCGCCATGTCGGGAAAAAGCGTGGAAACTCCGATGCGTTCGACGACCCGCCGGTGCAGTTCCGCGTCGCCGAGCAGAACCCGCTCGGGATCAATCCGCTCGTCGTTGTCGCTGACCATGCCTGCGCCCGCGCCGCCCGCCCGGGGGTGCAGGACGTTCTCGTCGCCCGGTTTCACCAGGATGGCGGCGTTGGCGACATACTCGGTCTTGAGCGTCATGGCGAAAGCCAGACCGGTGGCGAAGATGATGATGAAAATCGCCGCCATCAGCCACTTCTGGCCCCACAGCAGGGTGATGATATCGCCAAAGCCCAGGCTCTCGCGAAGGGGCCAGCCCTGGTCGGGCCGGCGGTCCGCCTCAGGGGCGGGGAATGTCCAGGCGTTCGCCGTGCTCATGCGACTCTTCTGATCGCCGAAAGGAAATCTCCGAAAATCGACCCTGAGGGCGCCTGCTTAATGTTTCGTTACCCATTTTCCTTAACGTTCGGATCAGCCACGAAATTTCCGGGAATTCGGGTTCCAAGATGCGCAAACTGCTTTCAACCGCCCTCTGCGCCGGCCTTCTGGCCTGGGCCTGCGGCTCCAACGCCGCCCCGCCGTTTCCGCTAAGCAAGCTGTTCCCGCCAAGGCAGACACAGGGGCCGGCCCTGCCGCCGCGAACCGCGTTCCCGGACGTTCCCTATGCCAACTGGAGCAATGACGAGGCGGCCTACCGCCTCTATCCGGGCGATGAGATCGAGGCGAACTTTCCGGGTTTGCCCACTGCGAACAAGGTGGTGACCGTCCGCCCCGACGGTCGCATCACCCTGCCGGTCACCGGAGAAGACATGATGGCCGCCGGGCGCAGTGTCGCCGACATCCGCGCCGAGGCCTCCCAGCGCCTGGCGCGCTACGGCATGCGGGTTCCCATCGTCGAGATGCAGGTCAAGGCCCAACCCATCAAGGTGTTCATCGGCGGCGAGGTGAAGGCGCCCGGCGAATACGCCCTGACCGGCGACGACAACGCCTTCCAGGCCATCATCCGGGCCGGCGGCTCGATGCCCAGCGCCGACATGAAACACGTCCAGGTCATCCGGCGCGCATCGCCTGGACCCAATGCTCTGAAGGATAATGTCGATCTGACCCGGGCGACCAAGCACGGTCTGCAACCGGATCTCGTGCCGCTGGCGCGCGGCGATGTGGTCTATGTGCCCCGTACGGGGCTGGCGAACATCGGGATCGCCGTTCAGTCGTTCCTGGCGGCGCTGCCGGTAAGCTTCAGCTACTCGGTCAACGGCTACAGGTAATTCAGCCTAACCGTGGGCCAGCCATTCACGGGCGGCGCGCTGGGCTTCAGCCACGTCGTTCGGATCCATTTCCTGGCTCAGTTCCTTGCGGTAAACCTTTGCCTCAAGAGATCCGCGCATTGCTGCGAGATTGAACAACTTATGGGCCGACACATAATCCAGTGGCGCGCCCCCTTGCCCCGTCGAGTAGAGCAGCCCCATGCGGAACAGCTCATCACCGGACGAATCCGCTCCGGGCAAAGGCAGGTCGCTTGCCTCAACTCCCTGTACTGACATCGTTTTTCCCCTCTTAAGCGGGGCGGGTGTCCGTTCTGGGCACACGCACCGACAGGACGATGCGATCAGGAAAGCGCCCGCAGGTTAAAAATAAGGTTAAAGTCCGATAGGCCGAAATCGCCGCGGCTTTCCGGGTTCAGCTCCGCCGCGCCCGCTGGCCGAACAGGACGGCTCTCGCCCTGGCTTGCTCTTCCTCGGTTCCGCGCAGATTGGCCTCAGTCTTTTTTTCCGGCCGGATCACCTTGCCTTTCTGAACGGCCGGGCGCGCATAGATCCGTTCCTGCCAGGCTTTCAGGTTCGGAAACTCGGCCAGGTTCTGGCCAAACGCGTTGGGTATCACCCACGGCCAGCAGATGATGTCGGCGATGGAATAGTCGCCGCACAGATAGTCGCGGCCTTCAAGCCGCTCATTCATGACCCCGTAGAGACGCTCCACCTCATTTGTGAACCGCGCCGCGCCATAGGCTGTGTGGCGGGTGTCTTTCAGAAACCCCGGCGCATAATTCCGGAAGTGATTGGCCTGGCCACAGGCTGGACCGAGGTTGGCGATCTGCCAGGCGACCCACTCATCCACCTCGGTCCGCGCGCGTTCCCCGGACGGATAGAACCGGCCGGTCTTGCGGCCAAGGTAACTCAGGATGGGGCCGGATTCGAACACGCTGATCGGCGCCCCGTCAGGTCCGTCCGGATCGACGATGGCCGGCATGCGGTTGTTCGGACTGATGGCCAGGAACTCAGGCTTGAACTGATCACCCGCGCCGATGTCGACGAAGTGGACCTCATAGGGCAGCCCCATCTCCTCGCAGGCGATGGTCACCTTCCGCCCGTTGGGCGTGGGCCAGTAATAGATCGCGATCGGCTGGGTCATGGCCGTCACTTTGACCGCGCTTGAAACCCACGCAACCCTGCACGTGCGGTTCAGTCGCGGTTCACACAGGAAATCACATCCTTGGTCATCGGATCGAATTTGCGGATTTCCGCCCTTTCGGACGACACGAAAACCTAGAGAAGGTCGCCGGGCGTGCCCTCACCGGCGACCTTTTTCGTGGCGCGGGCCCGGCGCTCAGCGCGGCGCGACGTTAATGTTCAGCCCAGGCACGGTCTCGGCCAGGGTCGGCAGGCTGGACAAGCCGGCGAGGCCTCGGCGCCCGGCAATCTGGTGATGTTGAGCCTGCCGTCGGAGCGGGCCATGACCACGGCCACTCCGCCCGTCGGGTCCTGGATCTCCCATACGCTCCGTGTCGCCTCAAATTTGGGCATTTCGTGGAGGGACTCTTATCGCTCGTTAGAGCTTGGTCGTCAGCGCCGCGACGACCGCAGTCAAGAATGCGTTCTTGCCGCCGCCCGGCGGGCCGTCGTTCGGCACCGCGCCGTTTTCGACGATAACGATCTGCTGGATCGGATCGATGTGGATCAGCTGGCCCTTGATGCCCTGGGCCTGGAAGGACTTTTGCGCCGGCTGGATCCACCAGAAGAAGCCATAGGGCTGGTTGCGGCCGGTGGCAGGCGCCGGAACCTGGTTGGTCGTTGCGGTGGCGAGCCAGCCGTCCGGCAGGATGCCGTGACCGCCCTCAAGAATGAACTGACCAAAGCGGCCGTAATCGCGCAGCGTCATGCTGATGCAGCAGCCGCCGTGCTCCTGGCCCCAGTAGTCCAGCATCCAGTTGGCGTCCTTCTCCATGCCGTAGGGCTTCCAGATTTTTTCGGAGAGGTACTGGGCCATGGTCTTGTGGGTCGCGTTGACCAGCAGCACGCCGGCCAGGTCCGTATCGCCGGTATTGTAGAGAAAGCGGGTTCCGGGCGGGACTTCACGCGGCCGGCCCTTCATGTATTCGACTATGCCATTCTTGCCCGGCGGGGCCGGCAGGCGGTCGACCACCTGGGCGACGTCGGAGCGCACATCGTTATAGCTTTCGTTCCACCTTACGCCCGAGGTCATGGAAATCAGGTTGCGGATCGAGACGCCGTCATAGGCGCTGCCAGCCAGGTCGGGGATGTACTTCACCACCGGCTCATCGATGCTCTTGATATCGCCGTCTTTGACCGCCGCGCCGATCAGGGTGGAGGTCACCGACTTGGCGATTGAAAACGACACCCAGCGGTCTTCGGCCGTGCGGCCCAGGGCATAGCGCTCCAAGACGATCTTACCGTCTTTCATGACCAGCAGGCCCGACATGTGGTTCGCTGCCATCATGGACTCGATGGTGTAGTCGACCCCCCGTTCGCTGAACTTCAGCCCGGAGAGATCGGGGCCGGCGGCGCGCGGCAGGGCGTGCACACGTGATCCGCGCTTGATGACGCGCGTCGGATAGACTTCGGGGATGCGCCGGTAGCCGGCCTCCTGCTCTTGGGCAGTCCAGGTCAGGATGTTCTTGCCCTGCGGCGGCAAGACATCGGTTTTCAGCGCCATCGCCGGCGCGGCGGACAGGATCAGCAGCAGGGCGGCAACGGCAAGGCGTCGGGCGGTCATGGCGCGGTCCCCCTGAGAAACTTGACTGCGGAGCGTATCACGCCCTGACGGGATCAAAAGTGCCGCATGGTTCGCTGGCTTGCGGCGCGGTCACGATGAGAAATAGGACCTGTCCCTGTAGCTAGAGCGACATGCCCACCCGTTCGGCCGCAGCCTGCGGGGTTGGCGCACCACTATAGTCAGAACCGAAATAGGGCGGCCTCAGGGTAATGCTGTCGAGGCCTGCGCCAAAGCTACCGGAGACTGTCCGGACTCCGTCCGGGTCAGAGCCCGCGACATAGGGATCGGGCGGGGCCACACCGCCAAGATTGACAATCGCTCCAGTCGCCGTGCCCGGCAGCGGGGGCAGCGGGCGCAAGGCGTAGACCGCGTTGATGGCGCCGTCCTGGGTGATTACCACCACTGCGGTATCGGGATTGATGTCGGTGTAACGGCCCTTGGCCTGTTCGGCGCGGACGATGTCGGCGGCGGTGGCGCCCAGGAAGGCGGCCGAACGCCAATCCTCAGTGGCGAGGGCGGCGGCGCGCGTGGTGGCTTTGGCGCGCTGGATGGTCTGAGCGAGGATGGATGGAGCCCGCAAGGGAACACCGAACCCGCGGGCGGCCTCTTCGACGGCCGGGTCGAGCGGGCGGTTGTCGTCCTCTTCATCGCCGGGCTGAACGGTCGGCCCGACGGTCGGAGCGGCGCTCCTTGCCCGGGCGGGCGCACCGAGGGCGGCGCCCACCGCGCCCTGCGCCCACACATCGGTCGAGGCGAACAGGCAAGCGCCGATCAGGGCGGTTGTCAGGCGGGACACAACCACAGAGCAACTCCTGACGGACCAGTAGCCGTTGGTCCGGGACCAAATGATGACACGGGCCTCTTTTACGCCTTCATCCATGGTTTCGACTTCGACGACGACAGCGCCGCGGCGGCCCGTTCGCGCTGGAAGCGCCCGCCTCTCGGCGGCTTCGGCTGGGCGTCGATCTTCGCCTGTTTGAGGGCCAGCGCCTTGGCCATGGCGGATTGGGTGGACAGGGCGTCATCATCAGGCATGAAGGTCTCCTACCAGACCAAAACGCGCTGGTCCGGAGCAAATAGAGCTTTTGTCCTGCCTGGACATTAAAAGGCGGCGTATCGGGCGGCGCTATAGGCCCAGTTTCGCTTTCAGGATCTGGTTCACCGCGCCCGGATTGGCCTTGCCGCCGGTGGCTTTCATCACCTGGCCGACAAACCAGCCGATGGCCTGGGGCTTTTCCTTCACCGACTCGGCCTGAGCCTGATTGGCGGCGATCAAAGCGTCGATGATGCCTTCCAGCGCGCCGGTGTCTGACTCCTGTTTCAGGCCGTGTTTTTCGACGATGGCGCCCGGCGCCCCCTCGCCCGCCCACATGTGGTCAAACACTTCCTTGGCGATCTTGGAGGAGATGACGTCCTCCTCCCGCAGCTGAACCAGAGCGGCGATATCGACCGGCGGAATGGGCGAATCCTCGATGTCCTGGCCGGCGGCAGCCAGACGCGAGAGCAGCTCGTTGGTGACATAGTTGGCCACCAGCTTGGCGTCTCTGCCCTTGGCTGCCTCTTCGAAATAGTCGGCCCGGGCGCCTTCGATGATCAGCACGCCGGCGTCGTAGGCCGACAGGCCGTACTGGTTCTGCAGACGTTTTTTCTTGGCGTCGGGCAGTTCCGGCAGGCTCGCCCGGATGCCCTCGACCCAGTCGGCGTCCAGCACCAGGGGCAAGAGGTCGGGGTCGGGGAAATAGCGGTAGTCGTGAGCCTCTTCCTTGGAGCGCATGGAGCGGGTCTCGAGCTTGTTCGGATCGAACAGGCGGGTTTCCTGATCGATCTTGCCGCCGTCCTCGAGAATCTCGACCTGACGGCGGGCCTCGACCTCGATGGCCTGCTCGATGAAGCGGAAGGAATTGACGTTCTTGATCTCGCATCGGGTGCCGAGCTCGGCCCCCGGCTTCCTCACCGACACGTTCACATCGGCCCGCAGATTGCCCTTTTCCATGTCGCCGTCGCTGGCGCCGATATAGCGCAGGATGGTGCGGACCTTTTTCACATAGGCCGAGGCCTCGGCCGCACAGCGCATGTCGGGTTTGGAGACGATTTCCATCAGCGCCGTGCCGGCCCGGTTCAGATCGACATAGGTGAAGTTGGGGTCCTGGTCGTGCAGGCTTTTGCCGGCGTCCTGTTCCAGGTGCAGCCGCTCGATGCGCACGGTGAAGACAGAGCCGTCGTCGCGCTCGACCTCGATCTCGCCCTCGCCGACGATGGGGTCCTTGAACTGACTGATCTGATAGCCCTGCGGCAGGTCGGGGTAGAAGTAGTTCTTGCGGTCGAAGCGCGACTTCAGATGGATCTCGGCGTTGAGACCGATGCCCGCGCGCACGGCTTGTTCGACGCAGTGGCGATTGATCACCGGCAGCATGCCGGGCATGGCCGCATCGACCAGGCTGACCTGCTCATTGGGCCCGGCGCCGAAGCCGACGGCCGCGCCCGAGAAGAGTTTGGCCTTCGAAGCCACCTGGGCGTGAATCTCCAGCCCCAGCACAATCTCCCAGGGCCCGGTGCGGCCGGGGATCAGTTTATCGGTCTCGCTCATGCGCAAGCCTATAGACGGATTGGACCTCGGAGGAAAAGAGAGGCTGCGACAAGACGCCCAGTCGAGTTGAACGATAATCGATAAAAATTCACTTGAATGACGCTGCGGAAGGCCGATAGTTGTCCGCCCTAGAACGCCGGCAAGCGGCGCCTCATCGAGAAGCAAGGACACCTCCCATGATCAAGACCTTCGCCGTTGCAACCGCCGCCATAGGCCTCATCGCCGCGTCCGCCGCCCTGGCCCAACCGGCCGCCGCGCCGGCTCCCGCCGCCGCTCCCGCCGCCGCACCGCGTCCGGCGATGCCGGCTCCGGCCGCCAACTGCGCGCCCGCTCCCGCCGCCGCGCCTGCCGCCGCTGCTCCGGCCGCGGCCCCTGCCCCTGCTCCCGCCGGAACCGCCGTCACCAACGCCGCCTGCGGCGGCGCCCAGAAGATGACCGTCACCACCTCTCTCAAGGTGCTGATGGCCAACCCCAAGGCGAAGGAAGTTCTGAACAACAACATCCCGATGGTCGTGGGCTTCCTCGAAGCTGGGATCGACCAACTGCCGGACGAATTCTCGATCCAGGTGCTGCACGACATGTTCGGCGACCAGGCCGGCATTGACGACGCCATGCTGAAGAAGATCGGCGACGACCTCGCCAAGATCTAGACTACGTCTAACGCCGAGGGACGGCGAAACCTGAGAGACGAAAAGGACAATCGTTATGATCAAGACCCTCGTCACGACGACCGCGGCCATCGCCCTGATGGCCTCCGCCGCCCTCGCCCAGACGCCCGCCCCGTCGCCGGCTCCCGCTGCTCCGGCGGCGGCGGCGGCCCCCTGCCCGGCCCCGGCGGCTCCTGCCGCCGCGGGGGCCCCGTCGGCGGCAGGCACGGCTATAACCAATGCGTCTTGCGCCGGCGCCAAGCTGACCATTGGCTCACCGCTCAAGGCGGTCATGGCCAACAAGGACGCCAAGGCGGTGCTGGCCAAGCACATCCCGCAGGTGGTCGAGTATGCCGACTCCAACGGCCTCGACATCATCCCCGACGACTTCACCCTTCAGGGACTGCTCGATATCGCGGAAGCCGGCGTCGACGAGAACGCGCTCAAGGCCATCGCCGCGGACCTCGCCAAACTCTAGGGCTTTCGTTGCGCGGTAGCGCTGCTGTCCTGTAAGGCTCCCGCCGAAGGAGTTCGGCTTGGGCGTCTATCCGGTAATCATGTGCGGCGGTTCGGGCACGCGCCTGTGGCCGGCCTCGCGCCCGGGCGCGCCCAAGCAGTTTATCCCGTTCACCGGCGAACGCTCCAGCTTTCAGGAGACGGTGCTGCGTGTCGCCACCATCGAAGGGGCGAACGCCCCGCTGATCGTGGCGGGAGTCGGTCATCGCGATCACATCGCAGCCCAGCTGGCGGCGGTGAAGGCGAGCGCTGCGCTGGTGCTGGAGCCGGAAGGCCGCGATTCCGCCGCCGCCATGGCCGCCGCCGCGCTGGCCATCGCCCGAACCGACCCGGACGCCATCCTCGCCATCGTGTCGGCTGACCACCATGTGCCGGACACCGCGGCTTTCGCGGCCGCCATCAATCAGGCTGTGAAGGGCGCCCGAGCCGGCCAGATCGTCACGATCGGACTGAAACCTCGCCATGCCTCCACGGCGCTGGGTTACATCCTGTCGGGCCCGGGCGATGGACCCGTGAAGCCGGTCGCCGCCTTCGTCGAAAAGCCGGATCAGGCGACCGCCGAGCGCTATCTGCGCGAAGGCTACCTCTGGAACTGCGGCTATTTCATCGTCTCGGCCCGGGTGCTGATCGAAGAGCTGCAGGCCTATGCGCCCGACGTTGTGGACGCGGTGCGCGCTGGTGTTGAGGACGGCGTGCAGGATGGCGAGGCGCTGTTGCTGGGCGAGGCGTTCCGCGGCGTGCGCAAGATTTCGATCGACTATGCGGTGATGGAGAAAACCACTCGCGCGGCGGTGACGCCGGCCGCTTTCGACTGGACCGACATCGGCGGCTGGGACGCGGTCCACGCCATCGAGGCGAACGACAGCAACGGCAATGCCGGCGAGGCGCTGTTCGTCGAGGCCACAGGCAATCTGGTGCGCGCGCCTGCGGGGACTCAAATCGCCCTGGTCGGCGTTGAAAACCTGGCCGTGGTGGTCGAGGACGGGTCAGTGCTGGTGACAAGCCTCTCGGCAAGCCAGACAGTGAAGGCGGCAGGCGAGCACTTCAAGACTGTGCCGCGCCAGCCGATGCCGGTGGTGAAAACCCGGGCCCAGGCGCGCCAGCTGTTCGGCCGCTGGATGAGCGGGGCGGCCCTGCCCTACTGGTTCGCCCACGGACTGGACCACGAGCTGGGCGGCTTCCGGGAATGCACAATGTACGATGGCGAGGAGCCGCCGCGCCGGGCGCGGGTGCAACCGCGCCAGGCCTGGAGCTATGCCGTCGCCGGCGAAAAGGAGTGGTCGGGTCCGTGGAAGCTGGCCGTCCAGGCGGCCCTGGACTCCATGGAGGCGCACTATCGCCGGCCCGATGGCCTGTTCCGCACCCTGGCCGCCGCTGACGGGGCCGTTCTCGACGATGAGGCGCGCCTCTATGATCAGGCGTTCGCGCTGCTGGCCTGGTCGTTGACCGGGAACGAAGACAAGGCGCTCGATCTGATCAGCCGGCTGGACGCCTGGCGCCACCCTGCCGGCGGCTGGCGCGAGACGGGCGGTCGCCCGTTCCAGTCCAACGCCCACATGCACCTCTTCGAGGCCTCGATTTCCTGGACCTCGATGGGCAAGGATCCTCGCTGGGCAGCGCTTTCCGACGAAATCGCCGAACTGGCGCTGGCCAAATTCATCGACCCGGCGGGGTTCCTGCGCGAAGCGTTCGACGCCGACTGGCGTCCAGCGCCGGGTGATGAGGGCCGCTTTGTCGAACCCGGTCACCAGTTCGAATGGGCCGCTCTCCTGAAGATCTGGGGCGAGCGGCGAGGCCGGCCCGAGGCCTTTCCGGTGGCGCGGAGGCTGTTCGAGACAGGCCTCAGGGGCTGGGATTCGGCCCGGGGCGTCATCATCGATGGCCTTTGGGACGATCTGTCCTGGCGCGAGCGCGACGCCCGACTGTGGCCGCAGACCGAGTATCTGAAAGCCGCCATGACCTTTGGCGAGGAAACCCATGTCGTAACCGCCTTCGATGCGATCCGCCGCTATCTTTATCCCGATGGTCGGGGCCTGTGGTTCGACCGCATGGGGCCGGACGGCGAACTGGCAAAGGGCCCGGCGCCGGCCAGCACGCTCTATCACCTGGTCGGGGTGTGGGTGGCGCTGACGGGGCTGTCGCCGGTCTAGCCCGCCGCGATCTGTTTCATCGGGATGGCGGTATCCGCAAGCTTCGCCGGATCGACCTCGGCGCGTTTGCCGATCAACTGCCGGCCGCCCATGAACTCGGCCGCCGCATTGACCGCTTCCACGGCCATGAGGCGGTTACCCGCCAGGTGGAAGACCGCGAAGCTGTTGGTAGCCGGATCGCCGCGGATGACCAGACTGTCGGCGTCGAACGGCGCGCCGGCGATCTGCAGTTTGAGATCATACTGATCCGACCAGAACCAGGGCACCTCGGGCGCGGGCGGCGCATGGCCGGAGATCGCGGCGGCCGCCTGCTTGGCCTGTTCCAGCGCGTTGGGCACGCTCTCCAGCCGCATGGCGCGGTCATAGAGCGGTAGCGGGCGGTGGGTCACATCGCCGATGGCGAAGATGTCGGGATCAGAGGTGCGCGCCTCCAGGTCGACGACGACTCCGTCGGCGCAGGAAAGACCGGCGTCGCGGGCCAGCGCGATATTGGGGGCCGCGCCAATGCCAACCAGGGCGACATCGCAGGCCTGGACCTCGCCGTGCAGGGCGACGCCGGTGACGATGTTCTCGCCGCGAAAACCGGTGACCGCGGCGCCGAGCACGATCTCGACGCCCTTTTCGGCGTGATAGCGTTCGAAGAAGGCCGACAACGGTTTTGACGCGACCCGCGCCAGCACGCGGGCCTCCCGCTCGATGACCACCACCTCGCAGCCGAGCGCGCGAGCCGAGGCGGCGACCTCAAGGCCCACATAGCCGCCGCCGACCACCGCCAGACGCCGGCCGCGCTTGAGCACTGCTTTCAGGGCGTCGGCGTCGGCGGCGGTGCGCAGGTAGAGCACGCGGCGAAGCTCGGCCCCGCGGACCGGCAGATGGCGCGGCCCGGCGCCGGTCGCCAGGATCAGCCGGTCGTAGGGCAGGGCCTCGCCGTCCTTGAAAGTCACGGTTTTTGCGGTGCGATCGATAGCCGTCGCCACGACGCCAAGGCGCAGGTCAATATTGTGTTCGGGGTAAAAACTCACCGGCCGCAGCAGCAGGCTCTCAGAATCGGCCTCGCCCTTGAGCCAGGCCTTGGACAGGGGCGGACGTTGATAGGGCGCGACCGGCTCCTCGCCGGCCAGCACGATGGAGCCTTCGAAGCCGTACTGGCGCAGCAGCGCTGCGGCCGTTCCCCCGGCATGGCCCGCGCCAACGATCACCACCCGTTCGGCCAATTTCTCTCCCCGTTCCTGATCGTTCATAGCGACCGGATTCATATGCGGCTAGACCAGCCCGCAGACCTGCTCTAGAGCCGCTAGAGACTGAAATATTACAAGGCCCGAATGGGCCAGTTTCCGGGAGCGTATAGTCATGAAGGCCGCCGTCCTGCGCGAAGTGGGCAGACCCCTCGAAATCGAGGACGTCCAGATTTCAAAACCCGGTCCGCACGAGGTGCTGATCCGCACCGTGGCGGCGGGCGTCTGCCACTCGGACCTGCACTTTGTCGAAGGCTCCTATCCGTTCGCCATGCCGGTGGTGCTGGGCCACGAGAGCGCCGGCATTGTCGAGCAGGTCGGCTCGGAAGTGCGCACCGTGAAGGTCGGTGATCACGTGATCACCTGCCTCTCGGCCTTCTGCGGTCACTGCGACCAGTGCCTGACCGGCCACATGAGTCTTTGCATCAGCCCGGAAACCAAGCGGGACGAGGGCACGGAGCCCCGCCTGTCGCAGGCCGGCGGGACGATGAACCAGTTCCTCAACCTGTCGTCCTTCGCCGAATACATGCTGATCCACGAGCATGCGTGCGTATCGATCCGAAAGGACATGCCACTGGACAGAGCCGCGCTGATCGGCTGCGGCGTCACAACAGGCGTTGGCGCTGTGATCCACACCTCGAACGTGCGGCCTGGCGAGACCGTGGCGGTTATTGGGCTGGGCGGTGTGGGCCTGGCGGCCATCAACGGGGCGGCGATCGCCGGAGCTGGCCGCATCATCGCCATCGACACCGTGCCGGAAAAGCTTGAGATGGCGAAACATTTCGGCGCCACCGACGTGATCAACGCCAATGACGGCGATCCGGCCAAGCAGGTTATTCAGATGACCAGCGGCGGGGTGCATCACAGCTTCGAGGCCGTGGGCCTGAAGGTCACCGCCGAACAATCCTTCCGCATGATCCGGCGTGGCGGCACGGCCAACATCATCGGCATGATCCCGGTGGGCGTGTCGATCGAACTGCGCGGCGTCGATTTCCTCGGTGAAAAGCGCATCCAGGGCTCACAGATGGGCTCCAACCGTTTCCCCGTGGACATGCCCCGGTTCGTCGACTTCTACATGGCCGGCAAGCTCAAGCTCGACGACATGGTCAGCCGGAGGATCAAGCTCTCGCAGATCAACGAAGCCTTTGCCGAGATGAAGACGGGCAAGGTGGCGCGGAGCGTGATCGTCTTCGATCAGTGAGTGGCTTCGAGGTTTCGAAAATAAGTACGCCAAGGACGCAAAGGATGCGCAAAGGACGCCAAGATTTTCAGTGCGTCAGGACCCTACGTCGGATGCCCTGCTTCAACAGCGGCACATTGAAATTGATGAGATAACCCAGCCTTCGGCTGGAAAAACGAAGATAGGTCAGCAGCTGGGCTTCATGCACGGGTAGCAGTTGTTCCACGGCCTTCACTTCCACCACAACCGCATCGTCGACCACCAGATCCATGCGGAATCCAAGGTCGACCCGAACATCTCCATAGATGACCGGCAACGCAAGTTGCCGGTCGACCTTGTGATCACGTCGCTCGAGTTCATGAACCAGACAGGCCTCATACGCCGCTTCGAGCAGCCCGGGACCGAAGGTCCGGTGAACCTTCAGCGCCGCATCCACGATGTCTGCCCCGATGGCTTCGATCGGAGCCGGGACTTCTTCGCGTTCTTCGCGCATCCTTGGCGTCCTTTGCGTACTTATTTGACGGCACCCCATTGAGAACAAATAGAGAACTATTTGACGAGAAAGTCAACCATGAGTGGGCGGGAAAGATCATTTCGGTGGCTAAGAAGCGCGTGCGCGAGTACGTTTCGAACATGGGTAATCACACGCCGGACAGAAGAGGTTCGCGCTGGTGGGCTGTTCTGTTGATGGCCCTCCCTAGCCTCATGTTATTGGCGTTGGGTCAATGGTCTCTATGGAAGGATGACTGGCGACAAGCTCTATGGTCTTCTGGTGGAGGCACCCTCCTCCTTGCCACTGCCGTGGTCATACACCTTAGATTGGAACGCCGGCGAAAACTGGAAAGCCGTTCCCGGCGTCTGAAGACCACTGAGAATTCAGTATTTTAAATTCAGCCTGTACCGCCGCTTTTGCCGCTCGCCGCGGTCGTAGTAGCGATTGCCCGGCGGCAGTTCGATGGTGTCGACATAAGCCGCGCCGAGCCGCTCAATAGTGCGTATCGACGGCTCGTTGTCCGGGTTGCAGGAAATCCAGATGGTCTTGAGCCCGCGATCGCGGGCGATGGGCAGCGCCAGGCGGCAGGCCTGGAGCGCATAGCCGTGGCCGCGATGCGGCTCCTCGACGCCGTAGCCGATGTGCCCCGCAAAACCGATGATGCTGGGCGAATCTTCAGTGCGCAGGTTGAGGTTGCCGACCGCCTGGCCATCCACAACGATGTCGTAGAGTTCCGCCGCCACGCCCCATGGGGATTCCCCGGCGGTCAGTGATTTTTGCAGGACAAGCTTCAAAAGTGGTTCTCCGGCTCGCGGTGAGGGCCTAGATCAGAGGAATGCGCACCGACACCCCCCAGCCGATCCGGCTTTCCGACTACCGCCCGCCCGCCTTCCTCATCGACGAAGTGCGGCTGGACTTCAACCTTGAGCCCAACGCCACCCGCGTGAAGGCGACAATGGCCTTGCGCCGCAATGGCGCGGCCGGCGAGGCGCTGGTGCTCAACGGCGAGCGGCTAAAGCTGATCTCGGTCTCGCTGAACGGCGAGCATCTGTCGGCCAACCAGTACACGGTCGACCCGGAATTCCTGACTGTGCCCGATGTTCCCGACGCCTTCACCCTGGAAACCGAGGTCGAGATCGACCCGGAAAACAACAAGGCGCTGGAAGGGCTCTACATGTCCGGCGGCCGGTTCTGCACCCAGTGCGAAGCCGAGGGTTTCCGCAAGATCACCTACTACCTCGATCGGCCCGATGTGCTTTCGAAATTCACCGTCCGCATCGAGGCTCCGACGGCGTTCCATCATCTGCTCTCGAACGGCAATTTGATGGAGTCCGGGCCGGCTGGGGCTGGGCGCCATTTCGCGCTTTGGAACGATCCATTCCCCAAACCGGCCTACCTGTTCGCCCTCGTGGGCGGCGAGCTGGACGTTCTGGAAGACAGCTTCAAGACCATGTCCGGCCGCACGGTCGCTCTGAAAATCTACGTCGATCCCGGCTGTGCGCCGCGCGCCGCCTACGCCATGGATTCGCTGCAGCGCTCGATGAAATGGGACGAGGAAGTGTTCGGCCGGGAGTACGACCTGGACCTGTTCATGATCGTCGCGGTGCGCGACTTCAATTTCGGAGCCATGGAGAACAAGGGACTGAATATCTTCAATTCTTCCCTGCTGCTGGCCGACCCGGCCCAGGCCACCGACTTCGACTATGAGCGCATTGAGGGCGTCATCGCCCACGAATATTTCCACAACTGGACGGGCGATCGGATCACCTGCCGCGACTGGTTCCAGCTGTGCCTGAAGGAAGGGCTGACGGTGTTCCGCGACCAGGCCTTCTCGGCCGACATGCGCGGTCACGCGGTGCAGCGGATCAAGGAAGTCAAGCAGCTGCGCGGCCGCCAGTTCCCCGAGGACGCGGGTCCCCTCGCCCACCCTGTTCGCCCCGCCTCCTATCTGAAGATCGACAACTTCTACACCGCCACCATCTACGAAAAAGGCGCGGAGGTGATCCGCATGCTGAAGACCATCATCGGCGATGCGAACTTCCGAAAGGGCATGGACCTCTATTTCGACCGCTGGGACGGCCATGCGACGACGGTCGAGGCATTCATCGCCTGTTTCGCCGAGACTTCGGGCCGCAACCTCGACCAGTTCTTCAAGTGGTACGAGCAGGCGGGCACGCCGAAGGTCAGCATCGAAACGGCCTATGACGAGGGCGCGAAAACCCTCGACCTGACACTTCGGCAAACCACCGCGCCGACGCCGGGCCAGCCGGACAAGCAACCCCTGCCCATTCCAATCGACATCGGCGTGCTCGATGGCGATGGGGCCAAGCAGGCCAGCCAGCTGATCGTGCTGGAAGAGGCCGAACGGACCGTGCGGCTCTCCGGCATCGCCCGGCACCCGGTGCTGTCGGCACTGCGTGGGTTTTCGGCGCCGGTCACCCTGACCACCGATGCGCCCGAGCGCGACGCCTATGTGCTGCTGGCGGCGGACGATGACTTGTTCAACCGCTGGGAGGCCGGCCAGATGCTGGCCCGCAACCTGATCCTGGCCCGCGCCGGCGGAGCGCCGGACGAGGTGGGTGAAGAACGCTTCGCCGACGCCGTCGGCCGGGCGCTGGCCGACGAGGACGCCGAGCCAGCCTTCCGCGCCTTGCTGCTGGGACTGCCCACCGAGCAGGACCTGGCAATGGCCATGCAGCCAGCCGATCCGCACCTGCTGCACGAGGCCCGCAACGCCCTGCGCGCGCGGCTGGCGATCCATCTGCGCGACCAGCTTACCGGCCTGCACGGCTCGCTTCAGGAAGCCGGCGAGTTCTCAGCCAGCGCCGCGGCGGCTGGCCGAAGAGCGCTGCGCAACTCGGCAATCGGCATTCTGGTCGCCGACCCCCACGCGGCGAATGTTGAGCGAGCCAAGGGTCACTACATGGCCGCGGCCAACATGACCGACTCCATGGGGGGCCTGGGCGCCCTGATGCAGATCGGCGGCGAGGCTTTCGACGAGGCGCTGACGCATTTTTACGAGAAGTGGCGCGACGAGGCGCTTGTCGTCGACAAGTGGTTCTCGATTCAGGCGCAGAGCCCGGCCCCGGACGCGCTCGACCGGGTTATCGGCCTTACGCGGCACGCCGCCTTTGAGGAAAAGAATCCCAACCGTCTGCGGGCTCTGATCGGGGCCTTCGCCACCGCCAATCCGGTGCGCTTCCACGATCCCAGCGGCGGCGGCTACCGGTTCCTGGCCGACCAGATCCTGCGCATCGACATGTTCAATCCGGCCGTCGCAGCCCGCCTCGTTGATCCGCTCGGCGGCTGGAGGCGCTATACGCCGGCGCTGGGCCAGATGATGCGCGGCGAGCTCGAACGGGTCATTGCCGCCGAAGGGGTGTCCAAGAACGTCTACGAACTGGCGTCCAAGGCAGTGGCTTGATCTTCACGGTGAGTTCCTGACCTCCCCTCCACCACTTCGTGGTTCCCCTCCCCATGAATGGAGAGATTAGTCGTTCTGTCGCGGACCTCGGCGCGGTTCGTCCGTGACACGAATCCCGGACCTCCCTAGACTCCGCCCCGGGTGACTCGCCGCCCTGGGGTAATCGGACTTTGTCAGGCGCTGGACAAAAACAGGACCGTCCGACCCGCGAGAAACGGCGGGCCAGCGACCCAAGGCGGTCGGGCTCGTGGTCGACGACCCTCACCAAGGCCGTGGTGGCCGGGACCCTGGTGCTCATGATCGGATACACCGCCTATGCGGTGTTCCAGATCGGCGAACTGGGGAAACCCGCGGATTCTTCGGGTGTCGATAGCCGGGCCGAAGTTCTTGCGGCCCGTCTTGGCGGCGACGTTGCCGCTCTGCGCGGCGCCCTGACGGCCGCCGCCGCCCAGGCGGCCCGCTCGCCCAATAATCCCGTCGAGGCCGCGGAGACCGGCCTTGCCGCCGCCGGCAAGGCCGCGCGCGCCGTAGCCGTAATCGGCCCTTCGGGCGTCGTCGCCCAGACGACGCCACCCCGCGGCGCCGACTGGCTGAGCGCCGCCAGGGCCGCGTCCGGCAGCCTGGCTGATCCCTGGATCGGCTCGCCGGATGGCCGTTCGGGGATCGTCTATGCGGTGCGCCGGAGCGACTCCACGAGCGCCTATTCCATTGTCGCGGCGCTTGATCTGCAGCGACTCCTCCCCGAGATGGCGGCTGACGAAGTGGCGGTGATCGCAACTCCGGATGGCCGCATCATCTCGTCAAGCGGCGCGACCAGGGCGCTCGGCTCGGCGAAGACCCTCGCCGCGGCGCTGGGCGTTGCGCCAGCGGGTGCGAGTGGAGGCGGCATCGTCTCCGGCAAGGGCGCCGGCGGGCGGGCGCTGGAAGTCGCTCAGTCCCGCGCCAGCGACAGCGGCCTGATCGTCGCGATCGCTTCGCCCGAGACAGCCGGCGCCGTGGCGCGCCGGGCCATGGCCCGCGACCGGGTCTATTCGCTGCTCGCGCCTCTGGTGATCGGTCTTGGTCTTGCTCTGCTGCTGACCATCCAGAGTCGCCGGGCGGAAGAGGCGCGCCGGGCGCAGGCGGAAACGGAGCAGCGCTTCCGGCTGGCGGTCGAGGCTGCGCGCTGCGGCATCTGGGAGTGGGACCTGAAGGGCGACAAGGTGGTGATGAGCGATGTCACCGGCGTCATGCTGGGCTGGGGCGGTGGCGGGGTTTCCTCCGGCGAGGATGTCATCGACCGCATCGCGCCCGAACACAGGGACCGGGTGCGCGCGGCGCTGGAATCGGCCCGAACCTATGGCGCCTTCGATGTTTCGTTCCGCTCACCCAGACCCGACGGGCGATCGATCTGGATCGATGCGCGGGGTCAGGCCATCACTGGCAAGCGCAGCGGCGAGGGCGCGCGGATCGTCGGCGTGGCGCTGGACGTGACAGACGAGCGGTTCGCCCAGGCCCGCGCGCAAGCGGCAGAGAGCCGGCTGCGCGACGCCATCGACAGCGTCTCCGAAGCCTTCGTGCTGTGGGACCGCATGGGGCGCCTGCTCATGTGCAACCGCAACTACCGGGCGTTTTTCAATCTCGAACCGCGGGTCCTCAAACCCGGTGCGCCCAGGGAGTCGGTCGAGCGGTTCGCGCGACTGGCCATCGAACGAGAGGATCCGCCGACTGAGGCCAGCGGCGTGCGCGAGGTGCTGATGAACGACGGGCGCTGGCTGCAGATCTCCGAGCGCAAGACGGCGGATGGGGGCCTGGTCATGACCGCGGCCGACATCACCGCCATCAAAACCAAGGATGAAGCCCGGCGCATGAACGAAGAGGCGCTGCAGCAGGTGGTCTCCAATCTGGAGGCCAGTCAGGCGGAACTGGCGGAACTGGCCAAGAAGTACGAAGCGGCCAAGATCAAGGCCGAGAGCGCCAACACCGCCAAGAGCGAATTCCTGGCCAATATGAGCCACGAGCTGAGGACGCCCCTCAACGCCATCAACGGCTTTTCCGAGATCATGGTCGGCGAGATGTTCGGCCCACTCGGCGACGCACGCTACAAGGAATACACCCAGGACATCCTGTCGTCCGGCCAGCACCTTCTGGCGCTGATCAACGACATCCTCGACATGTCGAAGATCGAGGCGGGCAAGATGCAGCTGCGCTTCGAGCCCATGCCGTTCCACGAGCTCGTGGAAGACACCGTACGGCTGATGCGTAACCGGGCCGAACAAGCGGGGCTGACGCTGGAGATCCAGCTGCCGGAGATGCTGGACATCGACGCCGACTACCGGGCCATCAAGCAGGTGCTGCTGAACCTCCTATCCAACTCGATCAAGTTCACCCCGAAGGGCGGCAAGGTCACGGTGAGCGCTGCGGTGCTGACCAATTCGATCAGCGAGCGGCTGAAGGTTTCCGTCACCGACACCGGCATCGGCATCGCCCCGGACGATCTGGCCAGACTCGCCCAGCCGTTCGAACAGATTGAAAGCCAGCACTCCAAAACCCAGCAGGGCACCGGTCTGGGCCTGGCGCTCTCCAAGTCCCTGATCGAGATGCACGGCGGCGTGCTGGAAATGGAAAGCGAGCCCGGTGTCGGCACCACGGTCAGCTTCACCATCCCGTTCCGCCAGCAGCAGCAACAGAAGGCCGCCGGGTCGTTCGCGGCCTAGGAGGGCGGCGGCGGGCCTTGCGGTGGGCTGGGCGCGCGACCCTCACCTTGCGGAGTTACGCCGCGGCCAGGACCGGGCCCAGGGCCTCTGCCGCCGCGGGCGGGATCCTGACCTCCGCGGCCGGGCCCTTCCTGCAGGCCCTGGGCGAGCAGGCGGCGTTCAGGCGGGGCCATGGTTTGGGCGAACATCACCATCGCCATCTCGACATCCGCCCGGGCCTCCACTTCAAAGTTACGGGCTCGTTCCAGCGCGGCGATCACCGCTTGCGGATCGAAGTTGCGGGCTCCCATCAGACGCGAGACGTCCTGGCGCGCCCGGCGGGCCGCGGTGAGCTTGGGCTGCGAGGCCCTGGTCGCCTCGCGCAGCGCTTCGCGGTAGGGCCCGCGCACCTTGAGAGGCAGCATGTCGCCGGCGCGCAAGAGCGGATTGCCGGGCTGGTTGGGCGGAGTAACGCCCCCGCGACCCGGCGCTGGCGCTTGAGCCAAAACGGGCTCCGGCGGTGGCGGTGACGCGGGTTCCAATGTCACGGGCGCCGGCGCTGTAGCCGGAGCCGGTGTTGCTCCCACCGAGGCCGGCGCGAACTGATCCGCTATTCCCTTGGCCGCCGGCGTCGCCGGGGCGCGGGCGTTCTGGACGAGCACACCGATCACGGCCCCGCCGATGAAGAGGTTCAAGGCCACGGACAGTCCAAGGCCGATCCAGGGCAGACGCCCGTTCATCCCTCGCTCTCCAGACCGGAGAACCAGGCGCCGCCGTAATAGACGTCAGGCGCCGCAGCGGTCTCGCCTGTGGCAGAGGCGCCCGCCGTCTCAGCCGCGGTGTTGGTCGTGGTCCTGGTGGGACTGACGCTCACCGCCTGGGTGGCGGCCGCAGGGGTCAAATGCGTCGCGCTATGGCCGGCCTGGGCCACAGAGACCGCGGCGGGGGCCATGAACAGTGAGGCCTTGGTTGCGCCGAGAAAGATGCCCGCCGCACAAGCGGCCGCCAGACCGGCGCCCGAGAACCAGGTCACGCCCCGCTGGAACGCGGGCCGCGGTTTAGGCGCACTCGCCAGGATGCGTTCACGCAGGATCCCGCTCGCCGACATCGGCGCCGAGGCGTTCAGCATGGCGTCCAGTGATCCAGCCTCGACCAGCACGTCGCGCGCTCGCTCCTGGCCTTGCAGCCAAACGAAGGCCTCGCCCTGCACGGCCAGGGGCCAGCGGCGGATGTCGCCGCCGTAGGCCCAGGCCAGTTCTTCAAACCGTTCGGCGTTCATCGCCCAAACTCCATCATACGTCCCTCATATAGCCAAGGCTGGCGCGAAGGGCGCGCCTGCCCCGGGACAGAAGGCTTTCCAGCGCCTCCACACTGACCTCCATCAGCGCCGCCGCGTCGATGTTGGACATCTCCTGATAGTGCACCAGGACGATGGCCTGGCGCTGCCGGTCGGGCAGCAGCCCCAGCGCCTCGCCCACCTGCCGGGCGGTTTCGCCCGAGATCATTCCGGCGTCGGCCGATGGGCTCTCGTCGGCCCGCTCGGGCGGGGTATCGGTGGCGATCTCGCGTCTTCGCCGCAGCCGGTCGTAGCAAAGATTGAGAGCCACGCGGTGCATCCAGGTGTCGAACTTCGCCGGCCCGGGCCGCCAGCCCGAGGCCTGTTTCCACGCCCGCAGAAAGGTTTCCTGGACCACATCCTCGGCTTCGGCGGCGTCGCCCAGCATGCGGCCGGCAAGAGCCATCATGCGCTGTGATTTGGCGGCCACGAACGATCGGATAGCCGCTGGCTCGCCACGGCCGACCGCGGCCACCAGGGCCTCGTCCGGGTCGATAATCAACCACCACCTCGCCTCATGCGCAACGCTTTACATGGGTTTGAACGAACCGCGTCCGGGAATCCGTCGCGGGCATTCCTCGTTGCGCTACCGCTCGCCTGCGGCTCGCTGCTTGAGCACGCTCAAGCAGGCGCGCGCAGCGTGTCGTTACCGCCACGTAAAATGCCCTTAATCGGCGAGCCGCCAGACGAGCTGGCCGCGACGATTTCGCGCAGCAGAGTTTAAGGCCCTGCCACCAAACCGTGGCTAATGTGCGCAGACCCTTGACCGCGCGGCTAGTCGCGCGGTGGGGGCGCGGCGAATGGGCTGCGGGGCGGGGGGAACCTCACATGGACCTCCCGCCCTCCTGTTAAACCGCCAAGTAAAAGGCCCGGGATCACTCCCGGGCCTTTCATTTCGCACCGGCGGAAAACCTTAGGCCGCGGTCTTGATCTTTTCGGCCAGCTCAACGGCGCGGGCTTGAACCGGCGCGACGAAGCTTTGCATCGAGGCGCTGAACAGGTCCGATGCCTTGCTGAATTCGGCCATGTAGGTTTCGAGGGCCGACTTCGTCCACGCGGTCTGCAGCTCAACAACTTCCTGGGGCGACTTGGCGGCGGCCAGCTTCTGGGCGGCCGCGGCATAGTCTTCCATCGACTTCTTGCCATAGGCGGCGGCTTGTTCGCCCAGGGTCTGGGCGCCCTTGGCGGCGGCGGTCACGGCGGTGACGGTGGCTTCATAGTTCTGGCGCGACTGGACGCTGATCTCGTTGACGGCCGAAAGGGACTTTTCGATGCCGTCCTTGAAGACGTCGGCGGTCGGGAAAGCCGCGAACGGCGAGGTTTTGGTTGTTTTGGACATTGGACTTCCTTGTGCGAGGGGAGTTCGCTTGGTGGGAGAGTTCGTGGGTCGTCATTAGACGGTTTCCTTCCAAACGCCTATCGTTTAATTGTGCAGTGCACAATATGCCGCAGACCGGTGTTATGGAATGCTGCGGTCGCTCACGCGCCCTGACCCACCACCTGCTCATAGGCGGCGCGAGCCGCCGCCCGTTCGCGTTTGAGCTTGGCGGCGAGGGCGCGGAAGTCGCGGGCCTTGCCGGCCCGGGCGAGCAGGGCCTTCAACCCTGCCGGTTCGCTCGAAGGGTCCGCCGTATCGGGAATGGCGACCTTCAGAAGCTGGGTGACATCCTGCTGCAGGGTCCAGGCCTGTTCGAGGGTGAGAAGCGCCATGGCGTCGGCCAGCCCCGCCTCCCGGCAGGCGGCGAGCGCGCTGCCGGTGTGCGGCGTCAGCGGACCGCCGCGTCCCGCGCCGACCAGCTGCAGGAACTGGGCGGCGAATTCGATGTCGACGAGGCCGCCCCTGCAGAGCTTGAGGTCCCAAAGGCCGAACGGCGCACGCTCCTCCTCCATCAGTTTGCGCATGGCGCGAACGTCTGCGGCGGTCTTTTTCGTATCGCGCGGCCGTCGCAGCACCCCTTCGATGAGGCGGCCGACCGTCTCGCCCATCTGATCCGACGTGGCCCAGACGACCCGTGCGCGGGTTAGCGCCATGAATTCCCAGGTTTCGGCGTGGTTTTCGTAGTAGTCGCCCATCCCTGAGAGGGGCGAAGCGATGGAGCCGTCCGAGCCGAACGGACGCAGCTTCATGTCGACCTCGTAGAGACCACCCTCCCCGGTCTGCGCTGACAAGGCCGAGATCAACCGGTGCGTGAAACGGCCGTAGAAGGTTTCGGCCCACCAGCCCTTGGCGTCGGACACCGCGCCTTCCGGCGCATTATAGACGACGATCAGATCAAGATCGGACGCGGCGGTCATTTCAGCCGATCCGGCCTTGCCCAGGGCAATAATGGCGACCTCGCCCTTGATATGGCCGCCAAGACGCTCGTTTTCGGCCAGCGCCGCCGGCGCCAGCGCGCGGATCGCGGCTTCGGCCAAGGCCGTGAAGGCGGGACCCGCGTCAGCAGCGGCGGCCAGCCCGCCCATCAGTTGCACGCCAATGCGGAAGGCTTGCTCCCGGTGAACACGTCGGACAGCGTCCATGGTGGCTTCGAAGCCATCGGCCCGGGCGGCCGCGTGCTCGACGGCGGCGGCGATCTCTTGCGGTTCCAGGGCCGCGAAGAAACCTGGATCGAGCAGGGCGTCGAGCGAGGCGGGCCTGCGTGCGAGCGCATTGCCCAGATTGGGGGCGAGCGCCAGGACGTCCACGACGAGCTGAAAGAGTTTCGGCTGGGCGAGGAACAGCGACTGGACCTGAACGCCGGAGGTGAGCCCTGAAAAAAACTCGGAAAAGCGCAGGAAGGCGACGTCGGGCGCGCCGGAATCATGGGCGGCGTCGAGAACCCGCGGGGCAAGTTTGGTGAAGAGTTCGCGGCCGCGCTCCGAGCGGGTGGCGGCGATGTGGCCGTGGTGCCAGGCGCGGATTGCGGCGGCGACCTTATGCGGGTCGGAAAAACCCATCCGCGCGAGCGTGGCGAGCGTCTCGGGATCGTCTTCGACGCCGGTGAAAACCAGGCTGCCGAAGCGAGAAGAGAGGTCCTCGTCCTCGGCGAACAATTCGCCATAGCGCCGGTTGACCGAGGTGAGCAGTTTCTTGACGCCGGCGTCGAAGGACTGCAGGCGGGTCTCGCCGGAGAGGGCGGCGATGCGCTTTCGATCGGCGTCGGCGGTGGGCAGTTTGTGGGTCTGCTGGTCGGCGATCATCTGCACGCGGTGTTCCAGGGCGCGCAGGCGGGCGTAGCTTTGGGTCAGCTCGGCGGCCGTTGCAGGGGCGACATGGCCAGCGGCGGCAAAGGCCGCAAGGGCGTCGACAGTGCGGTTCGCACGCAAGCCGGGATCGCGGCCGCCGTGGATGAGCTGCTGTGTCTGCACATAGAACTCTATCTCGCGGATGCCGCCCCGGCCGAGTTTCAGGTCCGCGCCGCGCGGATCGAGGCTTTCGTCGACCTTGTGGACATGAATCTGGCGCTTGATCGAGTGAATGTCCTCAATGGCCGCGAAGTCGAGGTTGCGCCGCCAGATGAAGGGGGAAAGCTCGTCCAGGAACGCCTGACCCGCCGCAAGATCGCCGGCGCAGGCACGGGCCTTGATGAAGGCGGCGCGCTCCCAGTTCTGCCCAAGAGTGGCGTAGTAATCGAGCGCCGCATTGACCGGCACGGCCACCGGCGTGGCCGACGGGTCCGGCCGCAAGCGAAGGTCGACGCGGAAGACGTAGCCGTCGCCTGTCTTCTCGCCGATCAGCCGGGCGACCTCCTGCGTGAACTGAACGGCGAAGGTTTCCGGCTCGACGCCCTCGGCAAGCGGCAGGGCCGCAGGGTCGTAGAAGATCGAATAGTCGATGTCGGACGAGTAATTGAGCTCGAACGCGCCGTATTTTCCCATGGCGATGCAGAAGTAGCCGGGGATCGCCCCTTCGCCCGCGAGAAGCTTGCCCATCCTCACCTGCTCTCGCGCCGCAATGACCATCGCAGCCTGAAGGGCCGCGTCGGCGAAGCGGGTCAGGGCCGCGGTGACCTGATCGAGAGTCCACGCCCCTCCGAGATCGGCGAGCGCGGTGAGCAGATGGGCCGAGGCTTTCAGGCGTCGAAGGCGGGCCCCGCCGGCCGCAGTGTCCAAAAGTCCAGCGGCATGGGTCTCGGCGATAATCGTTTCGAGCCGTCCAGCCGCCTCGCAGGTCAGCGTCAGAGCCAGGTCATCCGGATAGCGCCGGGCGAGGCCCGCAAGATAGGGCGAAGCTGCGAAGACAGGAGCAAGCGCCGGCCAGGCGGCCTCAAGCGCGGCCTCCCAGCTTCCGGCCTTCGCCGCCGGCTCAAGTTGGGCCAACAGTCGCGTGGCGGCGGCGGTGTCAATCACCGGCCCGCAGGGTTGGAGTTGGACGCCAAGGCTCATGATCCTGAGTATGAGCGAATTCCCGCTTCGGCGCGCGCCTTTGGTTCTTCCCGCCCGCCGATTGTTCTGTGATCATGGCCTTCGAGGAGCAAGCCCGTGACGACGACCCCTAGGCCCAACGCCCCGCCGCTGGACAGTTTCTGGATGCCGTTCACGGCCAACCGCGAGTTCAAGGCCGCGCCGCGCATGCTGGTCTCGGCAGAGGGAATGTACTACCGCAGCGACGATGACCGGCCTGTTCTGGACGGCACGGCCGGCCTTTGGTGCGTCAATGCCGGTCACGGGCGCCGGCAGATCGCCGAGGCGGTCGAGCGGCAGCTGAAAACTCTCGACTACGCGCCGGCCCTGCAGATGGGCCATCCGGTGGTTTTCGAACTGGCCGAACGGCTGGCGGCGCTGCAGCCGGGCGGACCGGAAGCCCGGCTCGACCGCATTTTTTTCACCAATTCCGGTTCGGAGTCGGTCGATACGGCGCTGAAGATCGCCCAAGCCTATCAACGTGTGGCCGGCCAACCCTCGCGCACCCGGTTGATCGGCCGTGAACGCGGCTATCACGGCGTCGGCTTCGGCGGCATTTCCGTAGGCGGCATGGTCAACAACCGCCGCGCTTTTTCGACCCTGCACGGGGTCGATCACCTGCGGCATACGCAGGATCTGGCGAAGAACGCCTTCTCGCGGGGCCAGCCGCTGCATGGGGCGGACCTGGCCGATGATCTTGAACGCATGGCTGCGCTGCACGGGGCTGACACCATCGCGGCGGTAATTGTCGAGCCTGTGGCGGGTTCGACCGGCGTGTTGCCGCCGCCGGTGGGATATCTTCAACGCCTGCGGACGATCTGCGACCGCCACGGCATCCTGCTGATCTTTGACGAGGTCATCACCGGCTTCGGGCGTCTGGGCGCGACCTTCGCCACCGACTGGTTTGGGGTCAAACCCGACATCATGGCCACCGCCAAGGGCCTTACCAATGGCGCCTTGCCCATGGGGGCGGTGTTCGTCTCAAGGCCGGTGTTCGACGCCTTCATGCAGGGACAGGACGGGATGATCGATCTCTTCCACGGCTATACCTACACCGGCCATCCGGCGGCCTGCGCGGCGGCCAGTGCGACCCTGGACATCTACGAAGACGAGGGGCTGTTCACCCGGGCGAAGGACCTGTCCGGGCTATGGGAAGACGCGATCCATTCCCTGCGCGGCCTGCCGCATGTGGTCGACATCCGCACCATCGGGCTGATGGCGGCGATCGAGCTTGATCCGCGCGAGGTCGCGCCCACGCGGCGCGGTTATGAGGTCTTTGTCGACTGTTTCGAGAATGGCTTGCTCACGCGGTTGACCGGCGACACCATCGCGCTGTCACCGCCATTGATCGTCGAGGAAAAGCACATCGACGAGCTGGTTCAGATCCTCTCCAACGCCCTGAAACGGCTGTCTTGACCGCCGAAGACGACATCGACGGCTGTGATCACGATTTTTTTGTATGCCTTTGATGCGACGACGCGTGGCTTTGAGCCTGCCAGGCCCTATTCCGGGTTAAACGCAATTTCTCGATAAACAACAAATACCTGGAGGGCACCCCCTAACGCCGCTAGCCGACCGTCACAGTTTTTTCATCTTGTTTTCAAAGATTTACCTTACGGAAACTTGCCGCATGGCGACGTTTTGGCACTTGCGCGCAGGGGGGAACAATGAGACTAAAAGCGCCTCGGTCCGATGGGCGTTTTTCCGCCTGGCGGGCGCGTGCGTAAACGCAGCAATTGGAAGACCTGGAGGCAGGCATATGACGGTGTCGTCACGAACAAATCGGAAGATGGGTTTCATGGCCCTGAGGGCCGGAGGCGCGGTGCTGGGCGCAGCGGCGCTCGTGGCCGCGGGTCTGGCCACGGTGCAGGGACCGGCCTCGGCGGCGGCTGCCGCAGCGGCGGCGCCTCAGCCCAAGGCGGCTGCGAATAACTGCCTGCGGGCCTCTGCCGGTTCGCAGTGGAACACCTGCGGCTACGACCCGGTCTACGCCTTCCGCAAGGTCTATCTGGACTTCTGCGGCCGCTCGCCGACCACTGCAGAGGCCGCATCCTTCTCCCGCCTGAAGGGCAAGTCCGAAGAGTGGAAGACGTCGCTGTCTGGCGCGCTCGACACCTGCCTGAAGTCGCCCTACTGGCTTGGCACCGACGGGATCGTCTGGCGCCTGGCCAATCCGAAGGTCGCGCCGGCCACCAGCATCAAGGCGGGCACCCGTCCGGGGTCGATCCCGCTGGCCGACTACGACTTCGACTACAACCTTTACAGCTACATCAACAGCGGCGACCGCGACGTGCGCGAACTGCTCACCGCGACCTACTACGTCAAGCGCACCTCGGACGCTCCGCCAACTCTGGTGAAGATGACCGAGGAAGAGCTGGCCACCAAGCGGGGCGCACTGGGCCAGCTGGTGCCGGTCGACAAGCGCGCCGGCATGCTGACGACCCATTGGTTCGGCGTGGTCAACACCATGTTCACCGCCATTCCGCGCACTACCGCCGCGGCGGCCTACCGGAGCTATCTCGGCCATAACATCGCCAAGATGCAGGGCCTGCATCCGGTGCAGGGCGAGCCGATCGACTATGACGCCAAGGGCGTGCAGGCTCCGGCCTGCGCCGGTTGCCACTCGACGCTGGACCCACTGAGCTATCCGTTCTCGCGCTACAACGGTATCTCGGGCGGCGGCACCTACGCCGCCAATCGCCTGAACTCCTTCACAAAGACCGACTCCGAGCGGGTTGTGCAGGCGCCCGCGAGCGGTATCCTGCTCGGCCAGCCGGTCAAGGATCTGGTTGACTGGGGCCGCGTGGCCTCAAACAGCGAGGACTTCGCCCAGAAGGTGGTGTTCGATTACTGGAAGCAGCTGGTCGGACGTGAGCCCACCGCCGCCGACCAGCCCGAGTACACATCTTTGTGGAAGAGCCTGATGAGCCCCACCGGCTCGAACTACCGCGTCGAAAAAATGCTTCACGAACTGGTGCTGACCAATGCCTATGCCGCTCCGTAAATCCCTCACCGTCGCCGCGAGCCTCGCGGTTCTGCTGACCACCGCCGGCGCCGGCTTTGCGGCCGATACCCCGTCGGCCGATCCGCGCGTCAAGTTCAAGGACGGCGAGCGCTTTGTCCGCGACCTGGCCGATGGCCTCTCACTGCCGCGCGATCAGGTCTGCGTCGAACTGGGCAAGTACGACTGCAATGACAAGGCCTTCAGGATCGTGCTGGGCGGCGTCGAGCCCTACGACATGCGCATCCTAGATCCGCTCGAAAACGCCTCGTTGGCCGCGCCGATCGCCATGGACCGTGTCGCCCTCCACGCCTGCACCTCGCGGGTGATGAAGGATATCGAAACCCCGGCCAGCGCCGTGCTGTTCAAAGCACCGGCCGGGGCCGCCGCCGCGCGCGCGCCGAACAAGGCGTGGATGGATACGACCACGATCACCATCTACGACCGCATCCTGCGCCGTCCCGCCACCAACGCCGAGAAGGCCCAGATGGCCGAGTTCTACAAGACCGTTTCGGCCGGCCGTTCAGATCCCGTCGCCGCTATCGAGAAGGACTGGGTGACGTTGGGTTGTTTCGCCGTCGCCTCCTCGCTTGAAAACACCTTTTACTGATCCTCTCCGCATAAGGAGCTAAAGCTATGCAAAAGAACTATTGGACCCGCCGCAACGTCATGGCCCAGATGGGCGCAGCCCTCGGCGGCTCGCTGTTCGCCGGCCAGGCTCTCGCCCAGGCGCCCCGTGCGGGCGCGCCGGCCGTAGACCCGAAGTTCCTGATCGTGATGTGCTGTTCGGGCGGCGCCTCGCTGGTCGACTCGTTCATGGCGGTGCCGGAATCGACGAGCGCCAACGCCGCCACCGTCAACGCCTGGCCCGACCGGCTGGTTCAGAAGATCGACGGAAGTCCGTTCACCGCCATCGACTATTCGGCCCGCGCCATCGGGGCCATTCCGATCCCGTTCACCGGCAACCAGTCCAACTTCGTCAAGAAGCACCACGCTGACATGATGACGGTGACGATGACCGGCACCTCGGTGAACCACGGCGTCGCGGAATACCGTTCGATCAACGGCAACGCCGCATACAAGGGCCGCACCCTGCAGGAGGCGGTCGCCACCCACTACGGCGCCGGCCGGGTCATTCCGAACGTGCACCTGATCAACGGCGTGTCTTTCACCGACCGCGGCACCGACGCCTCGATCCCGTCGAACGCCTTTGGCGAGCGCGTCGCCGCCCCGAACCTGTGGCCCCTGTCGCTAGACGGCTACAAGGGCATCAAAGACGCGCCGTCGCGCGACCTGTTCGAAAAGGCCCGCGAGTTCCGCAACTCCAGGCTCGACCCCAATTCGGAATTCGCCAAGACCTTTGCCTCGAGCGCGCGTCTGGACGAGTGGGAGCGCCTGCGCGGCGACCCGCTGAAGGGCGTCGAGGGCGAGGACCTGATCTCCAAGCTGATGTTCTTCCCGGACTCAACCGAAATGCCGCTGTCGCAATTCGGCCTGCAAGCGTCACAGCTGTCGCAGAAGGTCGTCAACGCCTTCCCGAAGTACAAGACCGATCCCCTGGAAGCCCAGGCGGCCATGGCGTTCCTATTGCTGCGCTACGGCATCTCCGTGACCGTAACATTCGGTCCGGACCTCAATGGCTTGCTGAAAGACGGCGCGAGCATCGGCTTCAGCGGAGCCGGCGGCGGCGGACTTAAGGACGGCGACCTGATCAACACCCCCGTGGGCTTTGACTTCTCACACAACGATGTCCGGTCGGCTCAATCGATGATGTGGACCCGCGCGCTCAGCGTCACCGACCGCTTCATCACCTTGCTGAAGAGCGAAGAGTACAAGGACGGCCAGAGCTACTGGGATCGCAGCATGATCTACTTCGCGACCGAGTTCGGCCGCACCCGCAACCGTCCGGCCAACGCCATGAACTTCGGCGCCGGCCACGACCTGAACAACGGCTTCCTGATCATCTCACCGCTGGTCAACGGCAACACCGTGCAGGGCGGCGTCGACACCAAGACGACCCTGACCTACGGGTTCGACCCGGCGACGGGCAGGCCCGATCCGAACCGCACCATGACCGAGCAGCATGTCTATGCCGGTATCGTCCAGGCTCTGGGCGTTCCGACGCCGGGCGTGACGCTGCCTGACATGAAGTCCATGCGGAAGGGGATGGCCTAACAGGCCAGCCGTCTGACGAATTCATCAGGCCGCCCCGCAGTCCGCGAGGCGGCCTTTTGATTGGGCGCCTAAGCCGGCTCGAGATAGTCTTCCCAAAGATCCAGCCGCACCGAATGGCGCGGGTCGGCCTGTTTGCCCCACCACAGATCAGTGGCCGCGAACCGCACGCCATAGAGCGGCTGGGGATTTTCGCCCAGATCGAAGGCGTTGGTGTCGGGATAGACGTGATTGCCGTGAAACTGTTCGATGACGCCTGTGCGTCCGCGGGCATACTCCGGCAGACGCATTTCCAGGGTTTCGCCGAACCTGCGGGCGCAAACTTTCTGGCCGATCGCGAAAGCCGGCTTGCGACCGGTGTCGCGCGATGATGGCCCGCCCCGGCTCAGCGCGCCGCGCACCCGGTCGGCGGTGAGCGGCGGCGTGGCGGGCGGGCCATCAGCCTGACCCGTTTCCAGCTCTTGCGGATTGATCAGCTTGGCGTCGAGCATCTGGGTGACCAGCGCCGCCAGCCAGATCTGATAGTAGCTCAGCGCCTTGTACATGTCGGCGGGTAGGGACTCCCGATTGAAGCGCGAGGCGTCGAGGGTCCATTTGCGCCAGGCGGCCATGGCCAGAACCATGGCGAAGACGCGCTGCTCCCAGCGATCATGAAAAACAGGCTCGTTGGCCTCGGCAATAACCGGTCCGAAGCCACTCATCCCCCCCATATCGTGGGGACGTTCCTCGCTCATGGATTGGAGGCCTTGGCGACGCCGATCATGGCGTCGCGGCTGACGAGGTCAGCGAGTTGGTCCTCGCTTAAGCCAGCTGTTTCGGCCGGGCGCTCAGGCAGAACCAGATAGCGGATCTCGGCGGAAGAGTCCCAGACGCGGATCTCAACATCCTCATCCAGTACGGTGCCGAAATCGGCCAGCACGCCGCGCGGATCGATCACGGCGCGCGAGCGGTAGGGCGCGGACTTGTACCAGACCGGCGGCAGACCAAGCAGCGCCCACGGGTAACAGGAGCAAAGGGTGCAGACGATGAGGTTGTGCACCTTGGGTCCATTTTCGACGACGACCAGGTGTTCGCTCTGCCGGCCGGCGAAACCCAGTTCCGCAATCGCAGCAGGACCGTCGGCCAACAGGCGCTGTTTATAGGCCGGATCGGTCCAGGCGCGGGCGACAACCTTCGCTCCATTCCTGGGGCCGACCTCGTTCTCATAGACGTCGACAATGGCGTCGAGCGCGGCGCGGTCCACCAGGCCCTTGTCGACCAGCAGGGTCTCAAGCTGATCGACCCTTTGCCCCAGGTGAAGCGCTGTAAGGTCTGGTTCTGGGTCGTCGTGGGCCATGCGTTCACCTTTCACAAAAAGCTACGCTTTGTGAAGGGTGGAACGCGCGGGTCCAGCGCGCCATACTGGGAACCATGAGCAAGACCATCCGCATCGGCGGGGCAAGCGCCTCGATCGGCGATTCCTCAACGGCCGCGCCGCAGCTGATCGCGGCGGGTGTCGACTATCTGATGCTCGACTATCTGGCCGAGGTGACGATGTCCTACATGGCGGTCATCAAGCGCGCTGACCCGACCGCCGGCTACGCCCGCGATTTCACCGAATGGGTGTGGAAGGACAACCTGGCCGAAATCACCCGGCGGGGCGTGAAGATCGTCACCAACGCCGGCGGCGTAAATCCCATCGCCTGCCGCGAGCGCATGCTGACTATCGCCCGCGAACAGGGCCTCAACCCGAAGATCGCCATTGTCGAAGGCGATGACCTTACCGGCCAGGCCGCCGAATTCGCGGCCGCCGGCGTCACCGAGATGTTTTCTGGCGCGTCGTTCCCGAACCCCGCGAAGTTGGCCGGGATTAACGCCTACCTGGGCGCCTTTCCGATCGCCGAGGCCCTCGCGCGCGGCGCTGACCATGTGATCACCGGGCGGGTGGTGGATTCGGCCCTGGGCCTGGCGCCGCTGATCCACGAGTTCGGCTGGACCCCTGCCGACTATGACCGGCTGGCGGCCGGCACGCTGGTCGGGCATGTGCTGGAATGCGGCGCCCAGTCGACGGGCGGGCTCTTCACTGACTGGAAGGACGTGCCCGACTGGGCCCACATCGGCTATCCGATCGCCGAATGCCGGGCCGACGGCAGCTTCACCCTGACCAAGCCGGAGGGCAGCGGCGGCCTCGTTACCCCCGCCACCGTGGGCGAGCAGATGCTCTACGAGGTCGGCGATCCGCAAGCCTATATCGTCCCCGACGTGGTCTGCGACTTTTCGGGCGTCACCATGACCCAGGCGGGCGAGAACCGGGTCGAGGTGGCCGGCGCCAAGGGCTATGCGCCGACCGCGACCTATAAGGTGTGCGCCACCTGGTTCGACGGGTTTCGGGCCACTTCGCTGACGCCGATCCTCGGCATCGATGCGCCGGCCAAGGCGCAGAGACAGGCTGAGGCCGTGCTGACGAGGGTCAGTGAGATGCTGCGCGATCGCAACCTCGCGCCCTTCCGCGCCAGCCGGATCGACGTGATCGGCTCGGGCGCGACTTACGGTGAGGACCCGGCGGCCAGCGCCGCGCGCGAGGTGATGCTCAAGCTTTCGGTCGAACACGACGATGAGAAAGCCATCAAGGTGTTCCTCAGGGAATGGTCCTCGCCGATCACCTCCATGTCGGTGGGCACCACCACCTGGATGGCGCTGGACGCGAAGAAACTGAAGGTGATGCGGCTGTTCTCGTTCCTGATCTCCAAGAACGAGGTTCCGGTGGTCATCGATCTGGAAGGGCAACGACAAACCTGGTTCGCGGCACAGCCTGGCGTCTTCGCCAGCTCCGACGTCAAGCGCCCGGACCCGCCCGCCGCGCCGCAAGATGAAGGCGAAACCGTCGAGGTTCCGCTGATCCGGCTCGCCTGGGCCCGATCAGGCGACAAGGGCGACAACTTCAACGTCGGGGTGATCGCGCGCCGGCCCGAATATCTGCCCCACCTTCGCGCCGCCCTGACACCCGAGCGGGTGGCACAGGTATTCGCCCATGAGTTCGAAGGCGAAGGCGAACGCAAGGTCGAACGCTTCTACCTGCCGGGTATCCATGGTCTGAACTTCCTGCTGCACGAGGCGCTTGGCGGCGGCGGGGGATCGTCCCTGCGGGTCGACATGTTGGCCAAGGGCAAGGCCCAGCAACTGCTGGATCAACCCGTTTGGGTTCCGGTCTCACTCCTGAAGTGAAGGTTAGCAAAAACCCCGCCCCGGATGACCGGAGCGGGGTTCCTGTTTCTGTCAGACGGTAGAGGCTACTGCGCGCCGCCGCCACCTCGCCCGCCGCCTGGAGCGCCGCCGCGGCCGCCGCCACCACGACCGCCACGCCCGCCGCGCGCCGGCGGGGTCGCGTCCTCTTCGAGTGAGAGGATGCCGGAGATCGTGGTTCTGGCGCCGTCATCGCCCCTGCGGCTGATGAACAGCAGCACGGTCTTGCGGCCGGTCGCCTTTTGAGCGGCGATCACCGCCTGGACCTCTGAGGGCTTGGACACCGCCTTGTCACCGGCGCGCACGATCACGTCGCCGGGCTGCAGGTTCGACGCGAAGGACGAGGCCTGATCGATACCGATCACCAGCACCCCATTGATTTCGTCGGGGATAACATACTGACGCCGGGCGGCGGCATCTACGGTTCCCATTTCGACGCCCATCACGGTGGGGCCGGGTTGCCGCTCTTCGGGAACGGCCCCGCCTCTGCCGCCGCGTCCGCCACGATTGCCGCCCTTGGGGGCGCCGCCGCCGGTGCCGCTGCGATCGGCGTTGGGGTTGTCGAGATCGTCTTCGCCCGGACGGGTGCCGGAGCGCACGGTCAGATTGACGGTCTTGCCTTCACGCAGGACTTCAATGCGAAGAGTGTCGCCCGGCTTGCTGGCCGCCGCCGCACGCGTCAGCGCCGTGGCGTCAGCAATCTTCTGACCGTTGAGCTGCAGGATGATATCGCCAACCTGCAAACCGCCTCGTTCAGCCGGACCGTTTTCAACAATTTCGGAAACGAAGGCGCCGCCGGCCCCTTCCGGGAAGTCACGGCCGATGGATTCGGCCAGATCCTTGTCATAGGGGCGAACGCCCGCGCCGAGATAGCCGCGCGTGATGCTGCCGCGTTCGATCAGCTGCTTGGCGACATTTTCAGCGACACTGGCCGGAATGGCGAAACCGATGCCGACCGAACCGCCGCTTTGTCCCGGGGAGTAGATCGCTGAATTGACGCCGATCACGCGACCATAGACGTCGAAAGTAGGACCGCCGGAATTGCCGCGGTTGATGGCGCTATCAATCTGCAGATAGTCGACGAAGCGCGAAGCCGGCTCGTCGTCGTTCGGCAGGTTGCGGTTGTAAGCCGAGACAATGCCGGCGGTGGCCGTGCCGCCGAGGCCGAACGGGTTACCGATTGAGATAACCCAGTCGCCCACCCGGGGCACGGCCGAGTTTTCGAAGTTCACGAACGGGAAGTTGCGCCCGCCGACCTTCTCGACCTTGATGACCGCCAGGTCCGTGGACTGGTCGCGACCGACCACCGTGGCCTTGAGCTCATGCTTGTCGGTCATGGTGACCGTGATTTCCTTGGAATTCGCCACCACGTGGTTGTTGGTGACGATGTAGCCGTCCGCGGAGATGAAAAAGCCCGAACCCTCGGCCTGGGCCTCGCGGGTGTCGGGGCCGCTGTCATCCGGCTGGCCGGGGAACAGTTGGAAGCCCGGCGGCAGGCCGGGGATGTTCGGAACCTGCTGGCGAGTGACGGGGATGTCGGCCTTGACGATGATCGAGACCACCGCCGGCGACACACGCTCGAAAATGTCGGCGAATGACAGCGGCGCGCCCGGAGGTGGCTGGAAGATCGGCGCGCTCGAAGCCTGGTTCAGTTGCATGCGCGGGCCGATGCCCGGGATCTGAATAAGACCCTCCGAGCCGGCCAAGGCCGCGCCGGTCACGCAAATAGCGGCGACGATGCCAATGATGGTGCCCGTCGTGGTCGGCGAGCCGTTCCTTTTCGCGGTCATTTTTTCCTTCAAAACCATAACCCTAGCCATGGAAGCCGGGACGTTGTTTCACCTAATAGGGCAGAATGTGCGACGCCGCCAAGGGCTTGCGCGCATACCCGGCCGATAGCATCGGTCTAGAGGCGCCTCTTGTACTTGGTGAGGCCGAAGTTGGGCGCAATGGTGTCAGGATGCCCCGTCTTCTTTCGTCTTTGTTTCCAAGGCCTTGAGCGCTGCAATCTCAGCCTTGCTGAGAACCGGTTCCAGGGTGACTGCGCCCTTTCGCCGCCGGAGAAAAAGCGCCAGCAATCCGCCAACGATGACCGCGAACGGCAGCCCCCAAAGCAATGCTGTTCCGGGGGTGAGACGCGGACGTAAGAGGATCGCAGGCCCATAGCGTGCATACATGTAGTCCAGGACATCCCGGTCGGACTTGCCCTCGGCGACCTGACCCCGCACCAGTGTGCGCATATCATGGGCCAGATCGGCTTCGGAGGCGGCGATGCTCTCGGTCTGACAGACCATGCAACGGATCTGGTCGAAAAGAGCCTCGGCGCGGGCTTCCTGTTTGGGATTCTTCAGATGCTCGGCCGGATCGTCGGAGGCCGCACCCAGCATCACCATCAGGGCGGCGGCGGTGACGAGAGCGGTCAGACGCCTCATGCCGTCACCGGCTTGCGGCGCTTGACGGGCTTGACCGGGGCCGCGGCTTTCGACTTGCGCGCCACACCAAGGCGAAGACGGCGATCGGAGAGCGACGTCACCCCGCCTAGGGCCATCAGGAACGGTCCAAGGAAGATCAGGGTGGCCCACGGATTCACGTAAGACGTGATCATCCAGCGGTCGACGCCGTCCGGGCCCGGACGCCGGTCGCCGAGGCGGACGTAGAGGTGGGTGGCGCCGCGATAGCAAAGGGCGACCTCGGCTGTGTCGGTGCGGCCCTGCGGCTGGGGGAATGTGCGCTGCTCGGGCGCGCCTTGGCACACCGGGCTGCCATGCTTGGTCACGGTCACATGGCCGCGCTCAGCGATGTAGTTGGGCCCGTCGAACGGACCCACCGAATCCAGCCGAAGCTGATAGGCGCCGAAGTCCATGGTGTCACCGGCCGCCATGACCTTGACCACCTCGACCTTGCCGCCGATCTCTATGCAGGCGCCCAGGACGAACACGCCCATCCCAAGGTGGGCCAGCGTCATGCCCCAGGCGCCGCGTGGCAGTCCGCGCAGGCGGCGGAATACTTCGGATAGGGCGGCCCTGCCCAGTTGGGCCCGCTCGGCCAGTTCGGTCAGGGTGCCGGCGATCACCCACATGCCGAGACCGCACCCGACCGCGGCCAGCGCACGTTTGGGGCTGACCAGGGCATAGCCCGCGACCGCCGCCGCCAGAGCAAAGCCGCCGGCCAGAGCCAGACGTTGGAACGCGCCCTGAATATCGCCACGCTTCCACGCGATTAACGGCCCGGCCGGCAGGATGACTAGAGCCAGCGCCATGATCGGTCCGAAAGTAACGTTGAAGAACGGTGCGCCCACAGACATCGCCTTTCCGGTGACGGCCTCGTAGACGGTGGGAAATAGCGTGCCGCTCAGCACCAGCAAGGTAGCGGCGGCTAGGAACAGGTTGTTGAGCAGCAAGGTCGTCTCGCGACTGACCGGCGCATAGAGCCCGCCAGGCGCGAACTTCGGCGCGCGCCAGGCAAAGAGCGTGAAGCCGACGCCGGAGGCCAGCGCCATGATGGCCAGAAGGATGATTCCCCGCTTCGGATCGGTGGCGAAGGCGTGGACGCTCATGATCGTCCCCGAGCGCACGGTGAACGTGCCCAGCATGGAAAAGCTGAAGGTGCAGAGCGCCAGAAAAATGGTCCAGCCCTGCATGGCGCCGCGCTTTTCAGTGACGATCGCCGAGTGCAGCAAGGCCGTACCGATAAGCCAGGGCATGAAGCTGGCGTTCTCGACCGGATCCCAGGCCCACCAGCCGCCCCAGCCGAGTTCGTAATAGGCCCAGAAGGAGCCCAGGGTGATGCCGGTGGTGAGCAGGCTCCACGCGGCCAGGGTCCAGGGCCTGACCCAGCGCGCCCAGGCCGCGTCCGCCTTGCCCTCAATCAGGGCGGCGATGGCGAAGGAAAACACCACCGAAAAGCCGACATAACCCAGGTAGAGCATGGGCGGATGGAAGGCCATCGCCGGGTCTTGCAGCAGGGGCTTGAGCTGGGCGCCTTCGACCGGGACCTCCAGCAGGCGGACAAAAGGGTTGGAGGCAAAGAGGGTGTAGCCCATGAAGAGCGCGCCCAGCCAGCCTTGCGTGGCCACCGTCGAGGTCTTGAGCTTCCAGGGCAGGTTGCGTCCGGTCAGGGCCACGACCGCGCCGAACGCGGTCAGCGCCAGGCACCAGAGGATCATCGAGCCCTCGTGGCTGCCCCAGCTGGCGGCGAACCGGTAGAGCAAGGGCTGCTCGGAATTTGAGTTTTCCGCGACGTTGAGCAGGGAAAAATCCGAGCGCAGGAACGAGATCATCAGGCAGCCGAAGGCCAGCAGAACGGAAAGGAACGCCGCGCCAGCCGCCCCTTCGCCCGCTCCGCGCAGCATGGCCGAGCCGCGGATGCGCGCGGTGACCGACAGCCCCACCTGGGCGATCGACAGGGCAAAGGCCAGGGCAAAGGCGAAGGCGCCCAACTCAGCGATCATGAGGGAACCTTGAAGGGATTGAGCTTGGCGGGGGCCTCGGTCGTGGGCGGTGCGCCCGTTCGTTCGCCGGCGTCCTTGGCGTCCTGGAGCGCCTTGCTCAGCTCTCGCGGCATGTAGTTTTCGTCGTGTTTGGCCAGAACCCAGGTGGCACGGAAGACGCCGCCCTGCTCAAACGCACCCTTGACAACCGTGCCCTGACCTTCGCGGAACAGGGGCGGGATTTCGCCCTTGTAGATCACCTTGGTGCTGGCCAGGCCGTCAGTTACGACGAAATCGATGGTGCCGTCCTGATAGGTGTGAAGGCTGCCATTTTCGACCAAACCGCCCAGTTGAATCCTGCGGCCCACAGGCGGCTTGGCCTTGGCGACCTCCGAGGTAGAGTAGAACATGTCTATGGAGCCGCTCAGGCCGTAGAGCACCAGACCGCCCGCCGCAGCCAGAAAGACCCCGGCGATCAGCACGACCGTCAGACGGCGTTGCGCCTTCTTCGATTTTGGCAACCAGGCCACGATCTTCTAATTCCTCATCATTGTGGCGGCGCGTTGGCGCTCGCCGCCGCCTCGATACCGGCCAGATCGGCCGGCCGGTTCTTGAAGTAACGCCGGGCTTCGGTCAGGGCTGCGTTCAGCTTGGCCGTGTCGTTCTGGACCGCATAGGCATGCACCAGCCTTGCCCAGCCGGCCGGATCGTTGGGGTCGGTGCGGAGGCGCTCAGCCAGCCCCTCAACCATGGCCATGACCGCCGGGCTCGTCGCCACACTGGGCGCTGCGGCCGGTCCTTTTTCGACCTCGGCGATGCGTTCGGCGACCTGGCGCTGCGGCTCAGGGGGAAGTTCGGGCAAGAGCGCCTTCAGGGCGGCAAGCCCCTCGGCCTTGTGGCCTTTTTCAATGGCGTCATTGGCCAGGAAGAAGCGCGGCTCGGCCCGCTTCGGATCGAGCGCCAGGGCCTTTTCGAATGAGGCCCGGACCTTGGGTGTCACCTGGCCTTCCGCAAGATCCATCTGGGCGATGCCCAGCTGCACCCAGGCGTCAACGTTGTCCGGTCCCATCGACACTGCGCGCTCGAGATTGCGTTCAGCCGACAGGGCATCGCCCGTCTTCATCTGCAGATCAGCCATGGCTGCGTAAAACCCAGGATTGCCGGCGACTTCGCGTTTTTCAGGCGACTGGCGCAGATCCAGCTTCAAGTGCTGTTCAAAGAGCGCCAGGACCTGGCGTATGTCCAGATCGGCCGACCCGCTATCGGCCTTCGCCTGCCACTCAGCCAGCCGCCGGGACATCGGCTGATCGGGCGCGCCCGGACTACCCACCAGCAAGTAGATGACAACAGCAAAGACGCCGGTCAGCAAGGCCATGCCCCAGACAAAGGTGCGCGCTCCCGGGGGTGAGGGGGCCTCGGCGACGGTGTCGGTTTCGCTCAGGAGCCGCCGTGCGGCTTCGGCGTGGGCCGATGCGCGCTCTTCCTCGCCAAGCAAACCGCGCTCGGCCAGATCATCGATTTCCGAGAGCTGACGGCGATAGACTGTGCGCGAAGGATCGGTCGCCACCGCCACGGGGCGGGCGGCCAGCCACGCCATCAAACCCAAGGCGAGGCCGCTCGCCAGAACAGCGGCGATCCAGAAGACGATCATGGGCGCTTGCTAGCCTATCGCGCGCGCTTTCGCGAGGAGAATAAGCCGGATAAGGGCAGAGCTAGGCTGCGGCTCTCCGGCGCACGATCTGGGCCGCCATTTCGTCGCGATAGAGACCGATCAGACCCGCGGCGATCTCCAGGAATTCAGAGGCGCGTTGCGGCTCGTCCGGCTCGTCGCCGCGCAGATTGTCGAGCACATCGTTGACGTAGTGGTCCATCCGGTCGTCCAGCCGCTCGATGACTTTGGCGCGAAGCGAAGCAAAGCCCCCGGTCTGGGCGGGACCACGGGATTTTTCCAGAAACGTCAGCATGGCCTCGGCGCGGGCGACGGCGACCGGATCGGGCGCGCGCTCGAAGGTCGGCGCGCCCCGCAAACCCTTGCCGTATTTCGAGGGTTTGACTGGCAAGGCCGCGTTGACGACGTCTTCAATCCGCTTGAGCAGCGCCTCGGCTTTTTTGGTGAACAGCCCCTTCTGCTTGATGATCCGTCCACCCCAGGGACCGTCCTTGCGCAGATCGACTGTCTCCTCAAGCTCGGCGATTTCCGCAACCGCACGAATGAGGTTGGTCGCGGCGGTATTGCCGGCGCTGACGCCCCCCTGTGGGTCGAAGGCGGTGAATTCGTCGACACGGCGATCGATGTCATCGAGGATGCGCTCGCAGACCTCACGCAACTCGGAGCCGTGGAGGAAGCGGTCTGTAGGCTTTTCGTGGATGGCGCCGATCAGGCGCAGCACCAGCCAGGGCTCGTCCAGGCGCGAGGCGAGAACTTCCAGCAAACGGGGCCCCGCGTCCGGTGAGATCGCCGAGGCGTCGCGATAGGCCAGACGGATGGCGGCGGCGCGCTCGTCGGTCATGCGGCTGACCCAGTCGGTCAGCTTGCTCATCGCCTCGCGGCTGAGCGGCGCCAGGTCGAGGAAGTTCGCCACCTCGGCGGCTGCACCGGGCGCGGATTTTTCGAGCGCAGTGGCGGCCCCGGCATAGGAGGTGCCCTCAGGCTTGCGCAGTCCCGTCGCGGCGGCGGCGCACAGGGCGTCATAGACCTCGGCGCCTTCCTCTTCGTCAGCATGCAGGGAGGTGGCGACAGCCAGAGACACCTGGTCTGGAAGATCAGTCTTCAGGGCTCGCCAGAGCAAGGCGAGGGTTTGACCGGGAAGGGCCTTGCTTGATCCGTCAGAACCCGACGAGCCACAAAGCCCGGCCAGCGGCGCGAAGGTCATGCGGCGGGCGCGGCGTTCTCCAGCTTCGCTTGAGACCATATCGCGGATCAGGGCCATCGGCCCTTCGGTCCCCGCCTCCGAGGCCAGGGCCATATCGAGGCTGCGGATCGCCGAATCCGGCGCCGAATCAATCAGCGTCGTGATGACCTGCAGCTGACTCGCGGAAAGCACCGCCATACGCCGTATTCCCTTGCAAGGACCGGGGCGCCCTTCCTTGAAGGATTCCCGACGCTTACCTTGGACGCGCCGAGTTAAGGCTTTGCAAAGGACGAATGGCTGAAGCGCCTTAGTGTTCGGCGCGCGGCAGCTTCAGCTCCACGTGTAGTCCGCCGAGCTTTGAATCGCCGAGTGAAACGCTGCCCCCATAGGCCCGGGCGAGTTCGTCGACGATCGAAAGGCCAAGACCGGTGCCGGGCGTCTTTTCATCGAGCCGTGCGCCGCGTTTCAACACCTCAGCCCGGCGATCAGCCGGCAGGCCCGAACCATCGTCCTCGATGATCAGGGTGAAGCTCTCCGTTTCGGGCGTCCCGACCGTGACCGAAACCTTGCCGGCGCTCCATTTGCAGGCGTTCTCCAGCACATTGCCGACGATCTCGAGCAGGTCCTGCCGCTCGCCGCGAAAGCCGAGATCCGGCGGGCAGCGCCAATCGATAGAAACGCCGCGGTCGCGGAATATTCGCTCCAGCGTACGGGCCAGTTCCTCAATGACCGGCTCGACCGGGGTCACCTCACGATTGCCCTGGGCGCGGGCGGCGGCTCTGGCCCGCTGAAGGTGGTGCTCGACATGATCGTGCATGGCCTTGGACTGGCGGCTGACCACATCGGCCAGGGCGCCGGGGTGCGAGCCGGCTTCGGCCATCATCACCGAGATCGGCGTCTTCAGCGCGTGGGCGAGATTGCCGACGTGGGTGCGCTGGCGCTCGACCACCTCGTGATTGTGGGCAACGAGCGCGTTCAGTTCCTGGGCCAGGGGCGCGAGTTCGGCGGGGTAGGACTCCGCCAGCCGATCGGCGCGCCCGTTTCGCACGTCGGAGACCTCGCGGCTGAGATCAAACAGAGGCTGGAGTCCCACGCGAACCTGAATCCAGACCCCGGCAATAATGAAAAGTCCTAACAATATCAACGCAATGGCGGTGGTTGTAGCGAAAGTGCGGATCTCGCGATCCACCGCCGTGCGGTCCTCGGCCACCATGATGATCAGAGGCGGATTGTCGTCGATGCGAATAAGCAGCGCGCTGGCCCGCAGTTTCTGGTGACCGAGGCCGTTCGGGCGGACGGGGCCCGGCGCATCGTAGGGGACGGGCTTGTTGGTCGCCTGCAGACCGGCCATGCCCGACGGCGGCAGCACCAGTTGCGTATCGCCCAGCGACCGCGAGCGGGCGACGGAAACCAGGACGTTGTCAGCCCGAACCTCGGCGATCTGCCAGTAGCGGCCGGCGAAGGTGCGGGTGAACCGTTCGTCGTTCACCTCGGGGATGACAACCACGCCGCCTTCGACATCGATCCCGGCGGAAAGACCGTCGGCCAGGCTGCCGAGATCGGTGTCGAGCCGGTCCGTCGCCGCGCGCTCGAACTGGGCGGAAAGCACGATGCCTGCGACCAGCAGAACGATCAGCGACCAGCCGGTGGCGAGCAGGATCAGTCGGCGAACCAGCGATGGTTTGCCGGGAAGACGCAGTTTCAATTGGGCTCGCCGGGAAGGCAAATCAGCCGGTAGCCGAGGCCGCGCACGGTTTCGATCCGGTCGGCCCCGATCTTCTTGCGAAGCCTGCCGATGAACACCTCGATGGTGTTGGAATCGCGGTCGAAATCCTGATCGTAGAGGTGCTCGACCAGCTCGGTGCGGCTGATCACCCGGTCCTGGTGCATCATCAGATAGTGCAACAGCCGGTATTCCAGGCTGGTCAGGCGCAACGGCTCGCCATCGACGCTGGCGCGCGCCGCCTTCGGATCGAGCCTTAGTTCCCCGCAGGCCAGATTGGCCGACGCATGGCCGGCCGAGCGCCGCAGCAGCGCACGCAAACGGGCCAGCAGTTCCTCGGTGTGAAACGGCTTGGTCAGATAGTCGTCGGCCCCGGCGTCGAACCCGGCGACCTTCTCGCTCCAGGCCCCCCGGGCGGTGAGGATCAACACGGGCGTGGCGATCCCGTCCCGCCGCCATTGCTCCAGCACCGACACCCCATCGATCTTGGGCAGGCCGAGATCGAGCACAATGGCGTCGTAGGGCTCAGTGTCGCCCAGGAATGCGGCTTCCTCGCCATCGGGGGCGTGGTCGACCGCGTAGCCGGCGTCGCCCAGCGCCGTCCTCAACTGACGGGCCAGATCCGGTTCATCCTCGACGATCAATACGCGCATCGGCTAGCGGCCCTGACTGAGAATGCGGCCCGACTGGGCGTCGACCACAATGGTGATGCGCCGGTTGTCGGCGGTCATCCACTGGATCTGATAGACAACCGCGCCGCCAGGCTGGGTCACGGTCTGGCTGTCCAAGGAACGGCCAGGAGTCTGGCGGGCGATCTGGGCGATGACCTCGCCGATGGGCTTCAGGCTGACCTTCGGCTGTTCCTTGGGGGGCGGTTTTTCATCGCGTGCGGGCGGCTCTGTCGGCTTTTGCGCCCACGCACCATCGGCCGCCGAGAGACCGGCGGCGAGCACCATGGCGATGATGACAGAACGCTTCATTGTGCCTGAACTAGCTCCATTGGCCTGAATAGCCCCTGAACGCGGGTGTTAGGAAGACTTGACGGACGCTTGCGTTCCCGAAAGGCGGCGCAGCATCTCCGGATAGGGAATCTGGCCAGGCGCGCTGGCCCGGTCACCCTTGGCGGCGAAGGTGAACAGCGAGCCCTTGCCGGGAAAGGCAATGCGCGTCGCCACCCCCTTCTCGCCCATGCCGATCACCACCAGATTGCGCGCAGGAAGCTCGACCAGCAGCCGGGCCAGGTTGGCGATATCGTCATCGCCGCGCACCAGGGTTGCGATCTTGACTACATCGGCGCCAGCGTCGGCCGCGCGCCGGCAAATCTCGGCGAGCGTTTCGTACGGCGGCGTTCCCTCAACATCGTGGTGCGATACCACCAGCAGCTTGCCGGCCTCGCGCAGCGCCGGCTGCAGCGCGGCGATGGTCGCCGGTGTCCGCAGTTCAATGTCGAGACCGTCGACCAGTGGCAGAACGGCGCTGAACAGGGCGATGCGCGCGGCCTCGTCGCCCGTCCACGCGCCGCCCTCGCTCGCCAGGCGAATGGTGGCGAGGCTGGGGAGGCCCGACAGGCGCTCGGCCTGACGGGCCACATAATCCGGCGTCAGGCGCGCAAACAGATCGATGCGCAATTCAGCAATGGCGACACCCGCGTGGCGGGCCTCGACAAGGTCGTCCCGCGCGTCGGCGTCGGTGAAGCTGACCGCCACGAGAGGCCGGCCGCTGGTCAGACTGAGATCGCCAAGCTTGCGCATGATGTGGTGCTAGGCGCCACAGGGCCCTGCGTCAACTTTCACCCACCCGCGAACGGCGCTACGCTGCGGCCATGAGCAAGCGTAAATCGCCTGAATTCCTGGCCCGGTTCATGCCTCCTGACGATGAGGAAAATATGCGGCGAATGGCGTGGTTCAGCAACGCGGTGGAATACAACAAGACTCGCCGGCGCCGCGGCGGTCCTCCCGCGGCGCTGCCGGTTCCGGCGACCTGCCCCAAAGGCGGCTGGAGTGGCGGCGCGGCCGCGGCGCTGGAGTTCGGCGAAGACTAACTCTTCCGCTTCGGCGTGTACGACCGCTCGTCGCGCCAGACCTGCGCGAATTTCTGCAATTCAGCGTCCGGCGCATCCGGCAGCGTGACCACCAGCCGGGCGAGCAGGTCGCCACGCTTGCCGCCCTTGGGCAGACCGCGGCCCTTGAGTCTCAGGATCTGACCGGAATTGGCGCCTGGGGGTACGGTCAGGGATACATTACCCTCGGGCGTTGGCGCGGTAACCTTGCCTCCCAGCACCGCGTCTGGAACCGAGACAGGCACATCCATGGTGAGGTTTTCGCCTTCGATGCGGTATACCGGATGCGGCCGGATGGCGACTTCGATAAGCGCATCGCCCGGCCCTCCCGGGCCGCCCTGTCCCTGGCCTTTCATGCGCAGCACCTGGCCATCGCCGGCGCCTTTGGGAATGGTGACCTCCATGGTGCGCCCGTCCGAGAACGCCAGCCGCTTCTTGGCGCCGGCAATGGCCTCTTCCAGGCTGATGTCGACCTTGCCGCGGACATCGGCGCCTTTTGCGGGCGGCGGCGGCCTGAAGCCTCGGCCGCCTGGCTGCCGGCCACCACGGCCGAACATTTCCCCCAGGATGTCTTCGATATCGACGCCTTCAAACTGGGCGCTGCGCCCGCCCGGGTGGAATTGCGATCCGCGGGCGCCGAACGGGCCCTGACCCGAGGGTCCCTGCCCGCCAGTAAACCCGCGCATGGTTTCACGCCCGTCGGCGTCAATCTGGCCGGCATCGAATTTCTTGCGCTTGTCGGGATCGCCGACGATGTCGAAGGCGCCGGAAACCCTTTTGAACCGTTCCTCGGCCGCCTTGTTCCCGGGATTGGCGTCCGGGTGATACTGTTTGGCAAGCTTGCGAAACGCCTTGCGGATCTCGTCGGCGTTGGCCGCCTTCGAGACGCCGAGTTCTGAATAGGGATCGTTGGCCAAGGTCGAGGATTATCCAATGACGGATCGCAATGTTCGCCTTTCAGTTAGGCTAGCAGCGGTCAGACGCAAGGGTTTTGCCTGATTGATGGTCACACCCCCAGAAGCAGGCCAACATAATCGACCTAGGCAGAACGCTGTTTCCCTGAATAAATTCCTTGCGATGCAAGTCGCGCGGGCGGTGCGCGACACCCGGAACGGCCGGTCCCAACACCTACGGCGAAGACCCTTAGGCCTCGGCCTGATCCTGTCGCTCTAGTCTAACCCGCGCTCGGCGTTCAGATCCGGCGCTTCGAAATCCAGGGCGTCCTCGGCTTCGACGAGGGCGTCTTCGGATATGGTCTGGCCACGGATCGACACCCCGGCGGCATGCACGCTTTCGGGATCGCCAGAGACCAGTGGATGCCAGGCCGCCAGGCCCCGGCCCTCGTGCAGCCGGCGGTAGGCGCAGGATTTCGGCATCCATGCCAGCGTCTCGATATTGCCGGGCTCGAGCTGGATACAGTCGGGCACGCGGGCCTTGCGGTTCGCATAGTCGGTGCAGCGGCAGACCTGCGGATCGAACAGCGTGCAGTGCACGCGCGTGGGAATGACCTCACCGGTGTCTTCGTCTTCGAACCGCACCAGACAGCAGAGCCCGCAGCCGTCGCACAGGGATTCCCACTCACGCGGCGTCATCTCCTGCAGGGATTTTGTTTCCCAGAATGGCTTTTCCGGCGGCATGGTCCTTGCCTCCTAACCCTTTTCAGGCGCTGAACGCTATCCAATCAGGACATGAGCAACGACACCACTGATTCGGGCGGCCCTCAGAGAGGGTTCGGACGGCGCGCCAGCGGTCCGCCGCGAGGCGCCTCGCCCAAACCTGCGCCCAAGCCCGTCCGGCGGCGCGGCAAGCGGCTGAATGCGGTGATAGCCTTTGTCTTCGTGGGCCTGCTGGCGGCGATCGGCGGGACGGCGGCCTGGCTGTTTTACGACCTGCCGAAACTGCCCGATGACCAGCATCTGTGGTCCGTGGCCCGCGAGCCCGGCATCACCTTTGAGGACGTCAACGGCCAGGTGCTGGCCACCCGCGGCGCCCGTAACGGTCACAAGGTGTCGATCAGCCAATTGCCGATCTATGTGCCTAGGGCCTTCCTCGCTGCCGAGGACCGGCGTTTCTATCAGCATGGACCGGTTGAAGTGCGTTCGATCGTGCGCGCCGCATTCCGCAATGTACGGTCCGACGGCCCCGACCAGGGCGCCTCGACCCTGACCCAGCAGATCGCCAAGACTCTGTTCCTGAAGCCGGACCGGACCCTGAAGCGAAAGATCCAGGAGGCCTTCATCGCCTGGCGGCTGGAAGGCCGGCTGACCAAGGACGAGGTGCTGGAACTCTATCTCAACCGCATCTATTTCGGTGAGCGCTCGTACGGGCTGGATGCCGCCAGCGTACAGTATTTCGGCCATTCCGCCCAAACCCTGACGGTTGGTGAGGCCGCGCTTCTGGCCTCGCTGCCCAAGGCGCCTTCAAGGCTTTCACCCACCCGCAACATGCCCGACGCCGTGAAGCGCTCGCAGACCGTGCTGACGGTGATGCGCGAGGAACGCTGGATCACACCCGCCCAGGAAGCGGCCGCGATCGAGGCGCCCCCGACGCTTTCGCCGCCGCCTTCGGGTGACCGGGATTTTGGTTATGTGCTGGACCTGGCCGCGGCGGAAGCCACCGCCATCGCCGGCGAGAACGCGCCCGATCTGGTTGTTCGGCTGACCATCGATCCGGTCCTGCAGCTCAAAGCCCAGACCATCGTCGCCGAGGCCATCGCGCGCGATGGCCGTAGCGTCAACGCCAGCCAGGCGGCAATGATCGCCATGACGCCGGACGGCGCCATCCGCGCTGTGGTCGGCGGCGTCGACCATGATGAAAGCCCGTTCAACCGGGCGACCCAGGCCCGCCGCCAGCCCGGCTCGGCCTTCAAGCCGCTAGTCTACGCCGCGGCGCTGGAAAAGGGCGTGCGGCCCGAGGACCTGAAAACCGACAAGCCAGTCAATATCGGCGGCTGGCGGCCCTCCAACTATGGAGGGGGTTACTCCGGCGTCATGCGGGTGGACCAGGCATTGGCCAGATCGGTCAACACCATTGCCGCCCAGCTTGCCCAACAGGTGGGCCGCGACAAGCTGGGCGAAATCTCGCGCCGGTTCGGATTGTCGGGTATTCCCGCCCAGCCCAATTTGACCGTGGCGCTGGGCTCCTATGAAGTCACCCTTCGCGAGCTGACCAACGCCTTCCAGGTTTTCCAGAACGGCGGCGAGCGGCGCGCGTCATACCTGATCACCTCGATCACCACCTCCAGCGGCGAGACGATCTGGCAACATACCCCGACCGCAGCGGCGCCCGTCTACGATCAGCGACTGGCCGGCCAAATGGTGCGGATGATGGAGGGCGTCGTCTACGGCGGCACCGGCCACAGGGCCGACTTCGGCCGCCCGGCGGCCGGCAAGACCGGCACCAGCCAGGACTGGCGCGACGCCTGGTTCGTCGGCTTCACCCCCGACTGGGCGGCGGGCGTCTGGGTCGGCAACGATGACGGCGACCTGATGGCCGGAGTGACAGGCGGGACCCTGCCCGCCGACATCTGGCGGCGATTCATGATCGAGGCGCACAAGGGCGTGGCGGTTCACGACTTCGACTTCATCCAGGCCGCCGAAGCGCTTCCAGTTGCGGCGGAACCCATGGAGGAAACCGATGCCCACGACGAGCAAAAGCCCCTGACCGAAGAGGACACGCCCTCGCCTGAAGCCAGAGCCGCGTTTTATGACTCCCTGGCTGACGACTTCGCGCGTGAGGGCCGCTAGACAGCGGCCATGAGTCGAGCAGCTCCACCCATTCTGGCCCTTAAGGACGTGCGCCTCGCCGACGGCGCCGTGCAGTTGTTCGCGGGCGTCGATCTGGCGCTGGAACAGCGGGCCCGCGCCTGCCTGGTGGGACGCAACGGCGCGGGCAAGTCCACCTTGCTTCGCATCCTGGCCGGCATGGTCGAGCCGGATGACGGATCACGCTTCATCCAGCCAGGCTTGCGCATCTCTCTGGTGCCGCAAGAGCCCGACATCACCGGCGCCTCCCTGGCCGACTACGCCATGGCCGGCGGGGCCGAGCGGCACGAGGCTGAGGCGGCGCTGGAATCATTCGGTCTCGACCCGGCGCGGCCAACGACCGGGCTCTCCGGCGGCGAGATCCGCCGCGCCGCCCTGGCGCGGGCCTTTGCCGAAGACCCGGAAATCCTCCTGCTGGACGAGCCGACCAATCACCTCGACATTACCACCATCGCGGCGCTGGAAGAGCGGCTTTCCCGCAGCCGCGCGGCGATCCTGGCGATCAGCCACGACCGGGCGTTCCTGGGCCGGATCACCAAGACCTGTTTCTGGCTGGAAGGGCGGCGGGTGCGCCGCCTGGACCAGAGCTTCGGCAAGTTCGACGATTGGTCCCGCAAACAGGCCGAGGAGGACGCCGAGGTTTATCGCCGCCTGACCAAGGCGATCGAGCGCGAGACATACACTTTCTACCGATCGATCACCGCCCAGCGCACACGCAATGAAGGCCGCGCGCGGGCGCTGGCCGCCATGCGCCAGCAGAAGGCGACGCTGGCCGCCGACATGAACCGGACGATGGTCATGGCGATCGACGCGGGCGAGGCGTCGGGGAAATTGGTGGCGGAGGTCAAGGGTGTCACCAAGACCTTCGGCGAACGGGTGCTGCTGAAGGGCTTTTCCACCCGGATTTTGCGCGGCGACCGGCTAGCGGTGGTCGGTCCCAACGGCGCGGGCAAGACGACCCTGGTCAAGATTCTGCTGGGCGAGACCGCGCCCGACGCCGGAACGGTCCGCCTGGGAACCGGGCTTGCCATCGCCTACGCCGATCAGGCGCGGGACCGCTTGCCGGCGGGCGCAACGCTGTGGGAAGCCCTGACGCCGGACGGCGGCGATCAGATCATCGTACGCGGCCAGCCGAAACACGTCTCGGCCTATGCGCGGGATTTCCTGTTCGACGAAAAACAGCTGCGGCAGCCGATTTCCAGCCTGTCGGGCGGCGAGCGCAACCGGCTGTTGCTGGCGCTGGCGCTGGCCAAACCGGCCAATGTGCTGGTCCTGGACGAGCCGACCAACGACCTCGACATGGATACCCTCGACCTCCTGGAAGACATGCTGGCCGAGTATGAGGGCACCCTGATCCTGGTCAGCCACGACCGGGATTTCATCGATCGGCTGGCGACCTCAACCATCGCGCTCGACGGGCGCGGAAACATTGTCGAAACGCCTGGCGGCTGGGCCGAACTGATGAGCCAGAATCCCGGCTTCTTCGACACGCAGCAATCTCCCACAAAACCGACCTCAAAGCCTGCTGTGGCAAAGGAGACACCGGTCAGGACCGCCAAGCTTTCCTACAAGGATCAGCGGAGGATTGAGGAACTGGACGGGCTGATGCCGAAGCTGACGAGCGAGATCGCGACTCTTGAGGAAGCGCTGCATGATCCGGCGCTCTATGGACGCGATCCGCAGCGCTTCCAGCGGCTGACGGAAAAACTGGCGGCCGTCCGACAATCCCTTTCGTCAGCCGAGGACGAATGGCTGGCGCTGGAGGAGCTGAAGACCAACCTGGGTTGAGCGACATAATCTCGCGGCCGCCGCATGGCCAAGTTAAGGTTTCCTTTCCACTGCAAGGCGATGGTACGGCCAGTTCCCGTTTCAGGCCTTCCCATGCGTTTCGCTGGTCCGCGTCAACAGGCTCTCGCCGCCGCCGTCTTCACCGCTCTGTTCGCAGTCAGCGTCGGATTCGCGGTGGCCGAGACCCGAATGGCCGATGGCATCGCCGCGATCTGGCCCGCCAACGCCTTCCTGGCAGCCGCCTTCCTGCTGCTGCGGCGTAACTGGGCGCTGGCCTGTGCGGCCGGGTGCGTTGCCGCCAACATCGGCTTCAATGTGGCCGTCGGCGATACGCCCCTCCTGGCTCTGACCCTTTCCGGGCTCAATCTCACAGAGGCCGCCGCCGTTGCCTGGCTCGCCCGCCGGCTTTGTCCGGGCATGCCCGCTATTTCCTATGCGAGCCTGGCCAGACTGCTCAGCGGCGCGGTTGTGCCGGTGGTGGGGGTCACCGCTATTGTAGCCGCCGGGGTCTTCTCCACGGCCTTCGGCAAAGACCCGATCGCAGTGCTTCGCCATTGGATCTCGGGCGACCTTTTGGGGATGGCTACCTTCCTTCCGGGCATCCTGTTGCTGACCTCGAAATCCCCGAAGATTCAGCCCCTTCAGGACGGCTGGCAGGAAACAGTGATGTTCCTGATGTTCTTTGCCCTCGGCGCCTTCGCGCCCCAGGACGGCATCCGTATCCTGGCCCTCTTCCTGTCGTGGGGGCTGATGACGGCGCTGGCGTTCCGGCGCGGGCCGAAGGCCACCTCGGTCGCCAGTCTCGTCATTTGTGTGTCCATGGTCTACGCGGTGCTCGCCCGCGGCCAGTCGATCAACCCCGCCTGGGGCGTCGATTTCCGGGTCACGATGATCCAGCTCTATATGGGCGCCTTGTTCTTCACCGGCCTCATCACCTCGCTGGCGGTGGCCGACCAGAGGCGGCTGCGAGCCCTTTTGGAACACCGCTCGCGGATGGCCAGCCGCGCGAGAGCCGACGCCGAGGCCGCCAGCAAGGCCAAGACCGAGTTCCTGGCCACCATGAGCCATGAAATCCGCACGCCCCTGAACAGCATCATCGGTTTCTCGCAGCTGCTTGAGCGGCGCCGCGACTTGCCGGCCGACGCCCAGAAGCAGATCGGCCTGATCGAGCGGGGCGGTAAGTCCCTGCTCACCGTCGTCAATGACATCCTCGATTTTTCAAAAGTGGAAGCCGGCCAGTTGGATCTGGACCCGAGGCCAACCCGGCTGAAAACCGTGGTCGAGGACGTGATCGCCGTGGTTTCGGACAGCGCCCTCGAGAAAGACCTGCTGATTGCGCTGGATCTCGACGGTGACGTGCGCTCCTCGCACCTGGTGGACGACCACCGGCTGCGGCAGGTGCTGCTGAACTATCTCAACAACGCCATCAAGTTCACCAGCCGCGGTGAGATCCGTGTGCTGCTGTCCATTCAGCCCGGGAAGGGCGGCGACAAGATCAAGATCGCGGTCAGCGACACCGGCATCGGCATCGCCCCGGATGTGGTCTCGAAACTGTTCCGTCGGTTTTCGCAAGCCGACGCCTCTGTCACCCGCGCCTACGGCGGCAGCGGTCTCGGCCTGGCGATCTGCCGGGGTCTGATCGAGCGTATGGGCGGGCGCGTCGGCGTAAACAGTCTCCTGGGGTCGGGTTCCACCTTCTGGTTGGAGCTGACGCTCGAACAGGTGGAAGGCGCCAGCCCTCAGACGAGTCAGGAAGCGGGCGGAGGGCTTTCGGCCCACATTCTGCTGGTCGACGACCACCCGGCCAACCGGGAACTTGGCAAGACCATCCTCAAGCTTCTGGGCTGCAGCGTCGAAGTAGTTTCAGATGGCAACGAGGCCATCGAAGCGGCCAGCCGCGGCGGCTATGACGCCATCCTGATGGACGTGCACATGCCCGGGATGGACGGACTGACGGCCACGCGCGCCATCCGCATGCTGGAAGGCGAGGCGGCGAAAGTACCGATCATCGCGATGAGCGCCGACGTGCTGCCCGACCAGGTGCGACGCTGCAAACTGGCGGGCATGGTCGACAGCGTCCCCAAGCCCATCGATGTCGAGCGGCTGTACGACGCCCTGTCCCGCTGGATCGGCCGCGACTCCACCGGCCGCGAATGGACCGCTCAGAACGACGCGGCCTAGGCTGAGCCTCAAGGGCTTGGACCCGGGCCGTCATCGGCCTAAACCCTTTTGATCGACATCTGGGTCAGAGGGCGCGCCCATGAAAAAACTCATCGTTGCGGTCGCCTGTCTGATCCTGGCGGCCTGTGGGCAGCATCAGCAAGCCTCGCCGTCCGGGAAGGTCCACATCCGCTTTGCCACCGACTGGCGGGCCCAGGCCGAGCACGGCGGTTTCTATCAGGCCCTGGCGACGGGGGAGTACGCCAAGCGCGGGCTGGACGTGGAGATCATTCAGGGCGGGCCGTCTGTGAATGTGCCCCAACTTCTGGCTGCAGGGGCGGTCGAGATGGGTATGGGGTCGAACAGTTTCATCGCCCTCAATCTGGCTCGCGAGGGTGCGCCGGTAAGGGCCGTGGCCGCGACCATGCAAAAGGACCCCCAGGTGCTGATGGCCCACCCCGGCCAGGGGGTGAACAGCCTCGCCGACATGAAGGGCCGGCCGATCATGTTGTCGGATGCCTCCGTCACCGGCTTCTGGCTATGGTTGAAGGCCAGATACGGGTTCGTCGACAGCCAGGTGCGCGCCAACCCCTCGCCGGCCGTGTTCATCCAGGACAAGCGCGCGATCATGCAAGGCTATGTGACCAGCGAGCCCTTCATCGTCGCCCAGACCAGCGGCGAGGCGCCGAAGGTGTTCCTGCTCGCCGACGAGGGATACCCCGGCTACGCGGCGATGATCCTGTCGACCGACAGTCTGATCAAGGACCATCCGGAGGCTGTGCGGGCCTTTATCGCGGCGACTGCCGCGGGCTGGCGATCCTATCTGAACGGTGATCCGTCGCCGGGCGATACCTTGATCCGCAAGGACAATCCGGAAAAGACCCCTGCCCAGTTGACCGAGGCGCGCGCGCGTATGAAGTCCTATGGCATCGTCGAATCCGGTGACGCCCAGACCCTGGGGATCGGCGCCATGACCGACGCGCGATGGGAAGGATTTTTCAAGATGGCCTCCGGCGCAGGCGTCTATCCGGTCAACCTCGACTATCACAAGGCCTATACGTTGGAGTTTCTGGGCGACAAGTGATGGGGTCGGAACCGCCCGTCATCGCCCAACTGAGGGAGGTTAGCGTCGACTATCGCGGCCGCCGCGCCGTGGGCCCGGTCAGTCTGGAGCTGGCGCGCAACGAGATTGTCGCCCTGGTCGGGCCATCTGGTTGCGGCAAATCGACGATCCTGCGGCTCATCGCGGGCCTCGAAGCGCCGACGGGCGGCGAGATCATTCTGGGCGCCGGACCAGGCGAGACGTCGGTGGTCTTCCAGGCCCCCACTCTGATGCCCTGGGCGAGCGCCGCGGCCAATGTGGCCCTGCCGCTCGAACTTTCTGGCGTGGTCAAGGAAGTAGCTCGGGGGCGCGCCAACGAGGCCCTGAGCCGGGTCAAGCTTCCGGACAAGGGGCATTACAAACCCGCGCAGCTTTCAGGCGGCATGGCCATGAGGGTGGCGCTGGCCCGGGCCCTGGTGTCGAACCCCAAGCTCTTCCTGATGGATGAGCCGTTCGCCGCGCTCGACGAGATCACTCGCCGGGCGCTGGCCGACGATGTCCTGACGCTCTGGACGGCTTCCGGTCCCAGCATCGTGTTCGTCACCCATAATGTCGAAGAGGCGGTCTATATGGCCGGCCGCGTGCTGGTGATGACCCCCGCGCCAGGGCGGCTCAGCGGTTCGGTAACAGTTGACGCTCCCATTCCAAGGCCCGCGGACTTTCGGACCAGCGAGGTTTTCCGCCGGTCGGTAGAGGCGGTATCGCGGCTGCTGGACGCCGGCCAGGACGCTGCGGCATGAGGCGTGCGCTAGAATTCCTGGCGCCGGCCGCCACGATCCTGCTTCTGCTTGGGGTGTGGGAGGTCGCCTGCCGAGCGATGCGTGTGCCGGTCTATCTGCTGCCCGGCCCCAGCCAGATCATCCGGGCCGCCGCCGCCGACCTGCCGGTGCTGGCGATGTCGGCGGGAAACACGCTGATCATGGCGCTCAGCGCCCTGGTCATCGCCAGCGCGCTCGCCACCAGCCTGGCCCTGGCGCTGGGCGCGAGCCCACTGCTCGAGCGCGCGGTCAAACCCATCGCCATCGGCTTTCAAGTGACCCCCATCGTCGCCATTGCGCCCCTGGCTGTGATCTGGGCCGGTCTTGAGCACTCCGAACGGGCGATCGTGGGCCTTGCCGCCATCGTCGCCTTTTTTCCGGTATTTTCGGGAACCCTGACCGGGTTGAAATCCGCCGATCCGGATCTGGAGCGCCTGTTTGATCTCTATGGCGCGCGGCGCTGGCAGCGACTGTTCCGGCTGCGGGTTCCAGCTGCGGTCCCTTATATCCTCGAGGGACACAAGGTTGCCGCCGGCCAGGCCCTCATCGGCGGGGTGGTGGCTGAATTCGTGGCCCGCACGGGGCAGAGCCAGGGGCTGGCCTGGCGGATACTGGAAGCCAGCCACAACCTCGAAACACCGCGCCTCTTCGCCGCCCTGTTCACTCTGGCGGTCATGGGCGGGCTGCTGTTTGCAGTGCTGCAGGGCCTCGAAGCGGTGGCGCTCAGATGGTGGCGCGGACGTTAGGTCGTGGTTAAGCGGGCATAGGGTAAATCCCGGGGGTATACGCCGCCGGATTACCCATGCGCCCGCATCTTGCCCTTATCCTCGCACTCGTGCCGGCCGCCCTGTCCACGCAGGCCCTGGCCCAGAGCCGCTATGGGCCGGAGTCTCCCATTCCCTCGCCGGCGCCCGCGGCCACTTACGCCACGCCGTTGAGCTGGCCTGGAAAGGTCGCCGTCGAGCCGGCGGCTGACACCCGGCCCGAGCCCTGGTCGTCGTGGGCCCAGCGGCAGGCTCAGTATAGCCAGCCCGCGCCCGGAGCAGCCACTCTGGCTTCGCTGCCGCCCTCCCCTTCGACCCCCCGGCCCATCGCCGGTAGCCCGACTGCTCCGCCCGCAACTACTCCGGCGTCCGCGCCAGCGCCTGCACCCCTGCTCCGCCAGGCCCCGCCCGCGTCCACCCCGCCGGTCCAGCCCGTTGCCGCCGCAGTCCCGCCTGCTCAACCCGTAGCCCAGGCCGCCGCCGACGCACCCCGCGCCTACCCCGGCTACAAGGTCCCGCAACTGGCGGCCTATCCGGGCTTTGTCGCCCGCACGACGCAGACCGGGCCCACACCCCAGCCTGCCGCGCGACCGGCCGGGGCGCCGATGATCCTCGATGAAGTCCCGATCACTCAAACGCCGATCAAGCAGGATGACGCCGACCGCCAGGCCCAGCAGCGCGCCATCCCCGAACAATCCACTCAACCACGCCCCTGATGCCCCAAAGCAAGCTCCTTCAACTGATCGAACTGGCCTCCGAGCCCTCCAGCGAGCGGCGGCGCGAGCTGTTGCGCGAAGTGACCAACCTGTTCTTCACCGGCGGCGATGAAGCGCACAGCGGCGCTGAAATGGAGCTGTTCGACGACGTCCTGGGCCGGCTGACCGTCGAGATGGAGGAGGCCGTGCGCGCCGAACTTTCCGAGCGCATGGCCGACGCCCTGCGCCCGCCGCGCCAGCTGATCGCCGACCTCGCCACCGACAGCATCACAGTCGCAGGACCGGTGCTGACCCGCTCGCGCGCCCTGACCGTCGAAGACCAGATGCGCGTCGCGCAAAACCAGAGCGAGGCGCACCTGACCGCGCTCTCCCGCCGCGAGGGTGTTTCCTCGGCCGTGACCGACGTGATCGTCCGACGGGCCAACGATGCGACCCTTGGCGTCCTTCTGCGAAACCAGTCGGCGACCCTGTCACGCGAGGCCCAGGAAACCATTGTCGACCGGGCCCAGGCCAACCCGGACCTGCACGAGGCGGTGGTCGACCGCCACAATCTGCCGCCCGACCTGTTGAACGAAATGTACTTCATGGTCGAGGCGCAGCTGCGCGACAAAATCCTGGAAAAGAACAACGCCCTCAATCCCGCCGATCTCGACGCGGCGTTGAGCGTCGGCCGCAAGAAGCTGGCGACACGCGACGGCGCCCTACCCTTCGACTTCGCCGAGGAAGAAGCGGCGGTCAGGGCCATGAAGCGGCGCGGTCAGATCACGCCGCAGGTGCTGGCCGGCATGCTGCGGTCAGGCAAGACCACCCGCTTTCTGGTGGCGCTCGCGGAACTGGCGGATGTCGATTTCCACACCGCCCGCCGGATTTTGGAACGCAAGGAACTCGACGCGCTGGCGATCATCTGCAAGGCGGCCGACTTTGACCGGGCGCTTTTCCTGACCTTCGCGATCCTGATCCTGGATGTAGATGAGAACGCCATGGCCAGAGCCAGGCAGTATGGCGACCTCTATTCCGAGTTGCCCAAGGACGCGGCGACCCGAACCTTGCGCTTCTGGCGCATGCGCCGGCAGTCGGGTGACGTGGCCGCCTAGGGCTCCGCCCGCAGCATTCTCCCCGCCGTCTCGGCGACGGCTTCCAGCTGGAAATCACTGAACACGGTCTGGGCCTCAAGAATGGCCATGGCGGCGCGTTTGCGGTCGGCTGGATTGGCAGGTCCGATCTCGCTCCTGGCCAGATATACCCGACCGAGGTTCAGCTGGCTGAGCGCCCAGCCGACCGGGTCGCGATGCGGATCGGCGGCCGCCAGATCGCAGCGGAAACCGGCCTCGACGGCCGCGAGCTCCAGGGGATCGCCGTGAGTCACGGCGGTCCAGACCGCCAGCGCCCCTCGCCGTTCACAGATCGAGGTGCGCGCTTTCAGCGCCGGATGCTCGCGCACGACAATCCAGGCGCGGTCGTAGGCCCCCGCGGCCTTGACGTAGGCGTCGCGCACGCTGCTGGCCCTGGCCAGCGCCCAGAGCACCGCTCCATGAGCGGCCTGAGCCATCGCCCAATCGACAGGGCTGTGATCCTTGAGCAGAATGTCAAACACGCGCGACAGGCCATCGACCGCCTCGCCCAGCACGGCGACGTCGCGCTTCAGCTCGCCCAGCCGCATGAGCGCCAGGCCGCGTTCGATGGTCGCCCGGCTCCAGCTGAGCGGATGGTAGGCCGGATCGATCATTGAAATGACCTCGGCGAGATCGGCCGCGCCCCGGGCGACCAGCGAGTCGGACTTGAGCGCCTGGCCGCAGGCGACGGTAAGCACGGCGCGATCGCATCGGGCTTCAGCTAGCGCCAGGCGCGAGGCCGGCGCATTTGCCTGAGTCTTGAGGATATTAGTCGCCGCATCAAAGCCGGTCAGCGCCGCCAGAGCTCCCATGGCGTCGCCCCGCGAGAGCGCCTGGCGCGCGGCGATGGCGCAGCGTTTGCCCAGCGCCACGGCTCGCACCCTTGCCGGGCCTGCGGCAGCCTCTGTCAGGGCCAGATCAGCGGCGGCGGTGAGGCCCTCATCGCCGAACATCGCCACGCCCTGAAGGGCGCACAGAGCCTGTTCCAGTTTGGCGGCGTGCGGGTGCGCCGGGGCCGACTGCAAGGCCCGTTCGGCCGCCGTAGCGGCCTTGCGCAAGGCCAGGCCATCGCCGGTGCGCCAGGAAAGCTCGCGCCAGGCCGCGGCCTGACGAAGTTGGGCGCCCGCGCGTCCGGCTTCAACTGTTCGGTTTGCGGTAATGTCGGCCGATTGCGCCTCGGCCGCCAGGAGACGCACGTCCAGCAGCTCGAGCAGGGTCGAGTCCTCGCCGGTCAGGCCGCGCCGCTGCCGCGAAAGGCCGGGCCGAAACAGCCGCCTGAACTCGAACATCAAGACAACCTCAGCAAAGGCGGCGCCAAACCGGGACGGTCGGGCGAACCCTTAGTGCTCAAAAGCAATACCAGCGCCAGGGTTCCGCGCCCGCAACTAGCGAACGGCGAGATTGTAGCTGATCGGCACGCGCACGCGAGACCCCGCGACCGGAAGCCCTTCGGGTGACCAGGGCGAGACCCGGTATTTCGACGCCAGCTGCATGGCGCCGACAGCGACGTTGTAACCGGCGGGGGCTTCGACCACCGCCTTGCAGTTCGACAGGGCGCCGGTTTGGCCCACCACACAGTCGAGCGCCGCACGGGTTTGTCCGATACCGGCCGTGCGGGCGGCCCTGGGGAAGGCGGCGGCGATGTCACGGTTGCTGGGAACCGCGGTCAGAACCGGCTCGGCCAAAGGCGTAGTGCTTGGGTTCAGCATTCGCGAGGTGAAAGCGAAAGGCACCTTTACGACGCCGCCGAGCACCGAACGGCCTTCGGGGAGCGTCGGCGAGGTCTTGAACGATTTGGCCAGCTCAGCCGCGGCGGCGCCGAATCCGTAACCGACCGGCTCTTCGTTCATCACCAGACACGAACTGAAGAAACCGTCGGCGCCAAGGGTGCAGTCGAGTGACACCCTGCCGCTCTGGCCCGCCGACCGGGCCCGGGCGGGATAGGCCGCTACGACCTGGGAATAGGTCGGCGTGTGTTCCCACAGGGGATTGGTCAGGTATTTCTGCAGATACCGGGTGTCGACCCCGGCGATATATGAGCCCACAGCCGGCGGCGGCGCGATAAAGTGTGCGGTCAGGTTGATGTCGGTGCGGACGGCATGACCAGCCTTTACGGCGGGACGGATGTTCAGATCCGGCGCAAGGGTGAGGGCGGCGTCACCGAATCCCTGATTGCGCGGCGTCTCGCTGATGACCTGGCAGGCGCTCAGCACGCTCTCGGTGGTCAGGGTGCATTTGATTACCGCCGTGCCGCTCCTGCCCTGCTGGAGGGCCTGGGTCGGATAGACCGAGCCTAGAGACCGGGCGGTCGGAGTGCGTATCCAGCGGGGCGCGAAATCGTAGTTCCTTTCGCCGGACGGCTCGAACTGGACGCTGCCCATCGGGCCCTGGTTGCCGTTGACGTTGGCCGCGCCCGTGCCGACCCCCGATGGTCCGGGCATCAGATTGGGACCGGCGTTCCCTTCCATGCCTCCCAAACTTCCGAACAGGAAAAGAGCCAGCACACCGACAACTTGATAGATGGAAGACGCTCCCTGGGTGAAAGGTCTGAAGCCGTCCATATAACACGTTCAGCGGCGCTCTTACAGACTAACCGCATGAACGCGGGATTTTAGCCCCGCTCCCGCGCCCGGAGCAGCTCGACTTTCGGGAAGCGCTCTGAAACGTAGCCGACCTCCCAGGCGGATTTGGCCAGAAACACCGGCGCGCCGTCAATATCCCTGGCCATGGCAGAGCGGTGCTTGCCCTCAAAGTCGGTCTGGTCAGCCTGAGCGCCTGAGAGCCAGCGGGCTTCGGCGAAGGGGCTCGGCTCAAAGACGCAATCCAGGGCGAATTCTCCCGCCAGCCGGTCGGCCATGACCTCGAATTGCAACTGGCCGACGGCGCCGACGATGAAGTCCGAGCCGAGCTCGGGCCGAAACAGCTGGGTGACGCCCTCTTCGGCCAGGCTCTCGAGCGCCCGTTTCAGGTGTTTGGCCTTGAGCGGATCCTTGACCCGCACGCGGCGCAGGATTTCGGGGGCGAAGTTGGGCAGGCCGGAATAGCGCACCTGCCCGGTCTCCGAGAGGCTGTCTCCAACCCGCAAGACCCCGTGGTTGGGGATGCCGATGACATCGCCCGCATAGGCGTCCTCAGCCAGTTCGCGGTCGGAGGCGAAGAACATCACCGGGGCGTTGACCGAAAGCTGTTTGCCGGTGCTCGCGACCTTCAGCTTCATGCCGCGGCTGAATTTCCCGGACGCCAGGCGCACGAAGGCGACCCGGTCGCGGTGGTTGGGGTCCATATTGGCCTGGACCTTGAAGACAAAGCCGGAAACCTCGGGATCGCCGGGTGAAATCTGTACCGGCTCGACGTTTCGTGTCGCCGCGGCTGGCCCCGGAGCGGGCGCATAAGCGCCGATGCCGGCCAGGAGTTCGTCAACGCCAAAGTGGCGCAAGGCCGAACCAAAGAAGATCGGGGTCATGTGACCTTCGAGGAAGGAGTCCACATCGAAGGGTTTGGCCGCTTCGGAGACCAGCTGGGCCCCCTCGGTGACCTCTTCCCGCTCATCGGGTGTCAGGAACCGTGAAATTGCATTGGACTGCACACCGACCGGGGCCGGATGGCCTTCCTCATCGTTGGGGCCTTTCTTGTGAAAGGGCAGGAACTGCTGGCGACGCAGATCGAGCATGCCCTTAAATCGCCCGCCCGAGCCCGCGGGCCAAAAAAGCGGGGCCGGATCAAGGGCCAGTTTCGAGGCGATTTCGTCGAGCAGTTCGAACGGGTCCTGAGCCTCGCGGTCCATCTTGTTGATGAACGTGATGATCGGAATGTCGCGCAGGCGGCAGACCTCGAACAGTTTCAGGGTCTGGGTCTCGATGCCCTTGGCCGCATCCAGCACCATGATCGCCGCGTCGGCCGCGGTCAGGGTACGATAGGTGTCTTCCGAGAAGTCCTCGTGACCGGGCGTGTCGAGCAGATTGAACATCAGCCCGTCGTGGTCGAAGGTCATGGCCGAGGCCGAGACCGAAATCCCGCGCTCGCGCTCGATCTTCATCCAGTCCGACCGGGTGCGGCGGTTCTCGCCCCGGGCGCGCACGGCGCCGGCGGCCCGGATCGCCCCGCCGGCCAGCAGCAGGTTTTCCGTCAAGGTGGTCTTGCCGGCGTCCGGGTGAGAGATGATGGCAAAGGTCCGCCGTCGGGCGGCCTCGGCGGCGGGAGAGGTGCTCATGGCGCGGGGAGGTAGCGCGGGGAGGCGCCAAGGGCAATGCGCGGTCGGGGGTGGGCTTGTCGCGACGCGTCAGGTGAGCTTGGGATTACACGGTGGCATTGTTGGTTCGCTTGGCGCTTAACACATGCGCGAGCGGGCGCCTGTTGGAGGTAATGCGGAACATGTCACGATCCAGTCTCATCGGCGCCCTCGCCCTGGTCGTCGCCCTGTCCGGTTTGTTGGCGGCCCGACCGGCTACTGCCGCCGAAGCGTGCAAGACCCCTGGCGGTGTGGGGCGCACCGCCATTGTCGACTTCGGAACCGCCACGCCCGCCGACGACGACCGGATGGCGGCCCTGATGGTTCAGGGCATGGACCCTGCCTTGGCGACGGCCGCGATGGCGCCGCCGACCTGTTCGCGGGGAGAATTCCAGGTGGGTTCGACCACCTATGTCTTCGGCGGGGAGAACCAGGATCGGATTCCCCGCACCGCCACGCCCGCCGGCGGCCAGACGGGCGCCTCGATGGCCTATCTGTCGCCCATGCCGACCGGCAATCCGGAGAACCGGCCCTATGTGCTGATCGTCCGCAAGGCCTCGGGTCTTGAGGTGGCGTTGCGGGTCTATCTGAACATCCTCAAGGACGAGGATCTTCAGCGCGATTTCCAGCGCGCGCTGACCATTACCGAAGGCAATCAGCTGAACGGCGCGCTGGCGGTTTTCGAGCCTTCGAGCCGGCAGGTGGTCCTGCGCGTTGGCAGCCGCGCGCCCCGCACGCTGCGCGAGGCGGACGGCCAGGTGTTCGCGGCCGCCGAAAATGGAGCTGTGCGCCATAAGGCCAGCGGGGTCGTCTGTCCGGCGCAACTGGCGGGGCGGACGATCGAAGGCATGGGCCTCAACGGCTCGGGCCCCAATTCAGCGAGTTGCGTGTGGGGAAAACCCAACACCTCGGCGTGGATCTCATTCTTCTTTGACCCCGCCCCGGCGGCGAGCCTGGAAGACTATGTGCGCCAGTCGGTGGCGGCCGCGCAGAGTTTCTCGCCCGGCTCACGTGCCGCCACGGCGCCGGTTCCGGCCAGGCCCAATGTTCAACAGGCCTACTGGACCGACAACGCGGGCAACGTGCAAGGTATCGTCGCGGTAAAAAGCGGAACCTGGCTGTTGACCCTGCGCGTGTCCTATCAGCCTGCCGACGAAGCCAGCGCGCGAGCCATGATCACGACACTTCTGGATAATATCGCCGGAGCGACCCCGGGCAGCTAGGCGGCCAGTCTTCGCCAGACCGCCTCGTCGACCGCGGCGGTCGAGAGCGAACCCTGTTCCTGTTGCCGGTTAAGGCCGCTGATCACGTCCAGGGCCACATCCGCGTAGCGCGAGATGACCTGGGAGTGGTGACAGCCGGGAATACGAGCGATGAACAGCGCCGCATTGATCGCGGGCCAACGGGCGTTGATCAGGCAGACGAGCTTGATGGCCCGGTCAGGGTCGGTCCGATGCAGGGTTGGATTGGCCGCGAAGAGCTCGGCGCCCAGCTGGGTGATGGTTTCCAGGCTCATGGCCGACAGGGCCGCCTCGCCGACCGGAGGCTTCAGCTCCTCGGGCTTGAACTTGAGCACAACGTCATTGAGCAGAAACAGCATGGTCCCGAAGTTAGACGGTCACGCTTTCAACGTGGTTTAGGAACGCGGTTAACGCTCTTCGACCGCCTCGGTCAGAAAGTGGCGGCCTTCGCCGTCCTCGATTTCCACGACCCAGAGGTCAGGATCCCGGCCGCGCGCCTTTTCGACATAGGCGTCGAGGTCGGCCTCGACTTCCGAGGCGATGGGTTCCATCCAGATGCGCGTCCCCTCGCCGCGCCAGGCGCTGGCGTAAAGCGTGGCGGCCCGGCTGCGCGGGTTGAAGAGCTTGACGAGCACGGCGCCGGCCTTGGGATCGCCCTTGCGCACCACGGTCGCGAAGGCGCCGCCAAGTTGCGCTCGGCGGATCAGGGCGCCGACCCAGACGTCGGTGGAAATCTCCAACTGGCTTTGGTCCTTTGGCGATAACGGACGGGAAAGGCTTTGGCCGTTAGTCTGGCCGCAATCTCGAACCATACGAGAAATGTGATGGACATGGCGAGCCGCACCCGTTCGGCGGCCAGGCTAATGGGGTTGGGCGCCTGCGCTGTCTTCGCGCTTTCGCCGTTCTCCGCCCGGGCCGCGGCCACCGACAGCTATTACGAACGCGCCCTGATGAGCGCGGCCAATGCGCGCTGCCATCTGTTCGAGCCGAATCTGGCCGCCGCCCTGGCCATGACCGAGGCCCAGGCGCGGGGCGCTGCCCTGCGCGCCGGCATCGATGAGGATCAGCTGGACCAGGTGGCGGAGCGCGCGCGCGCCAAGGCCGGCGGACAGCCTTGCGATTCGCGCGATCTGGCTCTCGTCGCCGAGCGGGTGAAGGCGGGCTTCACCGGCTTTACGCGCCTTACGCGGCTGGACTATCCGGGTGATCTGAAAACCTGGGCGGCAGTGCGCCAGGATTCGACCACGGGGCGGGTGTGGAACCTCTCGCAAAGCGCGACCTTTGGCAGCGACAACCTGACCTTCGGTCTGACCCAGTACAAGGGCGTCAAGGAACTCATCGCTGTCGCCCAGTTCGCCGACGGCGCCGATCCCTACGCGGCGCGGATCGTCATGCGCGACCGGTCGCTGTCGCGCAGAGCCTATCTGGACGCCCGCCTGGCCTCCGGTGGCAAGATTCCGTTGAATGGGCGCGTCACGCCGCGATCGGCGACGAAGTCGTTTCTGGCCGACACCGAGTTTGCGCCGGGGCAGTTGCTGAAGCCTGCCGGCAAGACACCTGCTCTCGCCTATCGCTTTCCGCCTGCGGCAGCCGCAGCCTTGGCCGAGCTCGATCCCCGGGAAGCCATCCAGATCGAGTTCCTGTTTTCGAACGGGGTGGTTCGCACCGCCTACATCGAGGTCGGAGACTTCGCGGCCGGACGCGCGTTCCTCATGGTCGCTCAGCGCTGAGGTTTGAAAGCCACCACGTTGTCCGGATTAGCCGACTCGGCGCCGGCCTCATCGACCACGACAACCGGCATGGTGACCGTGACCGCGGTGCCCTCGCCCAGCCGGCTTTCGATTACCATCTGGCCACCGTGTAACTCGGCAAATGCCCGCACCAGTGACAGGCCGAGGCCGGTCCCGGACACCTTGCGCGAAGCATCGCCCGCCTGCTCGTAGGGTTTGCCGATGCGCTGCAGATCGTCCGGTGCAATGCCGATACCGGTGTCTGCCACGGTCAGATCGAGGTCCCGCCCGCGACGGATCATCCCGACGATCACGGACCCATCGCGCGGGGTGAACTTTAGGGCGTTGGAGACCAGGTTGATGACGATCTGCTTGATCGCCCGGCGGTCGGCGTCGACCTCGATCTGCTCGGGTGGCAGGGTGGCGCGCAGCTTGACGCCCGCAGTGTCGGCCTGGACGCGCAGGATCCGCAAGGCGGCGGAAACCGGCTCGCGTGCGTCCATGAATTCCTTATGCAGTTCATAGCGGTGCGCCTCGATCTTCGACATGTCGAGAACATCGTTGATCAGGTCCAGAAGATGCGCGCCCGACTCGTGAATGAGGTCCGCGTACTCGGCGTATTTCGGGGGCAGGTCGCCGAACATCTTGTTCTTCATGATGTCGGAAAAGCCCATGATCGCGTTCAGCGGCGTGCGCAACTCATGGCTCATCCCGGCCAGAAAGCGGGCCCGGCCCGCCGCCAGGTTTTCCGCGTCGGAACGCGCCAGCTCAAGCGCCTCCTCCCGAGCCCTCGCCACCGAGGCGTCGCGCACCAGCGCGAGCACCCGGCCGTCTTTGGCGGGCGCCAGGTCGAGGCTCATGTGACGCGTGGCGTCACCTTCGGGGGTAAATTCCAGCGTCGCGGCCGCCCCGCTGCGCGCGGTGGCAAGAGCCTCGGCGATGCCAGCGCGTTCTTCGGCCCGGGCCATCAGCACGATCGGCGCGCCCGCTTGCGACCCGGGCACCGTCAGCCCGCCGGCGGCCGAGGCGATGATATCGTCGGCGTTGATGATCAGCAGTTTGCCGGGCATGGCGTCCAGATCCGGCGCCGTCGCCGGCGAGGCGACCGGCGCGGGCGCCGCGCTCCTGCCGGAACGGCTCGCCGCTGCGACGAGACTTTGAACCAACCCCAGCGCCATGGCGGCCATGGCCGTCAGCCCCAGCACAAAGGCCGCCATTCCGGTTGGGGCGGCCGGCGCGTTGCCGGTTACCTGGGCAAGGACGACATTGACCACCGCCAGAACACTCAATCCCCCCGCCAGAGCATAACTTCGGCCTGGCAGGACCGCAGAGACCGCCAGCGGCGCCAGGCACCAGAGCGCCATCGGCCCGCCCATGCCACCGGTGAGGATCGCCGCCACGGCGCCGCAGACCGCCCATAGCGCCAGCAGACAGAACCGGGCGAAGCCTGAGTCGAACCGGCGGATGATCAGCACCGCCAAGCTGGGCGCCAGGCCTGCGCCCAGGACCACAAGCTGGGATACGGTCAGGCCGCCCGCCACCGCATTGACCCCGGCGAATCCGGCGAGCACGACCAGGGTCCAGACCAGATGCCAGACCCCCAGCCGCGCCGTGGGCGGGCGCTCTGCGGCGGCATGATTATCGGGTGGCGCGGTCAATGGTGGGCAATTCCTTTGTGGTCCAAGCCTAGCCTTTAAATTGGGCCGATACGAGACGTCTCACCCCACAGGCGACCGGTTGTTCTGGATGACCTGTGGACGGATGGATGTTCGGCGCCTAAACCCGCGCCGATGACGCAATCCATGGCAGAGGCACTGGACGATCTGGCCGCCGAATTCGACCTGCTGGGCGACTGGGAGGAGCGCTATCGCCACGTCATTGATCTGGGCCGATATCTCGCCCCGCTAAGCGAGTCCGAACGCTCTGACGCGAACAGGGTCAGAGGCTGCGCCAGCCAGGTGTGGCTGGTGATGGACGGGGCCGGCGATGGGCGCCTTACCTTTCGCGGTGATTCCGACGCCCACATTGTCCGGGGCCTGATCGCCCTGTTGCTTCGCCTCTATTCGGGCCGGACGCCCGTCGAAATCACTGGCTTCGATGCACGGGCCGCGTTCGACCGCCTAGGCCTGGCCGCCGCCCTCTCAACACAAAGGTCAAATGGCTTGTTCGCGATGATCGAACGAATCCGAAAGGATGCGGCGAAGTCCTAAGGCTCAGGCGGCGCGAATGCCGCTAAAGCGCTCAATCTGGCCGCCGACCAGGGCGTCATAGCCCAGGATCATATCCACCTCGGCCCCGTTCGAGGCCAGCGGCAGGCGTAGCCACAGGATCGACATGTGCGCCGCGCCGCGCCAGGCCAGGCTGTGAAACCCGACGCCTGGCCGGCCGGTTTCGACCACCTTACCCAGCTCGCGCCGCCAATAGTCAGCGGCTTCGGCGTTATAGACCTCGTCAAGGGTCCGGCCCGTGATCTCGCAGCCGTAGACGCTGTAGAGGCCCGTGCCGGCGAGGCGCTGGCGGAATTCGCACTCGCCGGTTTCCGCATCGCGGATGACGTCGATCAAGCTAACGGTGGGCAGGTGACGTTTGAAATCGTCGGGGTGAATCTGCAGGCGTCCAGGCAACTTTCCGCCGCTGCGTCTGGAGGCCCAGTACGCGAACAGTTCCTCATGCGCACGGACCGCTGTCGCGGGAGCCCCCATATTCGTCGCCCTGTCCAGATTCCCGAACAACCCTTTGGAATCCCGATGATTCAATTAACAGTGCGTCGCGAATCAGTGGCAAGCGAAAAATTCGCCTGAGACGAGATTGCACGTCCGAGTTGGCGCACACGAAAAAGGCCGCCCCAAGGTGGAGCGGCCTCATTCTCGAATGACGAATCCTTGTCCTTAGCGGCGCTTGCGGGCGGGCTTGCGGCCGCCCTGGCCCAGGCCCATCTGCTTGGCCAGATCCGAGCGCGCCTTGGCGTAGTTCGGCGCAACCATCGGATAGTCCTTCGCCAGGCCCCATTTCGCCCGGTATTCGTCCGGGCTCATGTTGTACTTGGTGCGCAGGTGGCGCTTCAGCGATTTGAACTTGCGGCCGTCTTCCAGACAGATCAGGAAATCCGGAGTGATCGAGCGGCGCACGGGAACCGCGGGCTCGCGCGGGGCGGCTTCGACCGCTTCGGCGCTGGTTGTCACGCTGGAAAGCGCCCGGTAGACGCTTTGGATCAGGTTGGGGATGTCCGCCGTGGCGATCGAATTGTTGCTGACGTAGGCCGAAACGATATCGGCGGTCATACCCGTGATTTCGGTTTTGTCGTCCATTGTTCCACCGTTTTTAAGCCACACTCGAAAAGTCGAGGCGACATCTATTGAGAGGCGAGAGGGAATAAATAGATTTCTTGCGCTATACAATAGCGCCCTCGCTATTTGAGGCTGTTTTCGCGATGAATTACCGTGGCGCAGCTTGAGCTGTTCAACGGTCCATATTGTTCATCGTAGAGATACTCGCTTCGCCCTCCGAGGTTGAGCAGTCACCACGCGACAATCCGGATTGGGCGGCGGAGAACTCAGAATCCACGCTCTAGCGGCCGAATTCCTTGGACAGGGTCAGCATCGCGGTGCGTTCAGGCACCGAGAATTCATCGAGGGCGCGTTCGTCGCCTTCACGGATCGCTTTCATCAGCGCCGGCGTCAGCGCCGAGGACAATGACCAGTTCCAGTAGCGCAAAACGGTCTGGGCGCGGTCGACGGCGATCATGTCGTAGATGGTAAGAACGCGCTCCAGCGTCGGGGCGATCTCACCCCCGTCGCCTCGCTCAGGCCGACGCAAGCCCCGCCAGAGCAGGTTGATGTTCTTTTTGGGCAAGCCGGTGGCTTTGCAGAGAATGGCCAGCGGCTCGCCGCCCGGGTCGGTGAATATCTTGGCGCCGGTCATCGGTTTGAGGCCGGACAGGTATGAGATTTCTTCCGCCAATTCGCGGGTAAGGCCCCCACCTGCCTCCTCAACGGCTGCGTCCAGCGATTCAAAACGGCTGCGATCCAGAGCCGCGCGGTTGCGCTGCCGCCGTTCAATGAACTGCAACGCCTTGCGGCTCATCGGATCCTGCCAGCCCTCTTCCATGGCCAGGGCGAACACGTCACCGGCCGCGTCCTGAAGGATTTCGCGGCTGACCGCGAAGCGCTGAAGTATGATCCGCCGCGCATCGGCGTCGGCCCACCAGAACATCGCATAGGCATGGCTGGGGCGAAGTTCCGCCCGGCGCAACAGGCCGGGAACGAATTTCGGGTTCTCGCGCGTGGCGGCCACGATGGTCTCGATGGCGGCGGCCGAGAGCACCGCCAGGTCGTTTCGCAGCAGGGCGTCGATGACGATGGGTTCGCGCCCCTCGGCCAGGGCCTCGGTGACGGTTTCCTTGAGGTCGCGCCGGCGGGCGACCAAATGGCGGTGCTCGACCGTGGCGTAGCGGATGCAGTCTATCAGGTCGCAGTCGCTGAGGCTGGCACAGTCTACCAGCAGGGGTTTGGCTACCTCAATCAGGTCACGGAGCAGCAGCCGGGTCAGGGTGGTGGGGATTTCGCTCAAGGGCGCCAGACGGCGGGCGACCCGCAGGCGCTCGTCCGGAGCGGCCTCGCGCAGCATGTCGACCAGAAGGTCGCCGGTCATCGCCCGCTCAAAGGCGTTGACTCGGCTCGACGGCAGACTGACAACGTCCGCCAGCCGCCGGAGCAGGGTCTGGCGCGCCCGCGAAGGCGGCGCGGCCGGGCTAGGCGTCAAATTGGGCGCAGGCTTGCTCATGGCCGGTGGATTATCGTGGGCGCGGGGTTAACCGGCCGTCTATGGCAGAGCTTGGCCATTGGGGAGAGTGACTATGGAAGTGAACTTCAAGGACCTGCCGAACTACGCGGGTCAGGAGATCGGCGTCTCGGATTGGCTGCTGATCGACCAGGACCGGGTCAATATGTTCGCTGATGCGACCGGCGACCATCAGTGGATCCACGTCGACGTCGAGCGGGCCAAGGCCACGCCCTTTCTGGGCGGCACCATCGCGCACGGCTACCTGACCCTGTCGCTGATCCCGTTCCTTTCGGCCGGCATGTTGAAGGTCAACGGCGTCACCCACGGCATCAACTACGGGTGCGACCGTGTGCGGTTCATCACCATGGTGCATGTCGGCAAGCGCGTGCGCCTGCGCCAGAAACTGCTGGCGGCCGAGCCGAAGTCCGGCGGCTGGCAGCTGCGCAACGAGATCACCATCGAGCTGGAAGGGTCGGACAAGCCGGCCTGCATCGCTGAAACCCTGAGCCTGGTGTTCGGGGCCTAGAGAAGAGCTACTTCGACACCTGGGCCGCGGCCGACGCGGCCGAGAAGACTGGTGATTGGCTAGGGTAACGACCTGGGCCTTCGAGCGTCTGGGCCACGTGCCGCACCGACCCGGGCTTGTCGAGCTCGCCGATAGCCTGGCGGATGAAATCGGCCTGGGTCACCACGCCAATGCCCAGCGACTGATCGCCGGTCTCCAGCTGCTGGGTCATCACTCCGGTGATCAGGAGGTGGCTGGCATCGCCCTGCCCGGTCTTGACGAACACCGGGCCGCCCGAGTTGCCGGGGAAGACTGAGAAATCGAGCAGGAATGTCGGAAATTGCCTGGACGGCGCGATCGGATAGGAGGCGACCTTGCCCGAGCGCAGGATGGCGAACCCGGCCGGGTTGGCGGCCATGCCCAGGGGATAGCCCAGCGCCATCATTTCATCGCCCGGACCGATGCCGTTGGCTGAGAAGGCCGCATCGTCCGCCAGCCAGGCGGCGGGAACGGCCTCCCGGCCGCTGGCCTCGGTAGGAACGACTTCGATCGCTGCGACGTCGTGCCCGGCCGAGGTTACCCAGAGCGAAGTCGAGCCCTTGCGGATTTCCACGGTCTGCGGCTGGTATTTCCAGGTCCCGTCGGTATTGGTCGCGCGATAGCCGATGGTCATCACCTGACCCGGCATGCGGGAAAGAACGTGTTCGGCGGTGATCAGAACCACGCGCGGGCGGCCATTCGGTCCGGGCGCTTCCACAAGGAAGCCCGTGCCGACGTTGCGCGTTCCGTCGCCGTATGAGGCCTCGAGCTGAACCGTCGCCTGGATCAGCTCCACCGCCAGATCTATTGCCATGTCTACGCTTAACTCTCGATGATCAACTTTTTTCTTATATAATCGATATCGCCCCAAATATTCAGCCGTCGCAAGGCGCGGCTTAGCGCCACAGGCATATTTGATGACCCGACCTTTACCTCCCGTTACGGCCAAGCTTACTCAAACAATTACACAGCTGGGTCGGACCCGCCGGGATGATTACGCGTGGATGAAGGACGAAAACTGGCAAAAAGTTTTGCGGGACCCCGGTTTGATCAAGGCCGACGTCAAGGCGCATCTGACGGAAGAGAATGCCTACACGAAGGCCATACTGGCCCCGACCGAGTCTCTGCAGAAGCAGATGTTCGAAGAGATGAAGGGGCGCATCAAGCAAGACGACGCGTCCGTTCCCGCGCCGGATGGTCCGTGGGCTTACTACACCCACTATCAGACCGGCGCGCAGCACCCGCGCCACTGTCGCCGTCCCCGTGACGGCGGGCCGGAAGTCGTGTTGATCGACGCCGACGCCCTGGCCAAGGGTCAGGCCTATTTCCTGGTGGGAGCGGCCGAACACAGCCCCGATCATGAGCTCTACGCCTATGCCGCGGACGAGCAGGGCTCGGAGGTTTTCCTCATCTATGTGAAGGACCTCGCAACCGGAGAGATCTTGCCGGGCCCCGTGGAAAGCAGCACCGGCGACTTCTGCTGGTCGCCGGATTCCCGTTGGTTGTTCTGGACTCATCGCGATGAAAACGGCCGGCCAGACAAGATCTATCGTCGTCCGGCGCGGGGCGGCGCCGGCGATGACGTGCTGGTCTATGAAGAGACTGACGAGGCGTTCTTCCTGTCGGTCCATGCGACCCAGTCGCGCGCCTTCCTGGTCATCGGCGCAGGCAATCACGAAACGAGCGAGGCCTGGTTCATCCCAGCCGGCGAGCCGACCGCGGCGCCGAAACTCGCCGCCGCCCGTGATCCCGGCGTCCAGTATTCACTCGAACACTGGAATGGCCGGTTCATGATCCGCACCAATGCGGACGGGGCGATCGACTTCAAGATCGTCGAGGCGCCGGAGAGCGACCCATCGCGGGCCGGATGGAAGGACTGGGCGCCCTATACGCCGGGCCGCTACGTCGTCGCCGCCGCTGCGCGGCGCGATTATTTCATCCAGCTGGTGCGGGAAAACGCCGCCAACCGCCTGCTCATCACAGCGCTGAACGGGACCGAACACGAGATCGCCTTCGACGAGGAGGCCTTCGCGCTGTCCCTGTCGGGCGGCTTCGAGTTCGACCCGCCGGTGATCCGCTTCATCTATGAGAGCCCGACCACCCCGAAACAGTGGCTCGACTACGATATGGACCGGCGCGAGCGGGTCTTGCGCAAGACCCAGGAAATCCCATCGGGACACGACCCGGCGGCTTACGTCACCCGCCGCATGTTTGCCACCGCCCCGGACGGCGCCGAGGTTCCGATCACTCTGGTGATGAAACGGGACGCGACGCTCGATGGCGCCGCCCCTCTCCTGCTCTACGGCTACGGCTCTTACGGCATTTCAATCGATGCGAGTTTCTCGATCCGCAACCTCAGCCTCGTCGACCGCGGCTGGATCTGGGCGACGGCGCATGTGCGCGGCGGTTCGGAAAAGGGCTGGGGCTGGTTCCTGGACGGGCGCAAGGACAAGAAGACCAACACCTTCACCGACTTCATCGCCTGCGCCGAACGCCTGCACGCAAACGGTTATGGCGCGCCAGAGCGCACCGTCGCTTATGGCGGGTCTGCCGGCGGCATGTTGATGGGCGCGGCGGCCAACATGCGACCTGACCTGTGGGCCGGGATCATCGGCGCCGTGCCGTTCGTCGATGTGCTCAACACCATGAGTGATGCGAGCCTGCCGCTGACCCCGCCCGAGTGGCCCGAATGGGGCAATCCGCTGGAAGACGAGGCGGCCTACGACCTGATCGCCGCCTACAGCCCCTACGATAATATCACCGCCCAGCCCTATCCGGCGATCCTGGCCACCGGCGGCCTCTCCGATCCCCGCGTCACCTACTGGGAGCCCGAGAAATGGGTGGCCAAACTGCGCGAATACACCACCGGCTCAGCGCCCATCCTGCTCAAGATCAACATGGAAGCCGGCCACGGCGGCGCATCGGGACGATTTGATTTCCTCAAGGAAATCGCGCTGGATTACGCCTTCGCAATCTGGGCGGTGGAAAAGGGGTGGGAGAAGCAAGCATGATCGTTCGGCCAGCCCTCGCCACCGATGCCGCCGCCATACAAACGATCTACGCTCATCACGTCCTGCACGGGACCGGCACCTTCGAGGAAACCCCGCCCAGCGTCGAACAGATGACCCAGCGGATGGCAGACGTCACCGGCCGGGGGTTGCCCTGGGTGGTCGCCGAAGAGGGCGGCAAGGTGCTCGGCTACGCCTACGCCTCGCCGTTTCGCCTGCGCTCGGCCTATCGCTATACGGCCGAGGATTCTGTCTATGTGGCGCCGGGCGCGCAAGGGCGCGGCGTCGGCCGGGCAGCTCTGACTGAGGTGGTTGCGGCCTGCGAGGTCCTCGGCCTTCGTCAGCTACTGGCGGTGATTGGCGATTCAGCCAACGCCGCCTCCATTGGCGTGCATCGGACCCTGGGCTTTGAGATGATCGGCGCCTCGCCGGGCCTGGGGTTCAAGCAGGGCCGGTTTCTCGATGTTGTCTTCATGCAAAAAGCGCTGAACGGCGGAACCGCGGGTAAACCCGATGCGGACGGCCTGGCGCTCTAGAGCTTCATGACCCTTTCGAGATCGCCCTGGTCATAGGGTTTCGACAGGCGGACCTGTCCCTTTGGAACCCCCTGCTCCACGTCGCCGTAGCCGGAGGCGTAGACAACCTTGATCGAGGGGCGAAGCTCAAGAGCCCGTTTGGCCAGTTCCGGCCCGCGCATGCCTGGCAGGCCGACGTCGGTGAAGAGAATATCGATCTTGCCGGAGCTTTCGAGAATCTTGACGGCGGCCTCGCCGTCGCCGGCCTCGATGACCGAAAAGCCGATGTCGCGGATCATGTCGACCGCCGCCATGCGCACCAGGGGCTCGTCCTCGACCACCAGCACCGTGGGCCGTGAGGCTTCGAGCAACAGCCGTAACCGGCGCGCCAGATCGTCCTTCTGATAGGGCTTGGAAATCAGGCTGACGCCCTCATCCAGCCGTCCGTGATGAATGATGGCGTTTTCCGAGTAGCCGGAGGTGAACAGCACGGGCAGTCCGGGAACCAGTTCCTTGGCGCGGGCGGCCAGATCTCTCGCCTTCACGGGACCCGGCATGACCACATCGGTGAACAACAGGTCGACGTGCGCCCCGGATTCCAGCATCTGCAGGGCCTCGGCGCCGTCGCTGGCGTGCAGGCAGATATAGCCCATCTCGCGCAGCGTCCCGACCGCCGCGGTGCGCACCATCTCCTCGTCTTCGACGACCAGGATGATTTCATTGCGACCCACGCGGGAAACAGATCGCGCCGGCTGCTGAATTTCCTCGGCCTCTCTAGAGCGCGGCAGATAGATCTTCAGCGTCGTGCCTTCGTCAACCTCGCTGTAGACGTGAACGTGACCGCGGGACTGTTTGACGAAACCATAGACCATGGACAGGCCCAGCCCCGTCCCCTTGTCGACCGACTTGGTGGTGAAGAAGGGCTCGAACACCCGAGCCAGCACCTCGCGGCTCATGCCATGGCCGGTGTCGGAAATCGCCAGCAGCACATACTGCCCGGGCTCGACATCCGCGCCGTCATGCGCGGTCATACCCTCGTCGATGACCGCATTGGCCAGTTCGATGGTCAGTTTTCCACGCCCGTTCATGGCGTCGCGCGCATTGAGCGCCAGGTTCAGGACCGCGCTTTCGACCTGGGCCGGATCGGCGAGCGTGTTCCACAGATTTTCCACGACCCTGGTTTCCACCATCACCCCTTCACCGAGTGTACGGGCCAGCATGTCGCCCATCTCGCTGACCAGACGCCCGAGGTTGATGACGCGCGGCTCAAGCGGCTGGCGGCGGGCGAAAGCGAGCAGCTGGCGCGTCAGTGAAGCCGCGCGATCGGCGCCGCGCAGGGCGTTTTTGAGCCGCTGGGCCCCGCCTTCATTGTCCTTTAGCAGCGGCTCAATGAGCTGAAGATTGCCATGGATAACCTGCAGCAGGTTGTTGAAGTCGTGCGCCACGCCGCCGGTTAGATGGCCTACCGCCTCCATCTTCTGGGCGCTCACGCGCAGCGCTTCCAGGCGCTCGCGCTCGGTAATGTCGCGGGCCACCTCGACGATACGGTCGACCACGCCATGCTCATTGGCCACCGGCACCATGGTGGATTCCCAGACCCTGGGCCCCGACGGCGGCTGCATTTCCATGCGTGTCGTCAGCGCCTCACCCGAGGAGATCACTTCGGCGTAACGGGCCTCAAGCGTCTCACCCACGGGACCGGGCTGCAGGACCCGCACGCTGCGCCCGCGCAGCCTCTCTATGGGATGGCCGGTGGCGTCCGCAAACGCCCTGTTGCCGTCCAGCAGTATGAACTCGCCGGTCTCCGATCGCGCGACCACGAACAGATAGTCGCCGGCGTTCTCGAAGACGGCGGTGTAAAGCTTGTCGGCGGTGTCGCGGGCCGTTTCTGCCGCCTCACGCGCCGTGATTTCATCAGTAAGGCCACGATTCACCCTAACCATGGTGACGAACAGATAAACCAGGCCCAGGATCGCCAGGGCGCCGGCGACCAGCGCCAGCAGCACCCCTGTCATCTCAATACGATCGGACCGAGCTGTGCGATCCGCCAGAATCTCCTGTTCGGCCGCCTTGACCTCGGCCATCAGAGCCCGGGCTTGATCCATAACGGCCTTCCCGGGGCCCAGACCTACCGAACGAGCCTCTTCCAGTTTTCCGGCGCGACCCAGTTCGACCCGGTTTTGGGCGATCCCCACTCGTTCGGTCAGCAGGTCATGGAGCTGCCGAACGCGCGCCGCCTGCGCCGGATTGTCCTTCACCAGGGCGTCGAGGCGCGCCGCGGCGATCGGAAACACTTTCAGCCCATCTTCGTAGTCGTCGAGAGGCAGGGGATTGCCGTTGACCATGAACCCGCGCGTGCCGGATTCCACATCCTGAACATATGAAAACATGGCCTGGGTCGCTTCCATGACCTGATGGCTGTGCACCACCCATTCACGGCTCTGGCGCGAGGCGGTGATCTGGTAGAAGGCGAGCGAGCCCGTGACCATCGCGAGCAAGGCCAGAAGGGCCAAGGGTGCGAACATCGCTCGTCTGGATAGGGCCGCGCGGACCATGAAACTCCCTACTCTGGCCGCCACCTTAGAGGGCCGGCCTTCGCTGTCCAGCGGCGGCGGCGCGCCACAGCCCTTGCCAATCAGGCCCGGGGCGGGCAACGGCGAGGGCGATGATTGAACCCGCCAGCGACGGACTGAAGGCCCGCGAAGCCGCATTCGCCCTGATAGAGGGGGCCTTTGCGCGCCGTGGCGGCCTGGACGAAGCCCTCGATACGACGCTTGTAGGCCTGGAAGGGCGTGATCGCGCCTTCGCCCGCAACCTGGCCATGGCGACACTTCGCCGCTGGGGTCAAATTCAACGGATGCTGTCCGAGCGGCTGACTTCGCCGCCGCCCGAAGCGGTGTTGGCTCTCCTGAAGCTCGGCGTGGCCCAGATCCTGTTCACGGATGTCCCGGATCACGCGGCGGTATCGACCATCCTCGACATGGCCCAGTCCCGGCCTGCGGCGCGTCCGTTCAAGGGACTGATCAACGCCGTTCTGCGGGGGATCGTTCGCACGCCGCCGGTGCCGCGCGAGGCCGATCTGGCGCCCGACTGGCTGCTCACCCGTTGGAAGGCGGCCTATGGTGATCCCGAGGCCCTGGCGATGGCGGCCGTGATCGCCCAGGAGCCGGCGACCGATCTCAGCCTGCTGGACGCGGCCGAGGCGGAGGCTTTGGCAGTCGCGCTGGAGGCCGAAATTCTGCCTGGCGGAACCGTGAGGGCGGGGCTTCGCGGCGATCTGGCGGCTTGGCCGGGCTTCGAGGCGGGGCGCTGGTGGGTGCAGGATGCGGCCGCGGCGATCCCCGCGCGGCTACTCGCGACCGGGCCCGGGCAGACCGCGCTCGATCTTTGCGCCGCGCCCGGCGGCAAGACTCTGCAACTGGCGGCGAGCGGCGCCATCGTCACTGCGCTCGATCGATCAGGCTCGCGGCTGAAGCGGCTGAGAGACAACCTGGCGCGCACCAACCTGGCCGCTGAGGTGATCGCCGAACCCGCCGAGACCTGGCCGGACGGGCGGGTGTTCGACGCGGTTCTGCTCGATGCGCCTTGCTCGGCCACGGGCACCTTCCGTCGTCAGCCTGAGGTGCTGTGGCTCGCCAGGCCCGCCGAAATCGCCAAGCTGGCGGGCGTGCAGGCGCGCCTGCTGGACGCTGCAGCGCGGCGGGTGAAGCCCGGCGGGCGGCTGGTCTACTGCGTCTGCTCCCTTGAGCCGGAGGAAGGCGAAGCCCAGGCGGCGGGCTTCCTGTCTCGACGCCTCGACTTCCGCCGATCCCCCATAGCACCGGCCGAGGCCAGCCCGGCCGGCCGCAGTTTGACCCCCGACGGCGCCCTGCGTATCCTGCCGCATCACGTCGAAGGCGGCGCGGACGGCTTTTACATCGTGCGTTTCGAACGTACCGAATAGGGGTTTGCCTTGCGTGGGCCTGAGTCAAGCGCGTAAAGCCAGCGTCTGATGACTCATCCGCCGATCATCGCTCCCTCCATCCTGGCGTCCGATTTTTCGCGCCTCGGCGAGGAAGTGCGGGCGATCGAGGCTGCGGGGGCCGACTGGGTGCACATCGACGTCATGGACGGCCATTTCGTGCCCAACATCACGATCGGTCCGGAGGTGGTCAAAGCGCTTCGGCCGCACACCGCCCTTCCCTTCGACGTCCACCTGATGATCTCGCCGGTCGACCCGCACCTGGACGCTTTCCGGGCGGCGGGCGCGGACTGGATCAGCGTTCACCCGGAAGCCGGCCCGCACCTGCATCGCACCCTCTCGCGCATCCGCGACCTGGGCGCCCATCCCGGCGTGGTGCTCAACCCGGCGACGCCGGCCGATGTGGTCGATCACGTCATCGATGACGTCGACTTGATCCTGGTGATGACAGTCAATCCGGGTTTCGGCGGCCAGAGCTTCATCGCCTCGCAGCTCAAAAAGATCGAAGCTCTGCGCAGGCGCATCGACGCATCTGGCCGCGATATCGTCCTCGAGGTCGACGGCGGCGTCGGCCCGCAAAACGCCGCCCAGTGTCTCGCCGCCGGCGCCACCGCCCTGGTGGCCGGCACCGCCGTGTTTCGCGGCGGTGAGGCCGCCTACAAGGACAACATCCGCGCCCTGCGAGGGGGCTGATGGCCCCGCCGGGGACCCCTCGTCCCATGGCCGAGGGCATTCGAGCCCGGTTGGAAGACGTGTTGCGGGTGCTTCGCCGCTATGCCCAGGCCGAGTGGTTCGGCTCGCCCTTTCACCTTCTGCGCCTGAGGGGACGAAAACCCGAAGGGATCGCCGCGGCGCCGCGCGATCCTCGTCCGACCGACCAACGGCGCGGCGAGACCCTGGCCTCAGGCGTGTTCACCCTCGCCGATCAAACCCTGGCGGTTGGGCCTGACGGCGAGCCCTTCGACCGGCCCAACCCGAGCCGGGCTTTTGCCGAAGCCCTGCACCGGATGAACTGGCTCGGTGATCTGATGGCCGCCGGCGAGCGCGGTGAGCGTGAAGCGCTGCGGCATGTGCTCAGTTGGGCGCGGGTTTTCGGCGGCTGGAACAGCTTTTCCTGGAACACCTCGATCCTTGAGCGCCGGGTGCTCAACCTCTCCTGCGCCATGCGGCGGCTGTGGGTTCATGCCTCGGACCTTGAGCGCACCCGCCTGATGGATGTTTTGGCCCGCCAGGCCCGTCATCTGCTCAAGATCAAGGACGGTCCATCGCACGCGGCCGAACACGCCTGCGCGGCGGCCTGTGCGGGATCGGTCCTGGCCGGGGCAGCGGGCGGGCGGCTGCTGGAAACAGCGCTCGAGCGGCTGAACGAGGCCCTAGCCCTGACGGTTCTCAGCGACGGGGGCCATGCCTCGCGCTCGCCGCAGGCCGGGGTCAACCTGTTGCTCGATCTTCTGACCCTCGAGGACGGCCTGGCCCAGCGCGGCTGCCCGGCGCCGGAGGAAATGGGCCGCGCGCTTGATCGGCTGGCCACCTCTTTGCGCGTGCTGGCCATGCCCGACGGCCGGCTCCCGTGCTTCCAGGGTGGTGAGGCGGGCGAAGCGGCCCATCTGGAAGCCGCCCGGCGCGGTAGTCCTCTGACCGACGGACCCGCCGGCGGCAGCCTGCCGCAAACGGGGTACGAAAAGCTGACCGGCCCGTCCCTCACTGTCATGGTCGATGCGCAGGCGCCCGCCGCAGGCGCATGGAGCGAGGCGGCATGCGCCCAACCGGCCGCGATCGAAATCTATTGCGGGCGCGACCGGCTGATCACCAACTGCGGCTGGTCGCCAATCGCGTCAGGCCCGGAAGCCATGCGCCTGACCACTGCCGGTTCAACAGTCTGCGTGGGCGAGGGCTCGGCGGGGTTCCTGGCCCGGGGCCGGATCGGCAAGCAGTTCAACGCCCGGCTGAAGGGCGGCCCTACACGGGTGTCCGCCCGCCGGCAGGAGAACCCGCAAGGGGTCTGGCTGGAAATCTCCCATGACGGCTGGGAGCCAGACTGGGGGCTGGTCCACGAGCGCCTGCTCTATCTGGACCGGGCAGCCGATGAACTTCGGGGAGAAGACCGGCTGGCTCCAGCCCACCCGTCATCGTCCGCGCGCATGGCGCCCGTCGCCGTGCGCTTTCACCTGCACCCCAGCGTCAAGGCCTCGCTGGCGCGCGATCGCAAGAGCGTGCTGATCCAGGGACCGACCACGCCGGGCTGGTGGCTGCGCAACGACGCCCAGGACGTCTCGATCGAGCATTCGGTGCACTACGAAGGTGGCCAGGCGCGGCGTTCCACCCAGGTGGTGCTGCGCAGCCACGTCTCCACGTCGGAAGGTGGCAAGATCCGCTGGAAACTGGCGGCGATGACGCGCGGGGATTAGGGATTAATTGCCCTCATAGTCTATGTATTTCAGCCCCTTCGCCGCCAGCTTCTCGCGCATGTTGAAAACGTCCAGGGTCAACTCGCCCGCCTTGAACCTGGCGCGCTTTTCGATCTCGTCGGCTTCGCGGGCCCGGGATTTTTCGAGCACTGACGCGGCGTCCCGCCGCCGGACGACGACGACCCCGTCCTGATCGGCGACGATCACATCGCCCGGCTCGACGAGCGCCCCGGCGCAGACGATCGGAGTGTTCACATGGCCCAGCGTCTCCTTGATCGTGCCTTGCGCCCAGACGGCCTTTGACCAGACCGGAAAGTTCATCGCCGTCAGCTCGGCGACATCGCGCACGCCCGCGTCGATCACCAGCCCGCGCACGCCGCGTGACTGCACCGAGGTGCCCAGAAGATCGCCGAAGAACCCGTCCTCGCAGGGCGAGGTGGGCGCCACCACCAGAATGTCGCCTGGCCCGCACTGCTCGACGGCCACGTGGATCATCCAGTTATCGCCGGGAGCCACCTGGCAAGTCACCGCCGAGCCGGCGATGTGGGCGGGGAAGATCGGCCGCATATTGGCCGCCAGCATGCCGATGCGCCCTTGCGCCTCGTGCACCGTAGCCACGCCCAGGGCGGCCAGGCCGTCGATCACAGCCGCATCAGCGCGCGGCGGATTTCGAACAACGATGCTCATGCGGGACCTCGCTTCGGGCGCGAAAGCAGACAATTTCCGGGATTTGTTCCCTAACGGCATAATCATCCCCAGGCAAAGTGCAGGCGCCGTTGACTCAGACTTTCGGCGCGCCTTATTCACCGGCTTGCCTCACGTGACTGGCGCTTGGGTGGCTGACCACCGGGGAGCGCGGGGCCTTTACGCCGTGCGCCTGGGCGAGCTTTCCGAACCGTCAAGGAGACGTCAGATGCCCGCTGCGCCCAGCTTTCCCCCCGCCCCTGACCGCACGCCGATCAAGCGCGCCTTGATCTCGGTTTCCGACAAGACCGGTCTGATCGAGGCGGCGACGACACTGGTCGGCTTCGGCGTCGAACTGGTCTCCACAGGCGGCACGCGCAAGGCCATCGCCGACGCCGGCCTGCCGGTGAAGGACGTGGCGGACCTGACCGGCTTTCCCGAGATGATGGACGGGCGGGTCAAGACCCTCAATCCCATCGTCCACGGCGGCATCCTGGCCTACCGCGACGCCCCCGAGCATGCGGCCGCCATGGCTGAGCACAAGATCGGCGGCATCGACCTCGTCTACGTCAATCTCTACCCCTTCGAGGCGACGGTCGCGAAGGGCGCCGGGTTCGACGAAAGCGTCGAGAACATCGACATCGGCGGGCCGGCCATGATCCGTTCGGCCGCCAAGAACCACGGCTATGTCTGTGTCTGCACCGAGATCGCCGACATGGAACGCGTGCTGGCGCAAATGCAGGTAGACGGCTGCACGGATCTGGCGTTGCGAAAGGACCTTGCCGCCCGAGCCTACGCCCGCACCGCCGGCTATGACGCCGCGATTTCAGGCTGGTTCGCCGAGCAGCTGGGCGAGGATTTCCCGGCCCGCAAGGCGATCGCCGGATCCCTGGTCCAGACCATGCGCTATGGCGAGAACCCGCACCAGAAGGCGGCTTTCTACAGGTTCGAGAACGCCCGGACCGGTGTGGCCACCGCCCATCAGGTCCAGGGCAAGGAACTGTCGTACAACAACATCAACGACACCGATGCCGCCTTCGAGCTGATCGCCGAGTTCGATCCCAAGGCAGGCCCGGCCTGCGCGATCATCAAGCACGCCAATCCCTGTGGCGTGGCCACGGGCCCCAGCCTGAAGGACGCCTATCTCCGGGCCCTCGCCTGCGATCCGACCTCAGCGTTCGGCGGCATCATCGCCGTCAACCAGCGGCTGGACGCGGCAACGACCGCCGAAGTGCTGAAGCTGCTCACTGAAGTGGTGATCGCGCCCGGCGCCGATGATGACGCCATCGCCCTCTTCGCCGCCAAGAAGAACGTCCGCCTGCTGCTGACCGATGGCATGCCCGATCCATTGGCGCCGGGCTGGACCTTCAAATCCGTCTCAGGCGGGTTCCTGTTGCAAAGCCGCGATGACGCCCGGCTCTCGCCCGCCGACCTCAAGGTGGTCACCAAGCGCTCGCCCACCGATGCCGAAGTGCGCGACATGCTGTTTGCCTTCACCATCGCCAAGCACGTGAAATCCAACGCCATCGTCTACGCCAAAGCCGGCCAGACCCTGGGCGTCGGCGCCGGGCAGATGAACCGCAAGGATTCCGCTCGCATCGCGGCCCTGCGCGCCAATGATTTCGGCCTCGATCTTTCGGGCTGCGCCTGCGCGTCCGAAGCCTTCTTCCCCTTCGCCGATGGCCTGATCCAGGCGGCCGAGGCCGGCGCCACGGCGGTGATCCAGCCGGGCGGCTCGATCCGCGACGACGAGGTCATCGCCGCCGCCGACGCAGCCGGCATCGCCATGGCCTTTACCGGTGTCAGGGTCTTTCGCCATTGAGCCGAGGCGTCACCCGCGCCGAATGGGCTCAGCGGCTGCTGTCAGCCGCGCAGGTCCGCAAGCCGCCCGGGCCTGGCCCCTTTCCGCTGGTGATGCAGTTTCACGGTTGCGGCGGCCTGCGCCCGTTCCAGGAGGTCTATGCCGAGCGGGCGCTCGCGGCCGGCTATGCGGTGATGATCGTCGATTCCTTCAAGCCGCGGGGCCTGAGCCGTCTCTCGGCCAGTCTGACCGTTTGCACCGGGATCCAGCTGTACGGATGCGAGCGGGCGGCCGATCTCTATGCGCTCTTTGACTGGGCGCGCAGCCAGCCATGGCTGGTCAGGGACCGCATCGTCGCCTGCGGCTGGAGCCATGGCGGCTGGACCATCATGGACGGCCTGGCGATGGGTGAGCGCGGGCCCAGTTTTACCGGCCTGACCGACTTGCCGCCCCGACCGCTCGATGGCCTCGCGGGCGTGGTGCTGGTCTATCCCTATGCCAGTTACCCTTCGATGACCCGCCAGCGCGGCTGGAACGGAGTCAGACTGCCGGTCTATGGCCTGTTGGGCGGCAAGGATCAGGTGGTGGGCGTGCGCTATCCGGCCCTCGCCCTCGACCGGCTGGAGCGGGACGGCCTGACGGTCAACCGGCTGGTCTTTCCCGACGCCACCCACGCGTTCGACGATGAGGGCGCGAGTGATCCGCGCTCAGCCTTCCGGCCGGAACTGCGCGATCAGGCGGTGGCCTGGTACGGGGCTGCGCTGGAAGAGATCCGGAAATAAAGGCGCCGCCGGACGGGGGGAGGTGTCCGGCGGCGCGTGGCCCGGCCCTGGGGGAGAGGGCGGGACCAAAGGGGGCGGCCTTTTTGAGAGGGCGGCCGCCCCGAGGAAGTCCGGGAAAGGGGGGGACATTTCCCGGATGAGTCTCAAATAGGTAGCGAGCGCCGAGGTTCCAGAGGGCGCGTGAAAAAATTTTACGGGCAGTCTAGTTTTACTGCTTTTCCGGCTTCTCGGCTTTCTGGGCGGCCTTGTTGGCGCCTAGGGGATCGCCATCGCCGGACAGCAGGACTGCAATCCAGTGACTACCCCGAAACTGGGCGAGCACAATCATCGCCGCCACCGTCAGGGGCGTCGACAGGAACATGCCCGCTACCCCCCAGATGGCGCCCCAGAAAGCCAGCGAGAGCAAAACCACGACGGGATCGAGGTTGAGGCTGTCGGCCTGCATCCTGGGCAAAATGAGGTTGCCGACCACAATATTGATGGCGTTCAGCGCCATCAGCAACTCCAGGGCCGGCAGATAGCCCTCGAACTGCACCAGAGCGAAGATGGGCGGGAACAACCCGGCGACCAGGGGTCCGATGATCGGGATGTACCCGACCACGAAAATCAGGAAGGCCCAGAAGAAGGCGTTGTCGAGCCCGACGATCGACATGGCCGCCCAGGACGCGACAGCGATCAACAACCCGGTGACAGTCTGCACCCACAGATAGCGCTCTACTCCCACCTTGATGCGGCCAAAGACCGCCATGGCGTGATTGCGCTCGTCATGTCCCGGCCAAAGGGTGACCCACTTGCGGCGGAAGCCGGCTCGCGAGGCCATCAGGAACCCCAGGTAGATCAGCACATAGGAGATGTTGGCGAGAAAGCTCTGAAAGCCCTGGGCGATGACACCGACGTATTTCATCGGGTCGAGGCTTTGAAAAATCTGCCCGATCGTCGGCGGCACCGCGACGCCGGCGGTCTGGGCGAGACGGGCGATCAGGCCGTCGAGACGAGGGCCATAGCCGCTGATCTGATCAACGAACCCGGACGCGTATTGTGCAACGATCCACGCCGATATTAGAAATGACAGGACCAGGATGGACAGGGCCGAGCCCAAAGCGGCCCACTCGGGCAATACCGGCAGCCGGGCCTTAAGCATGCGGGTGAAACTTTCGATCATCACCATCAGAAAGATAGCGAGCGCCAGCGGCGACAAAATCCCGCCCATCCAATGCAGCGCCGCCCCGGCGACGACCACCGCGATCACCATCAGCGCCGCGCCGATCGCCCGATCGCGGGGCGGCGGGGTTGAACCTTTGCTGGGGATGGGCGTTTTGGACATGCCGGGGGACTGTCGGCGGTATTGGCTCATCTCGTCAACGGCTGCGTTGCCCCCAGGCCATAGGTTTTGTGGCCCTTTGCGGTGGGAAGGTTCTTGTGAAGGAATTGACTGCTTCTCCCTTTTCCCCCCACGAGCAAAAGCCCTATAAGGCCGACGGGTTTGAGGGAGAGGCGCGTGATAGTCTTGAGGGCGCTTTGATCGACCTGCACTGCCATATTCTACCCGGTATCGACGACGGGGCCACGGACCTGGAGAATTCTCTGGCCATGGCGCGCATCGCCGTGGCTGAAGGCATTCGGATAACCGCCTGCACGCCCCACATGATGCCCGGCGTTTACGACAACACTGGACTGCAGGTGAGGCAGCACATCGCCAGGCTGCAAAAGGCCCTGGACGAGGCCGAAATCCCGCTGCGCCTGGTGACCGGCGCCGATATCCATCTGCAGGCCGACCTGGGCGCAAAGCTGAAGCAAGGCGGACTACTTTCCCTTAACGATTCCCGGTACTTCCTTTTTGAGCCGCCGCACCATACCGCCCCGCCCCGGCTGGAAGACGCGGCCTTCGATGTCATGGCGGCCGGCTATCAGCCCGTGCTGACCCACCCGGAGCGTCTGACCTGGATCGAGAGTCACTACGACACCATGCGCAATCTGGCCCACCAGGGCGTGTGGATGCAGATCACCTGCGGCTCGCTGACCGGCCGGTTCGGCCGGCGGCCGAAATACTGGGCCGAACGCATGGTCGACGAAGGATTAACGCACATTCTGGCGACCGACGCCCACAACGTCAGAAATCGATCTCCTCTCATGGCCGAGGCCCGTGATATGGTCGCAGAACGGCTGGGTGAGCAGGCGGCGATCGATATGGTGTTGACGAGACCCATTGGCGTGCTTGAGAACGCCTCGCCTGACAGCTTGCCGCCGGCCGTCGGCGTGACCAAACCGACCGGCGGCTTAGGATTTTTCAGACGCCTGTTTGCGGGCGCCTAGACGGGGACCAGAGAATGAAAATGACGAGATTGGTTCCGCTGGTTCTATTCGCCGCGCTGGTTCTGGCGGCTTGCGCCACCACGGCCCCGTCACAACCCGCCACCGGCAGCTTCCAGGCCGTCGGTCCGGATGTTTCAGCGTATATCGCCCCCAAGGCCGCGCCGCCCGCAGATTACCACCTCGGCCCGCTGGACAAGATCAGCGTGCGCGTCTTCCAGCTTGAAGAGATGAGCTTTCCCGAGCTGCAGCTGGACGCCAATGGCCAGATCGTCATGCCGCGCATCGGCACCCTGGCCATCTCCGGATTGACGACCACCCAGGTCGCCGACGCTATCAAGGGCAAGCTCTCGCAGTGCTGCCTACGCGATCCGGAGGTCATTGTCGGCCTGCGCGAAGCTGTGAGCCAGCAGGTCACGGTGACCGGCGCGGTCAAGCAATCGGGCGTAATTTCCCTGCGCGGCCGCGCCACCCTGCAATCGGTGGTCGCCATGGCGGGCGGGCCGGTCATGGAAACCGCCGACCTGAAGTCGGTCGGCATCATCCGCTACACCAACGGCGCCAGAACGGTGGGCAAGTTCAATCTGGAAGACATTAACCGGGGGGTTGCGGCTGATCCGGAGGTCCTGCCGGGCGACGTTGTCGTGGTCGATGTGTCAAACTCCAAATCGACCTTCCGGACGATTCTTCAGGGCTTGCCCCTCATCGGCGTGTTTACGCTGTTCTGACGCTGTGCGAAGCGTAACTCGCCAAAGACAAAGAGGCTGATCGGTCGATGCTCGGTGATAACGAAGAAGTTGCGGAACGCAGCGTGCCTGAACGCATGCCAGCCAATCCTGGCCGTGGCGCGGTCATTCCGGCCGAGCGCAACAGGGGCTACGGCGCCTATGAGTGGTTCGGCGAGGAGCAACGCGATGAGACTTCGGTCGACCTGCAGAAATATCTGCGGATTCTTCGCAAGCACTGGCTGTGGATCGCCGCGGTAGTCATTGTGGCCTTGGCTGTAGGTGTCGCCACCACCCTGCTGACCACCCGTATCTACACCGCGACCACGACCATCCAGATCGACCGCGAACCGGCGCAGGTCGGCACGATGCAAACGGTCCAGCAACGGGAATTCAGCAGCGACGACGAGTTTTTCCAGACCCAGTTCGCCCTGCTGAAGTCGCGGGAACTGGCTATCCGGACCATCGATAAATTTGACATGGCCAATGACCAGGGCATCATTCAGGGCTTGGGACTGGGCAAGCCGGACAAGAACGGCCGGCGCCCGTCGGGCGCGGTGCTCCGCACCCAGCTGATCTCGACGCTGCAGACCAATCTGAACGTGTTTCAGGTCCAGCGTTCACGGCTGGTTCGGATCTCATTCGACAGTCCCAGTCCGCAGACTTCTGCGAAAATCGCCAACGCGATCGCCGCCGAATTCATCGAGTGGAACCTGGCCCGCCGGTTCAAGGCCGGCGACTACTCGCGCGATTTCCTGCGCGTTGCCATGGAAGCTGAAAAAGTCAACGTCGAGACCGCCGACCGTGACCTCGCGGCCTATGCCGACAGTCACAAGATCATCAATATCGGCGGCGGTGGCGGCGCCGCTGGCGAAAAGGGGTCCGCGGCCACCCAGGGCGCCAGCACCACCATCGTCGGCTCCAACCTGCTGGCCGCTAACGCCGCCTGGACCCAGGCCAAGGCGGCCCGGTTCCGCGCCGAAGTTCGCTGGAAAGCCTCGCAGCAGCCGAACGCCGCCATCCCCGAGGTCATGGATAACCTGACGATCCAGACCTACAAGCAGAGCCTCGCCGGCCTGAACGCCGAATACCAGCAGAAGGCCACGGTCTTCCGGGAGAACTTCCCCGACATGGTGGCCCTGAAGGCCCGTATGGACAACCTCTCGCGCACGATCGATACGGCGACCGAGGAGGTGAAGGCCTCACTGAAAAGCGCTTACGATTCAGCGCTCAAAGAAGAACAGGAAGCCCAGGCCGCTGTCGAGGCTCTCCAGGGCTCGTTCCTGGGCCAGAATCGCGAGGGTATTGAATATGGCCTGAAGCAAATGGCGGCCGACACCACACGGGCCCAGTATGAAAGCCTTTTGGGCCAGTTCCGTGAAGCCAGCGTGGCTGGTGGCATCACCACCAACAACATTTCCCAAATCGATTCCGCCCAGCCGCCGCACTTCCCGTCGCGCCCCGCGCCCAAGAAGAACCTGATTACGGCTGGTCTGATCGGTCTGGCGCTGGGGGTCGCGCTCGCCTTCCTGCTCGAGTATCTGGATGAGTCCATCCGCGTTCCCGAGGATGTGGAACGCAAGCTGGGCTTGCCGCTGCTCGGCACGGTCCCCAAACTCGATCGTGGTGTTTCGCCCGCCGAGGCCATGGTGGACGTCAGATCTCCGTTCTCGGAATCCTACTATTCCGTGCGAACGGCCCTGCAGTTCTCCACCGACGAAGGCGTGCCTTCCAGCCTTCTGGTCACTAGCGCTCGACCTGCTGAGGGCAAGTCCACCAGCGCCGTGGCGATCGCCCAGAACTTCGCACGTCTGGGCCTGCGCGTATTGCTGGTCGACGGCGACCTGCGCAATCCGTCGCTGCACCGGACGCTGGAAGTGGAAAATAGCACGGGCCTCAGCAACTATCTGACAGGCGGGCTGCCGCTGGCGCGCGTCGTGCAGCCGACCTCGATGCCCTGCCTTTCGTTCATCCCCTGCGGTCCGTTACCGCCAAACCCGGCCGAACTCCTGGCCGGTACGCGCGTGGAGATGCTGCTTCGTGAGGCCCGCGCCGAGTTTGATATCGTCGTGGTCGACGGCCCGCCGATCATGGGTCTTGCCGATGCTCCGCTGCTGGCTTCTGCCGTCTCGGGCACCATGATCGCCATCGAAGCCGGCGGCACGGGCCGTAACCTCGCGCGCGTGGCGCTGCGCCGCCTTAACGTCGGCGCGCCGCATATCCTGGGCGTTCTGCTGACCAAGTTCGACGCCAAGAAATCGTCTTACGGGTATGGCTATGGCTACGCCTATGACTACGCCTACGGAAACAAGCCGCAAATCAAGGTCGGCAATTGAGCATTGCGGTCCAGCCGCGCTCGGGCGGTGGTTCCGGATCGTCCGAACGGTCCCTGCCAAGGCTCATGTTCGCCCTGGCGCTGGGCCTCGGCGCCGTTCTGCTCCTCGTCCTCATCCTGCGGAACGACTCGAGCATCGTTACGCGGGGGCCGGCCAACGCCAACCAGTCCCTTAACGCCGCCTGGAACATCGTGCGCAGTCCGTCGGCCTCGCCGACCCAACTGATCGCGGCTGAAACCAAGGCGCGGGTGACGCTGCATCGCGAGCCGCTGAATTCGGTGGCTATCAGCCTGATTGGCACTCTGCGCGAGCGCCAGGGCAAGGCCGCTGATAGCCAGGCGCTGATGAGCGCGGCGGTGCGAACCAATCATCGGGAAAACATCGCCGAGCTTTGGCTGTTCGACCATCTGCTGGCCGAAAAGAACTACGATCAGGCCTTCGTTCGAGCCGATGCGCTTTTGAGGCGCGAACAAAACTTCACCCGCCAGCTTTTGCCGCAGCTATCGGCGAGTCTGACCGATCCAGCCGCCTACGAGCCCTTGGGCCAGCGGTTGGCAAAGGCCCCGTCATGGCGGCCGGTGTTCATGGAAGCCCTCAGTGAAACCCATCCCAATCCTGCCGCCACTTTCAAACTCTATGCTGCAATCAAGGCGGCAAGAGGCGAGATTACACCCGACGAGCTGAGCGCGCTTCTGCTGCAGCTTGTCGCCGCCGGGCGATACGAGGAAGCCTATCTGGACTGGCTCATTCTGCTGCCCGACCAGGTCGCCTCCAAAGTGACAAATATCTATGACGGTGATTTCAGCGGCCTGCCCGACACGCGCCCGTTTGGATGGAATTTCAGCCAGGGTGCCACCGGCTTTATCGAACCCCCGCCAGGGCGGGACGATCCGGCCCTGCACATCATCTACAACGGGTCAGCCAAACGAGAGTTTCCAGCTCAGCTTCTGGTCCTGCCCCCTGGCCAATATGCCCTGGTCGGCGAGGTGATGACGGCAACCACATCAAGTGCAGGGCGACTGGGCTGGCAGATTCAATGTGTCGGGGATCCGCCCGTGGCGGTTGCGCTCGCCCCCGTCCCGGACACCGCCGGACGGTGGGTCAGATTTTCAACGCCTTTTGCAGTTCCACCCGGATGCTCGGCCCAGAGGCTGGTGCTGGACAAATCCGCCGCTGCCCAGGAAGCGGAAATCGACGTTTGGTATGACAAGCTGAACGTGCAGCCCGCGGGGGCGGCCCGATGAACATGCGCTGGCAACCTCAGAAGCGCCGGTCTTCGCGGTCTATTAGCGGGAGCAACCTGTTGGCGGCGCTCACCGGCGTGGTGATGACCATCGCGATCGTGCTGGGCGGCGCCTCTCGCTCGAACCTGCTGCCGTTACAGATCGTCGAAATCGCCTGCCTGCCCCTGCTGGCCTACGCCTTGTGGCGCATGTTGAACGAGCCGCTGCCGGGCCGCCTCAAGGCGCCGCTTGTTCTTTTGGGGGCCATGTACGCCATCCTGATCGTTCAGCTCATCCCCATGCCGGATGTCTTGTGGGCAAAGCTTCCCGGCCACGCCTGGCCGGCCGAGGTGAGGCGAATGACGGGTGTCACTCCGGGCTGGTCCCCCATCAGCCTGCTGCCTTCGGAAACCTTGTCCCACCTGCTGGCGCTGTTGCCGCCCACCGCGATTTTCCTGGCCGTCTGCGGTCTGAAGTCGGAACAACGGCGCTGGCTGACGCTCATACCTCTGCTTATCGCCGTCTTCAGCGTCATGTTGGGCGCCGCGCAGGTTGCGCAGGGATCAGAGAGCAACCTTTATCTCTACGAACACGCCAACACCGATTCCGCCGTCGGCATCTTTGTAAACCGCAACCATCAGGCCGCTTTGCTGATCGCCTGCCTGCCGCTGGCCGCGCTGTGGCTCAAACTCGACAGGCATCAGACGCGCCAGACCCTGGTGCCCGCCGCCTTCGCCATGGGCATTTTCCTGATGGAGATCGTAGCTCTGGTGGTGGTCAAGTCGCGGGCCGGCGTGCTGCTGCTCGTTCCGGCCATTGTGGCGAGCCTGCTGCTGGTCTGGAGAAATGAAAGAGGTGAGGGTCGCAGAGGCGCCACCCTGCTGGGCGGCGTTGTCGCCGTGACGCTGATTGTCGCCGTGGCCGCCGGCATCGGGCCGATCCTGGATCGTTTCACCAGCGCCAACGACCTCGAGGAAGGCGGCCGTTTCACAGCCGCCGTGACGACCGCCAAGGCGGCGATGGAATACCTGCCCTTCGGTTCGGGGTCAGGCACCTTCGTTCCTGTGTTCGCCGCCCACGAAAACGTCGATCTCATGGGCCCGAAATACTGGAACCACGCGCACAACGAGTTTCTGGAAATCTTTCTTGAGACCGGACTGGCCGGGCTGGCCGCGCTCATCGGCTTTCTGATCTGGATTTGCCGAAGGGCGTTTTTGGCCTGGGCCGCACCGACTTCACCGGCGGCCAATCTGGCCTGCGCCGGCAGCATCGTCGTCGGCCTCTTGCTGCTGCATTCGACCGTGGACTTCCCGCTGCGGACCATGGCGATGGCGAGCATCTTCGCCTTCGCCTGTGGCCTGCTGGTCAGCCCTCGCGAAGCAACGAGTCGAAGTAAGCGATAGTCTTGCCAAGGCCTTCGCGCAGCTGGGTGGTCGGTTTCCAATCGAGATGCCGGGCGGCTTTATCGATATTGGGCTGGCGCTGGCGCGGGTCATCCACCGGCAGCGGGCGAAGTTCGATCTTCGAGCCCGAGCCCGTCATCTCGATCACCAGTTCGGCCAGCTGACGGATGGTGAATTCGTTTGGATTGCCCAGATTGATCGGTCCGGTCACATCGGTCGGTGAATTCATCAGCCGGATCAGACCTTCAACCAGATCATCGACATAACAGAACGAACGGGTCTGGGCGCCGTCGCCGAACAGGGTGATCGCCTCGCCTTTCAGCGCCTGGACCACGAAGTTCGAAACCACCCTGCCGTCGTTCGGGTGCATGCGCGGACCATAGGTGTTGAATATCCGCGCCACCTTGATCGGCAGGGCGTGCTGGCGGTGATAATCGAAGAACAGAGTCTCGGCGCAGCGCTTGCCCTCATCGTAACAGGACCGGGGCCCAATCGGATTGACGTTGCCCCAGTACTCCTCGACCTGGGGATGCACCGACGGATCGCCATACACCTCGGAGGTCGAAGCCTGCAGGATGGTCGCCTTCAGCCGCTTGGCCAGGCCCAGCATGTTGATCGCCCCGTGCACCGAGGTCTTGGTCGTCTGCACCGGGTCGTGCTGGTAGTGAACGGGGCTCGCCGGACAGGCCAGATTGTAGATCTGGTCGACCTCAACATAGAGCGGAAAGGTCACGTCGTGACGCAGCAGCTCGAACATCGGATTGCCGATTAGACCCAGCACGTTCGCCCGGGCGCCGGTGAAGAAGTTGTCGATGCACAGCACTTCGTGGCCCTCGGCCAGCAGTCGTTCGCACAGATGCGAGCCGATGAAACCGGCGCCGCCGGTAACCAGGATGCGCTTGTGTTTGTCGCGAGGATCCATGTCAGTCGCCTGAGCTTGAGGAAGAGTGACCGCCGTAGCCGCGGGCGTCGCCAAGATGTTCCCGGAACCAGGCATAGGTTTCCGCCAGACCCGCATCGAGCGGTCGGGCGCGATCCCAGCCGAGCGATCTCAGCCGTGAAACGTCAACCAGTTTTCGAGGCGTGCCATCCGGCTTCGACGAATCGAATACCAGCTCGGCGTCGAGGCCCACGACCTCACCGATCTGATGGGCCAGCTCGGCGATGGAAACCTCCTGCCCACTGCCGATGTTGACCAGCTCGTCGTTGCTGTAGGTCCTGGCCAGGAAAACCAGAGCGTCGGCCATGTCGTCGACGTGCATGAACTCGCGCTTCGGATGTCCCGAGCCCCAGACCACCAGCTGCCTTTCGCGGTTCAGTTTGGCGTCGTGCGCCTTGCGCATCAGGGCCGGGATCACGTGGCTCGCCGAAAGGTCAAAATTGTCGAACGGGCCATAGAGGTTGGTGGGCTGGACCGAGATGAAATCGCAGCCGTATTGCCGCCGGTAGGCCTGGGTCATCTTGATGCCGGCGATCTTGGCTACGGCGTACCACTGGTTGGTCGGCTCCAGCGGGCCCGCCAGGAGGGCCGATTCCGGGATGGGCTGCACGGACTCTCGCGGATAGATGCAGGACGAACCCACATAGACCAGCTTTTCCACGCCGCACCGGCGCGCGGCCTCGATCAGGTTCGAGCCGATCATCAGGTTGTCGTAGATGAACTCGGCCGGGGCGTTGTCGTTGGCGAAGATCCCTCCCACCCGGGCGGCGACCAGGAACAGCACCTGCGGGCGCTCGCCTTCCATCCAGGCTTCGACATCGGCTTGCCGGCGATAGTCGATGCGGCTTGCCGGTCCGACCATCCTGACGTTTTCGCTAGCCAGTCTGCGCACCAGCGCACGGCCGACCATGCCGGTATGGCCCGCGACGAAGACGCTCTTTCCCGCCAGGTCGAACACGCCTAGGCCCGGCCTTCGTTGGCCATGACTTTCAGATCGCTCTGAACCATCTCGGCGACCAGATCCTCAAAGGCGACCTTGGATTTCCAGCCGAACTTGGCGAATGCCTTGGCGGCGTTGCCGACCAGCTGGTCCACCTCGGTGGGACGGAAATAGGTGGGATCTATCTCGACCAGCACCTGGCCGGTGCGCGCGTCCTTGCCGACCTCATCGACGCCCGAGCCGGTCCATTCAATGGTTCGTCCGACCTGGGCGAATGCGCGCTGGGCGAAATCGCGGACTGACCGCGTCTGGCCGGTGGCCAGCACATAGTCGTCGGGTTCATCCTCCTGAACCATCCGCCACATCCCCTCCACATAGTCGCGCGCATGGCCCCAGTCGCGCTGGGCGTCGAGATTGCCGAGGATCAGCTTTTCCTGCTTGCCCAGTTCGATCGCCGCCACCGCCCGGGTGATTTTGCGGGTCACGAACGTCTCGCCCCGCATCGGGCTCTCGTGATTGAACAGGATCCCGTTGGAGGCGTGGATGCCGTAGGCCTCGCGGTAGTTCACGGTAATCCAATAGGCATATAGCTTGGCCACCGCATAGGGACTGCGCGGATAGAAGGGCGTCAGTTCAGTCTGCGGCGTCTCGCGCACCTTGCCGTACAGTTCCGAGGTCGAGGCCTGGTAGAAGCGGGTCTTTTTGGACAGGCCCAAAAGCCGGATCGCCTCCAGCAGCCGCAACGGTCCGATCGCATCGGCGTTGGCGGTGTAGTCGGCGGTCTCAAAGCTGACCATCACGTGCGACTGGGCGGCGAGGTTATAGATCTCGTCCGGCTGGGTTTCCTTGACCACGCGGATCAGGTTGGTGGCGTCAGTCATGTCACCGTAGTGAAGCGTCAGGCGCGCATGCTCCATGCGGGGGTCGTGATAGAGGTGATCGATACGGCCGGTGTTGAACGACGAAGACCGGCGCTTGATGCCGTGGACCTCATAGCCTTTGGACAGCAGTAGCTCTGTCAGATAGGCGCCGTCCTGGCCCGTGATCCCCGTAATGAGCGCTGTCTTGGCCATCGATCCCCGCCGGCTCAGGCCGCGTTCCGGTGAACTTGCTGTTCGATCCAGGCGTAGGTCTTCTCAAGACCTTTGACCAGAGGCTGGTTCGGCGCCCAGCCCAGCTTCTCGCGGATCAGCCGGTTGTCGGAATTGCGGCCGCGCACGCCCAGGGGGCCTGGAATATGCTCCAGCGCCAGGGTCTTGCCGGCGATGTCGCTGACCATGTGGGCCAGCTGGTTGATGGTGACCATCTCTTCGGAGCCAATGTTCACCGGGATTTCGCAATCCGAGCGCAGCAGCCGCGTCGTGCCCTCCAGGCACTCATCGACATAGAGGAACGAGCGGGTCTGCAGGCCGTCGCCCCAGATTTCGATCGAGGTTCCCGAACGGGCCTGGGCGACCTTGCGGCAAACCGCGGCCGGAGCCTTCTCCTTGCCGCCTGTCCAGGCGCCCATGGGACCGAAGATGTTGTGATAGCGGGCGACCCGGTTCTTGGTGCCGTAGTTGCGGTTGTAGGCAAAGAATAGCCGCTCGGAGAACAGTTTTTCCCAGCCGTATTCACTGTCGGGGGCGGCCGGATAGGCAGAGTCCTCGGCGCAGTTCGGATTGTCGGGATCTTCCTGATTGTGGGCCGGGTACATACAGGCCGAAGAGGAATAGAAGACGTTCTTGATGTTGCGCTTCAGCGCGGCGTTGGCGACGTTCAGATTGATGGTCGCCGAATTGTGCATGATGTCGGCGTCGTGCTCGCCGGTGAAGATATAGCCCGCACCGCCCATGTCGGCAGCCAGCTGATAGACCTCGTCGAACCGCCGGTCGATGACATCGCGAACAATGTCCTGATCGCGCAAGTCGCCCACAACGTAATCGTCGGCTTCCGTCTCGCGGTGCTCGTGAAACTTGAGATCGACGCCGCGGACCCAAAAGCCCTCGCGCTTCAGACGCGCCACCAGGTGGCCTCCAATGAAGCCTCCGGCGCCCAACACCAGCGCGGACTTGCTCATGCGTCCCCCTTTTTTTCAAACCAAACCAAAGCCGTGGCCCGATTACCGGGAACGGCCGGCGAGTTCAATGCGTCTGCGCTGCGTCCCAGCGCAGGACGGTGACCAGAGGATAGTGGTCCGACCCCAGCCGCGGCCCTCGCTTGAGGCTCACCACCTTCCAGTCCCGCCCCGCATAGACATGATCGAGCGGCAGCAGCGGCGCCGGAAAGGCGAACGAACGGCGCCCGAACACTCGGGCCGGGAAGGTCGGCAAGGCGTGGGTCACGCGGTTAAGGCCAAACAGCCGGTCCTGTTTCTTGAGCGCCTTGGACCAGGGCGTCGAATTGAAGTCTCCCGCCACGATCGCGCCGGCCGGATCGAACCGCTTCAGAGTGTCGGCGACGGCGGCGGTCTGCGCCGGCTGGTCGGCGATCGGATAGGGCCAGGACTGGTGCACCCCGATCAGCGAATAGGGCCCGCCCGGCCCCGGCAGCGTCACCCAGGTCAGGTTCGAGGGTCCGCCGGGGAAAATCTGGCCGCCGGAGGCCAGCGGCTGGGCCTTGGACAGGATCATGGTCGAGCAGGGACTGGGGTCGGCGCAGCTGTGGGCAAAGGGATAGCGCTCGGCCAGGCGCCGCACGATCCTGTCGGATATGCCCGACACCTCTTCCAGCACCACGACGTCGGGGTCCTGGGCCAGGATCCAAGCCGAGCTTCCCGCCTGGTCCCGGTTGACGGCCCAGAGGTTGAACTGGACGATCTTGAGGGTCTGCCCGTCCGAGCTTGCGTGTTTCGCGGTCAGCCGGGCGGCATAGTCGGGCGCCAACAGCAGGCTCCAGCAGAGCGTTCCCACCGCGGCCAGCCAGAGCGCCGAACGCTCGCCCTTTTGTGTTACCAGCAGGGCGAGAACCCAGGCCGGAACTGAGACGATCAGTCCGGGAAGGGCAAAGTGCGAGGCGATATCCAGCAGCGGACTGAACCGCCCGCCGAGCGCGGCCAGAGACACGGCCGCTGACCCGAACGCGGCCAGCAGCAAACCGGCGCGAACCAGGTCCAGCGGCAGCCTGGCGAGCGCCGCGCCCGTTGCCCGCAAGGCCACGCCGAGGGGGCTCACCGCGGGGCCTTCTTGCGGGCGGCCAGCACCGTATCGGCAAGCGCCTCCAGCGCCCGCTCGCTGGCTTCGACATCGCCGGTGGCGGCATGAAACCAGGGGGCGTCATGCCCGGTCAGCAGCAGATGCAGGTCGGACTCGATCGGGCCCACGTAGACAATCGGCGCTTCCAGTTCGAGGCACGCATAGATCTTGGACGGCAGGACATAGCCCCAGAAGGCGTCCTTCAGCAGCACCAGATGCGCATCGCCCGCCCGCAGCACCTCAGGCAAGTCCTCGATCGCCGCCGGCGGGGTGAAGTGAAGGGGCAAGTCCCGGGCCTCACAGAAAGCCCTCAGTTCAGCCACCTTGGCCCCCTGCCCATTCATCCACAGGCGCACCCGGTCCGACCCGTGGCGCACGTGACGCTCATAGGCCGCGCAAAGCGTTTCCAGCTCGTGGGCCAATCCCAGGTTGCCCGAATAGAGCAGCGTGACCTTGTCGTCCGGAAAGGGCCGGGGAACGGGCGTGCGGCGTGACCAGTCCTTGATCGGGGAATCATCGCGCGCCAGCACGATCCGCTCGGCCGGAAAGCCGCTTTCGATCAGGCGGCGGGTCTGGTCATCGCCCAGGGATTCGATCCGGTCGGCCCCGCGGCGCAGAGCGTGGAACAGGCCTTCCAGTGGCTTCAGCCAGCGCAGGTGGCCGGTCGCAAACAGGGTCTCGGGGTAAAAGTCGGTGACCCGATAGATCACCGTGCGCCGCCAGACGAGTCGGTTGGCCAGGATAACCAGATAGGCCAGGAAGGGCGGCGAGCCGGTGACGAGAATTTCCGTGCGCTCGTCCGCCTGATCCCGAACCGCGCGGCCAACCTGGGCCAGCAGACGGCGGTTGCAATTGATCGCCCACAAGGCCCGGCGCGGCAGGGACGCCGACGGCGGCGGGCGATTGGCTGCCAGGCGCACGATGGTCAGCAAGCCTTCGCGCAGCACCTCGGCCTTGTCGCCCAGCCCGATCAACACCACGGACTCGCCCTGTGCGGCCCGGACCCGCGCGCGGCGGTCCTGGTACTGGCCCACGGCGCCGAATGCAGGCGGAATCCAGTCACAAACAATAATCAGCACCGCACCCGCCTGAAGTCCGTCCCAGCTTTGCAGGGCCTGCCTATATAGCGGTTGGCCAAGGGCTCAAAATGTCTGGTGCGCAAGTCATCCCACCTTGTGCGGCCGTTGAAAATTGGTCATGCCGGATTGCTGGATGGGGGAGCCACATGGAGTCGATTGGGGACCGCCTTGCGAAAGCGAACTGGCGACCGTCGGGGTTCGACTATCTTCGGATCGGCCTCGCGACACTGATCGTGCTCCAGCACGCCGAGGCGATTTCCATACGGCAAGACCCTAACCTGTGGGAGACCCCGCTCAACGGGTTCCTGTTCGCGCTGCTGCCGATGTTCTTCGCGCTCAGCGGCTTCCTGGTCACCGGCAGTCTCTTGCGGTCACAAACCATCGCCAAATTCCTCGGATTGAGAATTATTCGAATTTTCCCCGCCCTTGTCGTCGAGGTCATTCTATCGGCGTTTCTCATCGGGCCATTTGTAACAACGCTCTCTCTCCACGACTATTTTACGAGCCCAATATTCTTTAAGTATTTCCTGAATATGATTGGAGATGTTCAGCTATTTTTGCCAGAGACATTTAAAGGAAATTTCATTCCTTATGTAAATCTTCAATTATGGACAATTCCATTTGAGCTATATTGCTACATTTCGATTGCAATATTCGCTCTGCTAGGCGTGAAAAAATGGCCCATTGCAGCGCCCATTCTGACCGTACTGTCGATAACATCCTATATGCTGTTTCACGGCATTCGCCACGATTGGGAACTTGGCCTCACCGGCGGCTTTGGAGCGCCCGGCATATTCCTTGTGTTCAGTTTTTTGGCGGGCGTGTGCTTCTATATCTACAAAGACAAAATCCCCTGGAGCCCGGCGTTATTTGTAGCTTCTTGCGTTCTAGTAATAATATTCGGAGAATTTAGAGACTATAAATACGCCTTCTGGAATTATCTCTATCCATTTTTCATATGCTACGTGACAGTGTTCCTGGGATCATCTAACAAAAAGCGGATAAAATTGATTGAGACGGCAGATTATTCATACGGAATGTATCTGTATCATTTTGTTATACTGCAAACGCTCTATTATTTCCTGCCGATAACCCATCACTATTTCACCATGGTCTTCGCGGGCGTCCCGCTGGTGGTGATATTCGCGGCGTTGTCGTGGCACCTGATCGAACGGCCTGCGCTGGGCTTTCGAGGCAAGCTCGACCTGTGGGAGACTCGCCTGCTGAACATCATCAATGCCCGAAAGGCGCCGAAGAGCACGGCCTCATCCTGACGTCTCGCGATCAGGCCCTGGCGGCCCAGACGTTATCTTCGGGCGAGCGCGATCCGGGCGCCCATGACGCGCCATCCAGCCGGCGCAGAACAAAGCCCAGATCGTTCAGGGTTCGGACAATCTGCTCGGTCTTGGCCTGCGGGGCGCCCGGCAGGATTTCGAAAATGATGTGCTCGGTAACGGCCAGCGATCCTGCCGCGCCCATCAGCACTTCAGCCTCGTAGCCCTCAACGTCGATCTTCAAGAGTTTGATCGGCCCCAGCTCGTGACGCGCTGCGAGGGTGTCCAGCCTGGCCAGCGGGGCCTCAAAGCGTGCCGGCAGGTCGGCGATGCCCTCCCCCGTCAAGGTCAACCGCGTGTGATCGCCGCGCTGCTGGCTGTGCAGGGTGACAAAGCCATCGATCTCCCCCGCCGCCGCGACGATCACCAGAATATTGGTCAATCCGTTCAGGGCGGCGTTGGTCAGCACGCGCTCACAGCAATAGGGCTGGGGATCGATGGCGATAACCTGGCCGTCTGGGCCAACGGCATTGGCGGCGACCAGGCTGTGCAGGCCCACGTGGGCGCCGACATCGACGAAGGTGTCGCCGGGCGCCAACAACCGGCGCATGAGGGCCAGCGTGCCCGCCTCCGCCACATGACCGGCCATGAGATCGAGTTGGGAGCCTTCCAGAGGATCGAGCGCCATCAAGAGATCATCGACGCGGTCGACAGGCGGCCGCCGAGCGAGGTTGCGAAGCGGTCTGTCGAGGCGGTTGAGACCGCGGATGCGGGTCATGCGAAGCGCCAGCTTGAAGAGCGCCCGCATCATCCCCCGGCGCGCTCGATGTAGTTATCGCCCAGCACCAGCACGTCCATCTTTGTGCGCAGGAAACAGTCCAGCGCCTCTGCGGGCGTGCAGACCACCGGTTCGTTCTCGTTGAACGAGGTGTTGAGCACCATGGGCACGTCGGTTTGGTCACGGAACGCCGAAATCAGCTTGTGATAGCGCGGGTTAGTCGCCGCGCTTACCGTCTGCAGCCGCCCCGAGCCGTCAGCGTGGGTGACGGCGGGAATCTGCGCACGGCGCGCCTCGCGGATCTGGAAGACCTGCATCATGAACGGCACGGCGTCGTCTTCCTCGAACCAGTCGATCACTGCCTCTTCCAGCACCGACGGCGCGAACGGCCGGAAGCTCTCTCGCCGCTTGATCTTGGCGTTAAGGATTTCCTTCATGTCGGCCCGGCGCGGGTCGCCGATGATCGAGCGCGCGCCGAGCGCGCGCGGCCCCCATTCCATCCGCCCCTGGAACCAGCCGACGACCTTGCCCGCCGCCACCGCCTCTGCCGTGCGCGAACAGAGTTTGGCCTCGTCCTTGATTGGCGTGACCTTGCAGCCTGCGCTTTTCAGCTCGGCGGCATGGGACTTGAGCAGAGCGGCGATGGCGTCCTCTCCGAACGCGGGACCCCAGTAGGCGTGATCCATGACGAAGTCGCGGGCCCCGCCGCTCCCCGTCCACACGCTGAATGCTGCGCCAATCGCCCCGCCGGCATCGCCCGCCGCCGACTGCACATAGACCTTGTTGAACGGCGTCAGCCGGCGGATCTTGCCGTTGGCGACCGAGTTGTTGCCACAGCCGCCGGCGATGCAGACCGCCTCGACCGGATGCCGCTTATGGACGGCGGTGAGGAGGTGAAAGAACGCCTCCTCGTACATGGCCTGGGTCGAGCGGGCGATGTCCTTGTCGCGCTGGGTGAGGGGAACAGAGGGGTCGCGCCTCGGACCCAGCAGCTGTTCCAGCATCGGCGAGAAAAGGTCGCCCACCTCCGGTGAGCCTCCGGTCCAGGTGTAGTCGATCTTTTCCCGGTGGTGACGGAAGTACGAGAGATCCAGCCGGAACCCGCCATCCCCTTGAAGACGCACGATCTTTCGCATCTCGGAAAGGAACGCTGGCTGGCCGTAGGGCGCCAGGCCCATGACCTTGTACTCATCGCCATAGTGCGGAAAGCCGAGGTACTGGGTGATGGCCTGGTAGAACGCCCCCAGCGAGTGGGGAAACAGCACCCGGCCGTCGACAGTGATGTCCCTGCCTTTACCGATGCCCCAGGCAGCGCTGGAAAAGTCCCCGAACCCGTCCACTGAGATCACGGCGGCTTCGGCGAACGGCGAGACGTGGAAGGCTGACGACAGGTGCGCCATGTGGTGCTCGACGCCCACGACCTTGCCCATGAAAGCCTGGCCGGGAAAGGCCTCGGCCAGGTGCTCGACAACGCCTTTGCGCGCCTTGCGGTTCTTCAGCCGGTCGAGGATCAGCCGCGGATCGGGCCTTCGGGTCAGGACATAGGCGATCTTGGCGCCGCGGTGGGCGGTCTCATCGGAATTGACCGCCACCACGTCGACATCGGCCAGGGTGACGCCGGCCTCGGCAAGGCAGTAGTCGATGGCCTGCCTCGGAAAACCGGCCCAGTGCTTGATGCGGCGAAAGCGCTCTTCCTCGGCCGCGGCAATCAGCACCCCGTCGCGCACCAGCGCCGCCGAGGCGTCGCCGTGGAAAGCGTTGAGGCCGAGAATGATCAAGTCCAGGCCCCTTTGGCTCTGTGCGTGAATGTCCAGACCCTATGGCATAAGGCGCGCGGCCCGGTCGAGCGGGTCAAGGACGAAGTTTGCGGTCGAGCAGCGCGATGGCGATCATCGTCTCGGCCAGCAGACGCTGCAGCCCATAGAACCATCCGGCCCGGCCATCGAGGATGCAGCCCTTGATGAAGAGGGTGTGCAACGGCACCAGGATCGGGGCCAGAACCATGCCGAGCCGCACCTTGTCGGCAAAGCGCAGCGCCCCGCGCGGCGCGGCCAGCAGAAAGTCCGCTTCCTGCCGGGCGTAGGTCTGTTGTGATGCGAACCAGCGCGAGATTGGCTTGCGGTCGTCGTGAAAAATCCGCCCCGACAGGTCGCGCACGGCCCCCTCGATCTGAACCGCGTGGCCGTGGCCGAAGTCCTCATAACGGGCCCTGTCGCGCCGATAGAGCACCGTGCGCGGCGGATAGAGCGTCCCGCGCAGCGGCTTGTCGAAGATGCAGTAGATGAACCCGGCCCGATAGCCGGACACCAGGGTCTCCTCCTCCAGCCGCCCGATCTCGGCGACCAGCGCCTCGCTCAGCACATAGTCGGCGTCGAGGGACAGAACGTAGGGAGTTTTCACCTGGCTCAGCGCGAAATTGCACTGACCCGCGAAGCTGTCGAAGGGCCGGGTGACCACCTCGGCGTTGAGATAGCCCGCGACAATGGAGAGCGTTCCGTCCGTACTGCCGGAATCGACCACCAGCACCTGTTTCGCCCAGGTCAGGCGCTCGAGCGTGCGGGCGATGTTATCCTCTTCGTTGTGCGTGAGGACGATCACGGTGATCTGGTCCGCCAGCCCGCTCACAGCCTCACCTCTTCGGGCGCATCGCCGCCGTCAACGGCCCATTTATAGGCCGTCAGCATGCGCCGGCCGATATGGTCCCAGCTGAAGTCCCGTTCCATCCACGCCCGCCCGCGTTTTCCCATGCCCGCAAGTTCGGCCGGCGGGAGCGCGAGCGCAAGCTTCAGAGCCTGCGCCATCACCGGCTCACCATGATCGATCCACCAGCCACAGCGCTCGGCCTCCAGCCCCGCCCACGGCGCGCCCTTGGTCGCCAGCACCGGCGTTCCCGCCGCCAGGGCCTCGGCCACGGTCAGGGCGAAGTTCTCATTGAGGGTGGGCAGAATGAACAATGAGGCCTGGCGGTAGGCGGCCAGCTTGTCTTCGCCAAAGGCGGGCCCCGATATCTCCACATTGGCGAGCCCCCGGCCGGCCGCCAGAGCTTTCAGCTCGGCGGTGTGGCCGCCCGCGTCGGGCCCGACGATGCAAAGCCGCCAGCTGTCAGTCGCCTTCCCGGCCAAGTCCCAGGCCCGGATCAGACGGTCGAGGCCCTTTTTCGGGTGGATGCGGCCCAGCGACAAGGCAATGCGCTGGCCGTCCTTCGGCTTGGCGGCCAGCGGCGGCACATCGACGCCGTTGGGGATAACCACCACCGGGTTCGTCAGCCCCATCGCGCGCACCTCGGCGCACTCCTCCTCGCTGGTCGCGTGGATAAAGGCGGCGCCGGTCAACGCCTTTTTCTGGAACGCCGCCCAGACGAGCTTTTTCTGCAGTGATGAAAACTTGAGGGCGTCCGGGCCCAGCATGCCCCGGGGTGAGACGACAAAGGCCCGGCCCGCCTCCCGCGCGGCGGTGGCAGGATAGATGTTGGGCGCCAGCCACAGGCCGTGGGTGTGCAGCACCTGGGCGCCGCCGATGGCGCCGGCCTGCAGAGCGTTCCGCAAGGCCCCGGAAAGTCGCAGATGCTGGATGCGCGGCGCCCAGGCCAGGTCATGCGCAAAACTTCGCCTGTGCAGGCCGCTCGCGTCGGTGGGGTCCGCCGGAGCCGGCTCGCCGACGGTGAACAGTTCGACATCCGCACCTGCCCGGGCCACAGCATTGGCCAGTCTGGGGACCGAATAGGACGGGCCGTGCGACGGGTTGGCGGTCGAGGCGACGATCTCGATGATTCGCATGGCCGATTCCGGCCCCCTCATCCGCCGTCAGGTCGCTGCTGAACCACCATGCGGTGCTTGCCCGCAACCGACAGCGGAATCTTGTCGACCCGCTCAATACCCGTCTCACGAAGCGCCGGATCGATCAGGGCTAATCGATCACGCAGACGCGCGACAATCGCGTCGGAAAGAGGATCGTCGGCCTCATAGCGCATCGTTGGAATCCCCCCGTCCGGATGGCCGACAATCTGATAGACGCGAATGTCGCTCAAGTCCCTAACCACGTGGGTGAAGGCCTCGGAATGGATGGGCGCGCCACCTGACAGGATGATCGCGTCATTGACGCGACCGCCGACGGACTCGAATTGGCGGGCCGGATCGAAAGGGCCCGGCCAGACGACATCGCCGATCGCATAGCGCAACAGGGGCAGGGCGCGGACATTCAGGCTGGTCACGATGAGGGCGCGGCCGGCCGAGGTTTCTTCGCCCAGGTCCAGCCGATGGCGATCCCAGAAGACATCGTAGGGTCCCCCGGCCCTCTCATAGGCGATGACACCGGTCTCGACGCTGCCGTATTCCATGACGAGCGGACAACCGAAACAGGTCTCGATGGCCTCGCGGCTGTCATCGCGGGGAAATCCCTCCGCGGTGGCGATCACCGCCTTGAGGCTCAGTGCGCGAAACTCGTCCGCACGGTGGAGGTTGGCGCGCGCGAACCGGTCGAGGGCGCAAGAATAGCCGATCACATAACGCGCCCGGCTGGCGAGCAGCGCCTCGCCCGCGCGATGCAGATCCTCAGGCGACAGGCGGTAGGCGCTCCAGCGCGTATACCCCAGGGCCCGGTCCGACAGCGTTCGCTTTAAACGGTTGACCGCGCCCCGGACGCCGACGCCAAATAGGTGTGCGTGTCCCCAGATCATGAACAGCGTGTTTGACGGGCTTATCCCAAGGCGCGCGCGCCCCGTCCATTGGTCCAGCCCGGCCTCCCGGGTCTCCGACGGGAAGACCGGAAACCGGAATGGTTCGGCCGTGGTGCCACCCGTCGCCCGCCAGGCCACCGGGTCGTGCGCCGATCCGGCCGCGGCTATATCGAGTCGAATGTCGGCTCGGGTCTGAACCGGAACTCTCGCGACGGTGTCCCAACTTTCGAAAACGGCCGGCAGCGACAACCGCGCCCGCATGGCCCGCGCCCAGGGCGAGCGCTCCAGACTGCCGGCCCATGCCGCGTTTAGTCTGACCAGTTGCCAAGAGGCGAGGTCCGGGGGTTCGGAAGCGTAGATTGCCGCCTCGCGCTCCAGCGCGAAGCGTAGCCGGCTCGCGCGCAATGTCCCGAGCAAGGTCATGAGGCCAACAGCGGGCGGATCAGGGCCTCAACACGGTGCTGGTGGGCGGCGGAGGTGTACTGACTGATCAGCCGGCGCCATCCCGCCTCGCCGAACTCGCGGGCCCGAGCCGGATCGGCCAGCAGGGTTTGCAGGGCACTGAACAGTTCGTCCTCGGTGAAGGCTCGCGGGATCAGCAGACCCGTCTCCTGGTCCACGACAACTTCGCCGCCGCCGTCGTCCCGGCAGGCCAGGCACGGCTTAGCGAAATTCATGGCTTCAAGATAGGCCAGACCGAAACCCTCCTGCCGGCTCGGCATCACATAAGCATAAGCCGCGCGATAGAGCTCCTCCAGGTCCTGGGCGTCCATACGCCCGGGCAAGAAGATGCCCGTCGCGGCGGATGAAGCCCGGGCAGCCTCCCGCAGAGGTTCAAGATCGCTGCCCGATCCGACCAGCACGAGCTGCGCATCGGGAAAGGCGCTCAGCAGGCGTGGAAAAACGCCCAGGAGTTCGCGGTGACCCTTTTCACGCTCAGACGCGTCCATGCGTGAAACCAGCACCAGAACGCGCGATCCCATCCGTCGGACCTCACCGTCAACCGCCGTGAACGACAACGACGCGGCAGGGGCCACGGGCGGCGCAGGCTGGACCTCGAATTGCGGCGGCAGGCCCAGTGGACAGGCCCTACCCGCAAACGTTCCTACGAACCCGCCCATCCGCCCCAGGGTGTAGTGGGAATTGGTCAGGACCAGGTCCGCCCGCTGAAAGGCGCGCACGCTGGATGACCTGATCCGCCAGGTCGCTTCCGATCCGTGCGCACAGATCACGACCGGCGGACGGAAAAAGGCCGGAAGCGCCATGACAGGCGCCGCCAGCTGAACGTGATCGAACACCACCAGCCGGCTTGTGAGCGCAGCCCGGGCGGCCGCCAGGGCGAACCTGATCTTGTCACCGCCGAAAGTTCGATAGTCCGGCTTGGACGTAGTGTTCTCTCCCAGGGCCAGCACCTTGACCGCGCCGCCGGTTTCCTGCGCGAGCGATTGCAGAGCGGCCAGCACATTGCGGTTGGCCGAGGCAATGCCGCCGACGCTGTGGGTGATCCCGGTGGCGCAAAACAGGATGGGTTTGGTCATCGCCGGCGCCGACGCGCGCGGTACGCCCTCTCCTGGCGAGATTTCATCGGGCGGCGTGCGGCAGCGGGGGCAAGGGCGAAAGTTTCCCGACGACTTGATTGGGGCTTTTCTGATAGTCACCCACAACAGCCGTCAAGGAAAAGATGGGGGAGCGATTCCGTGATCCAGTTGTCGAGTCTGGCGCGCGTTGGGGCGCCGCGTCCCTCGCCGTTCGTCGCGAGGGCTTGAGACCAGTCCGATGAGCTCAGCCGTCCTTCAGGGCCACACGCTCCATGCGTAAGAACATGCTCGACACGATCGGCATGTCGTTCGCCATGCGGCTTTTGAATATGGCGCTGGGCATCCTGATCACGCCCGTCCTTTTTCGGATGATGGGCCAGGAGGAACTGGCCGGCTGGTTCCTGGTCATCAACAGCATTCCATTCCTGGGTCTGATGGATTTCGGGCTCACGCCGACCCTGTGGCGACGCATTGCATTGCTCTACGGCAAGACCACGGTGGCCAAGAGCGAGCGCCGGCAAAGCCTCCTCGACAAGCGCATGCGTCAGATGTTTTCCACCGGGAAGACGCTGTTTGAAACCCGCAGCCTTATTGCGCTGGCGATCAGCCTGATCGGCGGCCTGATCTACGTCTCCACCCTGGAGCTTTCGAAAGGCGCCCGAAACGACGCCATGATCGGCTGGGCTATCGTCGCGGTCAGTCAGGCCATTCAGATTCGCGGTTCGATCTGGTCGGTGTTTCTGGTTACTACCGGCAATGCAGCCGTTGACGTGGCCATCACCATGGTCACCTCGACCCTCGATCTGGTCTTCCGCTTCGTCGTGGTGATCCTGGGCGGTGGCGTCATCGCCCTGGCGAGCGTCACGGCGGTTTTTGTCATCGCGCGGCGGGTGCTTAGCGCCCACTTCGCCCGAAAGCGGTTGTCGCGCTGGGTCTCGAGCAGAGAGCCGTTTTCCCGGGTGCTGGTCGGCTCGCTCGTTCCCGCTATGGCCAGCGCCTGGATGATCAATCTGGGCAACTTCCTGCTGCTGCGGACCGACCAGTACTTCATCGCCAGCATGCTCGGGCCCAGCAAAATGCCGGCCTATCAGGGCACCTACCAGGTCATTTCCTCGCTCTCTCAAATGGCCCTGCTGACGGGGGGAGCCGTAATGGTGTTCCTCAGCCATTCGTGGGCCTCCGGTCAGGTCGGCTCGTTTCGAACGATCATCTCCCTGTCCTTCAAGATGGCCATGGCCATCCTGTGGTTTGGCGCCGCGACCTTGCTGGCGATCGGCTCGTCGTTCTTCGGCCTGTGGCTGGATGGCAATTTCGTCGGCTACGGCCTGGTCTCGATCTTTGTGGTCAGCACGATCCTCAATGCCCAGACCAGCATGTTGATGGACGCCGACCGTTCGACCGAACACGAGGTCTATGGACGGGTGACGATCCTTTGCGGCGTCCTGAACGTGATCATCACCTATTTCATGGCCCGATATTTTGGGCTGATCGGAGTGGCCGCCAGCACCACTATCGCCATGATGCTGACCACCGGCTGGATTGCCGCTCGCAACGCCCAGGTGCGGCTTGGCATAGGGTTTTTCTCCTTGCTGCTGCCCATCCACCTGCGCTCGGCCGCGCTGGCGGCTTGTGTCTTTGGCCTGATCAAACTGCTGGAGCTGGCCATCGGCCCCGAGCAGATGTCCGCCCAGTTCAAGGTTGTCCTCGGGATCCTCGTCGGCCCGCCCGCCCTAGCGGCGTGGATCTGGTTCGGGATTCTTTCGGGCCCGCAGCGCACGACGATTCTTGAGCACGCCAGGACCACCATCGCCCGCTTCATGCCAACCCGGAGTTCGTCCTGACCATGGCCGAGATCAGATCACGACGGCCTCGAAGAGCCCGTCGGCGCCCTTCGATAATCCTGATCGTGCTCCTCGGCGCGCTCGTAGCCGGCGTGGCCGCCGCCGCCTGGATGCAGCCCTTTTCACTCTCGAGGATCGGCTCGATCCGGTATGTCGGCTGGCGCTATGTCCGCAACGACGTCACGTTCGTGCTCGAAAGGCCGCGCATCCGCGCCAAGCTGGCCGCGATCGGCCTGGCTGGACCGGTCGAGCGGCTCATGGGCCGGCCGGCGGTGGACAGCTCCAACATCAACGCCGGGGTGGGCGGAAGCTATCCCGGCGGTCCGGTGGAAGACGCCGCCGCGCGGGCGGCCCTTCCGCTGACCCAGACCATACCGGGCCTGATCAGGACGGCGGACTGGCGCCCGTCCGCGCCGGTCGCCCTGGATATCGACAAGACCGGCGGCTGGCCGCGGGCTCACGGCGACAACTATTCCAGCAAATATTCGGCGGCCACGCAGATCACGCCCGCGAACGTGGGGCAGCTTCGCCTGGCGTGGGTTTTTGATTCCTCGTCCGGCCCGGCCTGGAATGGTTTGCGCAAGGAGCAGATCGAGGCCAATCCCGTTTTCGCCGAAGGCCTGGTCTATTCGGTCACACCGGAGGCGGCGATCGTGGCGCTCAAGGCCGACAGCGGCCGCGTCGCCTGGGTGTTCAAATCGCCGTTCAGCATCTCGCGCCGGGGCATCGTCTGGTGGCCGGGTCAGGGCGATGTCGGTCCGCGCATTTTCGCCTCCATCGGGGAAGACATCGTCGCCATCGACGCGCGCACCGGCCGCCGTGTGAAGAGTTTTGGCGACGGCGGCTTTGCCCGGGCCGGCGATTCCCGCGTCGCTCCGCTCGTCTTCGGCGACGTGCTGATTGTTGGCCAGCGTGAGACCGGAGCCCTGGTCGGCCTGGACGCGCGCACCGGCGCTCAGCGCTGGACGATCGAGGTTTATCCCGCTGACCGGAACTTTGACGGCGGCTATGTCTGGGGCGGTATGTCCCTGGATGCGGCCCGGGGCCTCGTGTTCCTAGCGACGGGCAATCCTCGGCCCGCCCTCTATGGCGCGAGCCGGCCGGGCGACAACGACCGCTCATCCAGTCTGATCGCGTTCGATATCCTGGAGCGCAAGGTGAAATGGGCCTTCCAGGAGGTTCGTCACGATCTTTGGGACTACGATGTCCCCGGGCCTCCGGCTCTGACGACCATCACGGTCGGCGGCCGTCAGGTTGATGTGGTGGTGGCCGCCTCCAAGGTGGGCAACATCATCATGCTGGACCGCGTCAGTGGGGCGCCGGTTTTTAACTACACCCTGTCACGGGCGCCGGCCTCGACGGTCCCCGGCGAGCAGACCGCCGCCTATCAGCCCAATCTCTCCCTTCCCGAGCCGGTGATCGACATTGCCTTCGACCCCGCCCAGGTGACGCAGGTCGACAAGGACTCCTTCGACTGGGTGACCTTCCAGGTCGAGAACGCCCGCTATGGCCGCTTCATGCCGCCGGCGCTGGGCGAAACCCTGATTGCCTACGGCGTTCATGGCGGCGCCGAATGGCCGGGCGTGGCGATCGATCACGCCCGCCAGGTGCTTTATGTGCCGGTCAACCAGATCCCCTGGAAAATCCGTCTCTATCTCGGCGCATCGGGGGCCGCCCGTCCCGGCCCGGCCGAACTCGCCGCCTACGAACGCGAGTGCCAGTCCTGCCACGGACCTAATCGCAATGGCGTCTATACCTCGGAGGGCGAGGCCGACACCGCTTACGTGCCTTCCCTCAATGGCCTGTCCTTTCGTCCGGAGACCGCGCGGTTTTTCGAAGCCGGCTACTTCCGTCATCGCCACAAGTATGCGGCGCCCAACCTGGCGCCCACCCAGGCCCAGCTCGATCAGTTCAAGGCCCTGTTCGCCAAATGGGACGATCAGGTGCTGAAAGCGCGCGGGTTTTCCGTCAACTACATGTGGAGCCAACTGCTCGACCGGCAAGGCCGGCCGGGATCGAAACCGCCCTGGGGGCGTATCGTGGCGGTCGACCTGACGAGCGGCCGTCATCGCTGGGCCGCACCGTTCGGGCAGGTTCAGATCGGCGGCAAGCTCGAGGCTGTCGGGGCGCCGAATTACGGCGGCCTGATCGTCAGCGCCGGGGGCGTCGTCTTCGCAACCGGAACGGCGGACCGACGGATCTATGCCTTTGATTCCGCCTCCGGGCAGATGCTCTGGTCTTACGAGATGGAGGCCGCCGGCAGCGCGCCGCCGACAACCTTTGTCAGCAACGGCGTGCAGTACCTTTCCGTGGTCGCCAGCGGCGGTAAGTTCCACAACTACGATCGGCAGTCGTCAAAGCTCTACACCTTCGCCCTGGGGCCCGCCCCGGGCGGCGCCGTTCCGGTCAGGAAATGAGCGGGGTTCTGCGCAGCGACAATTTGAGGGACTTGGATGAAATTCGCGGCTATCAGACTAGGCAAAAGCCAAGCCGGAGAAGGCTCTTAGATGCAGTATGAAATGCTTGAGCGGGGGGATTTGGAACGACGTCTCGCGGCGGCGATTGCGCCATGACCCTGGCGGCAAGTCCTGCGCAAAACGCTGGCGCTCCGGTGGTGGAGCCCGAACGGCTGTCGTGGCGCCTCGCCCGGATCGGCGCCTTCTTCTGGCGCTTTGGCGCCTTGCGGTGGGGACGGCGGCTGTTTCGCAGCGTCAAGCCGGGAACGCTGGTCGCTAGGCCCCTCTTTGGGTTCAGCTTCGTCGGTGATGTCTCGCGTGAAGGGCCAGAGCGCGTGCTTTACCTGGTGGGCGAGCGCTACATCGACGAACTGGCGCTCATCCAGCCGCTGCTGAAGCCTGGCCAGCACGCCGTCGATGTGGGCACCAACATCGGGTACTACAGCCTGATGTTCGCCCGCTGTCTCGGCGAGGCGGGCCGGATCACGGCCATCGAGCCCTCGGTCGAAAACCTGCCCGAACTGCGCGCCAATATTGAGCGCAACAACCTCTCGGACCGGGTGACGATCATTGACTGCGCCGTCGGCGACAAACCCTCGAAGGTGGGATTGAAAGCCGGCATCAACAGCGGCATCGCCGCCGGTGACGAGGCCGCCTACACGGTGCGGCTGGACACCCTCGACAATCTGGTGTCCGGCCCCGTCGATTTTCTGAAAATGGATATCGAAGGTTACGAACTCTTCGCCCTGGAAGGCGCCCGCAAACTGATCGAGGCCTACCAGCCAACCCTGTTCATCGAGGTTCATCCGTCACATATCCGCGCGCTGCGGAGCGGGCCGGCCATGCGGGGCGTCGTTGCTTTCCTGGGCGAGCGCTACGGCAATCTGAAGGTCTATGACCAGCATCCTTCGATGAGCCGCCTGCGCAAGGTGTTCAACCAGTACTTGGGCCTGCCGCAGTACCGGGAGGTCCATGACCTGGAAGCGTTTCTGGACCTGATGGACGCGCGGGAAAATCCGCGCCCCTTCTGGGTGATCTGCCGGCCAGACCGCCCGTAGGAATGCCGATGACCCTGCGCGTGAACGGCAAACTTCTTCCGATCGACGGCTACATGAATTTTCATGCCGGACGGTTCGACAAGACGCTGGACCTGGTCCGGCGCTACGGCGGTGGAAGCGTCGTCGAGGTCGGCGGGGTGCCCTGGGCGATGACCTCGCGCCTGGCCGCCGAGCCGGGCGTTGATCTGCGCGCCACGGTCAGCGAGGAGGCCGGCTCGAACTGGTCGGACGAGCTGCCGGTCACTCGCAAGGACTACGAGCTCCAGATTGGCGATGCCGCGCCGCGGGGCTACGTCAACTACTCGGCCAATGTCGAGCGGACCCTGTTTCCCATCGACGAGCCGGTCGACATGGTGCTGGCCTGCGAGATCATCGAACACCTAACGCGCGCGCCTCACACCATGCTGCTCAACATCAATGGCTGGCTGAAGCCCGGCGGCATCGTCATCATCACCACGCCGAACGGCTCGCAGCTTGAAAATCCGTTCCGGGTGAAGGCCAAGATGCCGGCCTACCGGCCTTGCGTCTATTCCCGCCACAACTACGTCTTCACCCTGGACGGGCTGGCGGACCTGGTCGAGACCTGCGGTTTTGAAATCCTCGAAGCCAGCCATTGGTCGCCCTACACGCGGTCGGGCCTGTCGAACCTGTACCGGCCCGTCGTGAACCTGGGATCACGGTATCTGAAGGACAAGTTCGCCCAAACCGTCTGTGTGGTGGGCCGCAAAATTGAACACCGCCAAACCGCCTCGCGCCTGCCGCGTTGTTTCGCCCGCCAGTCGGGGTGGGAGCGGATCGACGGGGCCGATCAGATCGTCGATCCCTGGTCCCTGGACATGGACTAGGCCGGCCTCAGGGTTTGAAAACCAAACAACAGCTGTGATCGACGAACTGCTTTTTAGGCCGCGCTTCCCGGCAGAACTCATCGAACGCGTCTGACCAGTTGATGTCGGTCGCCACCAGAACCCCGCCGCTTCGCAAGGCCTTCCAGCCGGCTCTGAATTCAAACAGCTGGTTTTCGTAAGAGTGCTCAGAATCGTGAATGAAGATGTCGCATCCGCCCGAAAGGGCTTCAGGCAGCAGTTCATCCGCACGACCCAGAAGCAAACGCCACCTGTGGCGGTACTGCTTCGGCGCCAGCCAGCCCACCTCACAGCCGGCCGGGATGACGGCTCCGCCTTTGCCGTCCCAATAGCTGACTGTGTTGAGCGCCGGATCGCTGAATTCCGGCAGGTCGACTGATATCAGTTCTCCGGTCCCGTTGAGATCCATAGCGGCCAGGATCACGGCTGACGAAAGGCCGTTGCAAACGCCGGTCTCTACAACCTTGCCCGGGCGTCGATCCCGCACAAGTCGCCAGAGAAGTTCGGCCTGCGGTTCGGAAACCGCTCCGGGTTTGAACGTCTGGCCTCGCGTCTTACCACTGACGTGGGCGAATGCCGCTCTCAACGCCTCGACGCGCTCGGTGATGAACGGCTTTCCTTCCACCGCGACAAAAGGTTTTGAGACGAGCTTGCGATAGAGCGACTTGGCGGCGTAACCCGGCCTGTCCGCAGCGATACGCGCTACAGCGATCCAGTTGCGGGCTACCATCCTCGGGTTCAGACCTGCTTAGAACGGGAAGAGGCACCCGCATTCGGTGCGTATCTTATGTAAAGATACCTATAACTCAAATAACCCGTAACAGTGAATACCATAAGACCGAATACAATTGAAGAAATCATTTTAGTCAAACTGGCATCTGGCGTCGCGAATACCGCGAATAGCATTGTTACCAGCGATGCTGCGGCAATATCTCCTCCACCCGCAAAACGCCGAAGGAGCAGCACGCCTCCAGCGAAGATCGATCCGATCATGGCAGCCCCCCCAATGATGCCGAACATCCCGAAATCTACGTAGAGTTCCGACACGTACCCCAGGCCGATCGAGGTGCCGGATTCATCGCCGGCCGCCACGATGTTGGCATACTTGCGCACGAGCCAGGAATCGCCGCCCAGGTCCTGCTTGTTGGGAAACAGAATTCTAGGAACAAGATTCTGCAAGGCCGACATGATTCGCTCACCGTTTGCGTACGGGATCGATTTGGGAACGTTTCTCAGCACCAGCGACGAGAACCCCTCGCCCGAGGACATCCGGGAGGTCAATTGTTCGAGGCTGTATGACAAGTCGAAATTCCTAATCACCTCCTGAGTTTCGTCAGCGAACATAGAGATGTTGGAGACCATTGATCCGCCGCCGCCGCCCGTGTTGAGCGTCGTGCGCCAGGCCAGTTTCATCCCACCTTCCCATATCAACCCAAAGCCGCCCAAGAATACGACGGCAGCTACGCAGGCGGCCATGATGGCTGGTGACAGTCGCACGCCGCCTTTCACGGATGAAAACACCAACGCTCCGGCCGCGTACATGAGCAATATCACGGCTATACTTGACCAGTCTGCAGAACCCGTAACAGACAACGGCAAAGAAATGTATAGAGAGATGGCTATCAATAGATAATATATCTTTTTCTTGTTGACCCGGAGGGCGTTTATTACAAACAGTCCGAACAAGACGTATCGAAAATTCACCAAGTGGAGCGCAATCTGCCGGAATCCGCCCGTACTTGAAGGCTGAAGGGGCAACTTAAGCCACTCAGGAACAAACAGGACCAGCAGTAGTACGAACAGCTGGTTTGGACTTAGGCGCAATACACGCTGGCTCTGGCCCATCCGGGGATCGCCTGGCGTGTCCCGTCGGGCAATCAGCCAGTAGACGAACGTAACGACGAAGAGCGTCAGTTGCAGGTAGGCCAGCGCCAGCGGGACGAGCTCATTGTCCGCCACCCCGCCAGGGTAACGCCCATAGGCGCCAAGATAGGCGCCTCCGCACATGCCGATCATGGCTTGGTAAAAACACGCGAAGGTCAGATAGGGGACCCTTACCCCCAGCCAGGCCATCGAAATGGCGAAGGCGGAAGAGGTGACGATCAGCAGAGAATCTCGCGATAGCAGACCGAGAGCAATGATCACCAGAGCAAAGGGCCACCAGATCAGGTGTCCGTATCCCTTGATCACTTTGACGTCGGCAGCCGGAAGGCCCCTGGTATTCACACCGTTCGCAGGCCCCGCTGACCGAAGTTTGCCGAATTCGATAGTCATTGCGGTCCCGTACTGGTCGGCGTGCGCACTTGCTCAACGATCTCCAGCATCCGGTCCACCCCGGGCGAATAACTGGCAGCATCGCTTACCACGGAGATTCGCGTTCTGGCGAGGGCGCTGACCATCCTCGACGCCTTGGCGATGATCGCGGCCAGCTCGCCCGGACTGTCGCCGTAAAGCGTCCAGCCCGTAACGTCGTCTTCAATGAGTTCGGGCGCGCAACCCACGCCGTTGGCAACAATGGCCGGAACACCACAAGCAAAGGCCTCGTTCACAATCAGCCCCCAGGTGTCGTCGCTTGAGGTGAGGATCACGCAGTCCGCGGACGGATAGGTCCCTGGCAGGTGGCTCTGGTTGAGAAAGCCGAGGAAGGACACCGGCAAAGCATGTGTCTTGACGAAGGCCTCAAAGCTAACCCTCAAGGGCCCGTCGCCCGCTATCCAGAATTTAGTCCTTGCGAACGCTTCGGGATCTTGAGTGCGCAGGATGCGCAGGGCCTCAAGGATCAGATCGATGCGCTTGCGTTCGATGAGCTTGCCGACGAACAGCAGGACAAAATCGTTGTCGCCAGCGCCCCACTGGGTGCGGAGGGTTCGCGTGGCGCCCGACTTGCGCGCCTGCGCGGCGCCGGCGGCGAACCGGTCGGTGTCGATCATGTGGGCCAGCCGGTGGATACGATCGGCGGGCACGCCGTAGTGCCGCAGATACTCGTCCGTCCGCGACCCGGGCGACAGATAATGCGCCAGACGCGGCAGCACGGCCGAATAGAACGGGTATTTGACAATCCGCTTCCACATGGCCCGGCGGGGCGACAGCTGGGAGTCCAGGCGGATCAGCAGCGGCGTTTTGGTGCGCAAGGCTGCGATGGCGCCTTGCACAAAGGTTTTGCGGTTCCAGCCGAACATCATCAGCGCATCAAGCTTGGCGTCGCGAACGATCTGGCTAATCTCGGGCGTGTCGCAGCCCCCGAATGTCGTCAGCCCGGGGTTGCGGGAAATATTGTTCAGCCAGCGCCACTCATAACCCTCAAGCAGCGGCACATCCCAGTCGAAGGCGGTGGAAAAACCGGCCCGCGCCTGGCCTTCGGCGGTCTGACGATGGGCGTAATAGACCGTCAGATCGCTCGATTTCGCCAGCTCCTTGAGCCAGGGGCTGTAGTACTGCACGGGGTGGGTCAGCAGCGCCCCAAGCCGGGGCCTCATGACCCGGCGCTCCATTGCCGGGCAAAGGCCGCGTGGCGGGCAAGCAGATCGATATCGGCGCGGAACATCTCAAACAGGCGGGCCCGGTCGGCGGCATTGAGTCGGGGATAGCCGGACTTGAAAAACACCGCCTCGGCGGTTTCCCGAAGCCGCAGGACACGCTTGAGGCGCTCGGCGCCCTGCACGCCGATCGCGCGCTTCAAACTCATGTAAGGTCCGTTCGCGAGCGCCACGTAAAGCCAGGGGAACAGCCGTTCCGATCTGATGTTGCGCGGTGAAACGCCGCCCCGGCCTTCTTGGGCGGACGTCGCACGAATGACGCCCGAAAAGTCGAAATTCCCAATATCCAGATGCTCGCAAATCCGGCCCAACATCATCTCTGGATCATCGCGCAAGTTCTGGCTGTCAAGGATCAGGAGCCTCTCACTCGGAAAGGCCTCAAGCCAGCGCGTAACGTGTTTGCCGTACAAAGCCGGCTCCATCAGCAAGTGCGGATACCGCTCCAAAGCTTCGAACAAGTCCGGGATGTCGGTCACAACGTCATTCTGGTGAAAATTTTGACGCCGAAGATGCCAGTAGTGCGACTGTACCTGGTCAACTGGGTTGCGTACGACAAGAAGCAGTTTGGCATCCGGCGTAAGTTGCGCCGCAGCCGCCGTGGCGCGCGACGAGGAAAGATATCGTACCGAAAAGTCGCAACGGACTTTGGCTGTTCGTCCCTGGTCGAAGTATGAGGCGTATTCCTCCAACCGATCTTCAAGGTCACCATAAACGAGCGCGTTCAGCTCCTTCTGTGGGTGCACAAAGACGTCGGGGTGATGGGCGAGTACGCCGGCCAGCCAGGTGGTCCCGCACTTCGCCGCGCCGATGCCCAGGAGATTCGGGCGCCGTTCCGGAAGAAGACTAATCGCTATCTCACCACCTCCTGATAAAGCTTCAACCACCGCTCGGCGAAGTCATCGACTCCAAGAGCGGTGAGCGAGGCCTTGGCGGCCAGACCCTGGCGTTTCGCTTCGGTGCGATTGGCGAGGTAAAATCTCAACCCGGCTTCAAGGGCATCTACGGTCTTTTCCGGACACGTATAGCCGGTAACGCCGTGTTCAATGAGCTCCTTCAATCCACCCGAACGAAAAATGATCGAAGGCAAGCCGGCCTGTTTGGCTTCCATGGCCACATTCCCCATGGGCTCCTCTGTCAACGTCGGTACGACGGTAACGTCGCATCGCGTCAAGAACTCAGGAATGTTTTCCACAAATCCGGCAAACTCAATCCGCTCGGCGATAGCTGGTTTTGCAAGCGTCGCATACTTCAGCGCCTTACCCCACGGCTCGCCGTCCCAGTCCTCGTGTATGTGGCCGGCAATGAGCAATCGCGCATCAGGAAAGTCGCCCACCACCCGCTCGAAGGCCTCGACCAACAAGCCCACTCCCTTGAGACGCGTCACCTGTCCCATGTACCCGATATTGAAGGTCTTCTTCTGCTTTCGCGAAGCCGATGCGGCTTTCAAAGTCACACTACGACGGGGTGGGCGACTGTAGATCAGAGTTATCCGATCAGAGGTCACCCCCGCTTTTCCCATCTCGTCGATGAGAAACCGGCTGATAGCTCCAAAACGCGTGGTGCGACCGATGATGAACCGCCAGACCGCTCGCCACACCGCGTTGTGCAGAGTTGGCGCATCGCCGGAACGATAGACCATCGGCGTTCCGACCAACGCTATGCCGAGCAAAAAGTTGAGCACCCACAACTGCGAATAGCTGTGAATGTGTGTCGGCTTGAATTCTCGGTGGATTTTCAGAAAGGCGGCCGACCCTCGCAGAATGCCGACAGGCAGGTCGATCCATGGCATTGTCTTGTTGTAGGGCTTTGGCGTTTCCAGGTAGTGGGCCGCCCGGGACTCCAGCCCTCGGGAGGCCACGAAATCCCGAAATTCTTTGGAGTAGTCGGCGTTGCGGACGATCAACATCACGCTCGCGCCCTGATCACGAAGCGACTCCAGGACTTCAAGGTTGGCGCGCTCGGCTCCAAAGAGATGCACCGCGCCAATGGGCGCCAGAATCCTCATTTGCGATGCCAGCATTTTTTCAGTCATGCGTTCGCCTGAGCAACGGCCTGATCAAAAAGGCCACAATCGCGGTGCGCACTCTGGTGGGCTTCATAGCGCTCCGCGTAGTTGATCCTCGGAGCGTAGTCACCCCCCCAGGTCAGCAGCTTGCTCAGGCGCGTGGCCAGATCGGCAACCTGCGCCGGAAGGTCCGGCGAGATCCCGACGACGGTCTCCATGTCGGCGGTCTCCCGCCAGACAATACTGGCCGCTGGCGCGGCGCAGATCAGCGGCTTTTCAAGGGACAGCAGGGCGTTCGCCTTGGAGGGCGTGAACCCCGTGTCCTCCGACCCAAGGACCAGCAAGACATCAGACGAAAGCGTGCTGCGCCAGGCGTCCAGCAGCGAAACGCGCTCCGGAGCCTCCAGGACCCGGTCGGCGATGCCCGCGGCCTCGGCTAGGCGGCTCGCCAGCCTTTCGCTGGAGCCGGCGGTGTAGCCGGTGCCGACGAATACGAACCGCAAGCGCTCGAACGTGGCGCCGCCGGCCGCAACGACGCTGAAGAGATGGGCCAGGGTCCGTTCCATGGTCGGTGCGACACGGCCTGCGAAGAAGCAAACGGCATGTCCGGCGGCCTGGGCTTCGGCGACCGCGGGGACGATCCGGCCGTGCGCCAGGGCGGCCTCGAAGTCCGAACGCGCGTAACCGAACGGCGAGACCAGCGACGGCCGATTGGCGACCCGCGGATAGGCGGCCTGCAGCAGGTCGATATAGCTCTGGCTGACCGCCATCAGACCGGCGGCCTGCGGCACGGTTTGCTTCTCCAGCCGCCGGTGGAGACTGCGCATCAGATCATGTCGCAGACTGCGTCTGAAATAGGCCTTGCCGCTCTCCGGAAACGTTGCCCAGGGGTCCTGGAAGTCGAGCACGAAGGGGATTCCAAACCGGCGCTTCCAGGTCACGCCGAGCTTCATCAGCGGAAAGCTCGTCGTCGAGATGAAAACCAGATCAAAAGGCTCGCGCGCCAGCAAGGCCGCGCCGGCTCGCTCCAGAGCCCCGGCCGCCCTGATCCCCAGGGCGTTGACGCGCAGGGCGTTCAGGATAGCGCCTCCCGGAGCAGCGACGGTTTCCACTCGCACGTCGGCCGGGATGGTGTGGAGCAGCGACGAATCGATTAGCCGGCGGGTATCCTCGGCCCGCACACAAAGCACCACCGGCTCCCAGCCGCAGGCCCGATAGTGTCCGACACCCATGCGCACCCGGTGCATGTCGGGCGTGTCAGCCGGCGGGAAGTGAGGGGCAAGGATCAGGACCCGGCGCATCTCAGGATTTCCCGGGATCGGCGGGCGCCAGGGCCTGCCGGAACCGCGCGACGAGCGGGCGCGAGGCCTGCTCCCATGACGCCGGCCCTTCGCCCGCCGTCCGGGCGGCCCGCCGTGCGGCGGTCAAGGCGGCGGGGTCATCGACCAGGCGGCGAATGGCCTCGGCGAGTGAGGCAGCGTCGGCTTCGACCAGGCTGATCGCACCGGGGAACAGCCGGGCGGCCTCCTCCTGGCCGGCCGTCCGGGTGGCGATCACCGCACAGCCGCCCTGGAGGTACTGGAAGACCTTGTTGGTGATGGTCAGATCGCGGCTGGGCGGACTTTTGGCCTCCAGCGCCAAACCGATATCGTGTTCGGCGATGCGCGCCGGCAGCCCGGCCGGATCGGTGGTGGGATGGAAAAAAACCCTGGCTCTGGTTTCGGAGCGCAAACGTTGCAGCAACCGATCCTTGTAGTCTTGCGATCCCTTGCCCCGGATATGCAGTTCAACGTCCGTTTGGAGCAGGTTCACCGCGTCGAACAGCATCTCAAGGCCCCTCCCCTCGCCCACCACCTGGGAATACCAGTGCAGGCTGACTTTGTCGGTCGAGGGCCGGTCCTTGAAGGGGCCTTCCCGCCGGCCGGCGCCGGCCTCAAAGGCGTTATAGACCACTACCGGCCGGGTTCCGCCGTAGGTCGCGGCCAAGGCGTCTGCCAACGCTTGCGATGTCGTGGTGGTGAAGACCGCGGTGTTCATGGCCAGGCGTTCAAGCGCCGCGATCATGCCTACGGGGCGCGACCGCCGGGCACCCGCCAGCAGGTCCCGGGCGTGCCAGTCCTCAAAGTCGAAGACGCAGGCCCGGCCCAGGCGCGACAACCGCTGGAACATGACCAGTCCGGACTCGACATGGCAGGCGTAGAGATCCGCGTTCAGCGCAGCGGCGGCGCTAACGGTGTCGCCAAGGCCGTAACCTAGGCTCCCCGCGAGCGGCAAACCCAGCCAACGCACGCCGGTGATCTGAGCCCGGCGCGCCAGCCGGGTCACGAAGCGCTTGATGCCGAACGGGCTGGGCTTCAACAGGTCGGGCGCGCTGATCCTCTTCCAGGGCCGCCCAGCCAGGATCGTTAAGTCCCGCGCCTGGTCAAACGCCGTCACGGCTGGACCGACCACGGTCACCTGAAAGCCCGCGGCGCTCAGGGCGTCCGCCTCCTTGACGACCCGCGGATTGATCCACAGGTGGTCGCCGCTGACAATGCAGACGTGTTTCATCGCCCTGAGCCCGCCTTGCTCATCCGCTGTTGCGGGCATGCCATCGCCAGGCGCTGGAGATGATTTCATCAATGCCGGAATGGCTTGGCTCCCAACCCAGGACGCGTCGCGCCTTGTCCGCCGAGGCGACCAGCGCCGCCGGATCACCGGGGCGGCGAGGCGCGATCTGGCGCGCAATCCGGGTTCCGGAAACGCGCTCAATGGCGTCAAGAATTTCAGCGACACTCATCCCAGACCCTGTGCCCAGGTTGAAGGCGTCGCTGGCGCCGCCCGCCATCAGATAGTCCAGCGCGCGGCAGTGGGCGTCGGCAAGGTCGGTGACATGCACATAGTCGCGCACGGCGGTGCCATCGCGGGTTTCGAAATCATCGCCGTTGATCCGGAAGACTGCCCCTGATTGTGCGGCCATGATCGCGAGCGGGATCATATGGGTTTCAGGCTCGTGACGTTCTCCTGTTTCCAGTTCAGCGTCATCCCCCGCAGCATTGAAATAGCGCAGCGCGATCGAACGGATTCCGTAGGCTGCGCCATAAGCCTCCATCATCCGTTCGGCCGTCAGCTTTGACCAGCCGTAAGGGTTGATCGGAACCTGGGACGTCAACTCGTCAATCGGCAGCCGATCGGGCGCCCCGTAGGTCGCGCAGCTCGATGAGAACAGCACCTTGTCGACCCCGGCAGCGCGCGTCGCATCGAGAAGGTTGAGCATCCCGGTGGTGTTGACCCGGTAATATTCAGCGGGCGCTTCAATGGATTCGCCGACATAGGCCAGGGCCGCGAAATGGGCGACCGCGTCGGGCCTAAGTGATGAGATGGCGGCGTTGAGGGCCGTCGCATCGAGGATGTCGCCTTCAATGAGGTCCCCCCATTTGACGTGTTCGCGCCAGCCGCGGGAAAGATTGTCGTAGACGACAACCCGCCAGCCACGGGCGGCAAAGGCCTTGCAGCAATGACTGCCGACATAGCCTGCGCCGCCTGTAACCATCAGGGTAGCTGTCATCCGAGGGGTCCCTAAAACTCCACGCCGCAAACAGTCCTTCGGGGCGCCGACCTTAGCCGGTCAACAAGCTCTGCACTCTCTCGCACGAAAATGGTGTTGGTGACCTTGTAGCCCCCTGGCGTGCTCGAGAGCGTGCGCGCGAAGGGGTCATAATATCGGGGAACGAAGCCAGCGTCCGCCATCACCGGAATAATGTCGCCGTGATCGGATTCGGACTCCACCGCCATCAGAGACTTGCAGCGCAGGACCTTGGCGCCCCCGGCCAGCACCTGACTTTCAAAGCCTTCGACGTCGATCTTGATCAAGACAGGGTTTTCCCCGGCGCAGATGTCGTCGAGCCGCCGGATCGGGACCAGTTGCGTCGGCCCCTCCGATCCGTCGGTGATGTGATTGGTCACGTCCCGGCCAATCGTGAAGGCAGCCTCGCCGGTTCTATCGCCCAGGGCGCAAACTTCGACGCGAACCTGATCGGCGACCTGATTGACGGTGATGTTCTTTCGGAGCGATGCCGCGGTCCCGGGATCGGGCTCGAAGGCGATCACCCTGGACCCGCAGACCTTTGCCCCAAGTACGGTGAAAGAGCCGACATTGGCCCCAATATCCAGAAACAGGTCGGCAGGCCGCAACAGGTGCAGCAGAAACGCCATTTCCGGGAACTCGTTCAGCCCGCAGTAGATATTGCCCGTCGCGCCATGCATTCCATTGCGCACGACCAGTTTCGATCCGGCGATCCAGTTGACAGTCACCTCGCGCGACAGCCGCGAACGCAGTTGCCATCCCAACAGCCGCCCAAACGCCGCTGTCCGGTTTGCACGCGAAAGCGGATGGGAGGCAATGAACTCAAGGGTGGCGGATAACGACATCCTGGGGTGACCTGAAACGCCCGAGCGGCGAGCTCTATCGTCTACTGGGCCCTCCCCTCGCCGTCCATCACCGCAGTGTGTGGCGCAGCAATGGATTGCGATTTGAGCGCGCCCTGTTAGACCGACCGGCGCACAACGGCCTGCCCCAAAAGGACTCTTCCATGCGGATCGCCATGATCGGAACCGGTTACGTCGGCCTGGTTTCCGGCGCGTGCTTCGCCGACTTCGGCCACATCGTCTGCTGCATCGACAAGGACGCGGGGAAGATCGCCCGCCTTAACGCCGGCCAGATGCCAATTTTCGAGCCCGGTCTGGAAAGCCTTGTCGCCACCAACGTCAAGGCCGGGCGGCTGACCTTCGCCGTTGACGCCAGCGAGGCGATCGCCGGGGCCGACGCCGTGTTCATTGCTGTGGGAACGCCGTCCCGCCGCGGCGACGGGCATGCGGACCTGACTTATGTCTATGCCGCCGCCGAGGAAATCGCCGGTCTGATCGACGGCTTCACGGTCATCGTCACCAAGTCGACCGTGCCGGTCGGCACCGGCGATGAGATCGACGCCATCATCCGGCGTGTGCGGCCAAACGCCGACTTCGCCGTCGTTTCCAACCCGGAATTCCTGCGTGAAGGCGCCGCCATTGAGGATTTCAAGCGACCCGACCGGGTGGTGGTGGGCCTTGACGACGAACGGGCCCGGGAAGTGATGCGCGAGCTTTACCGACCGCTGTCGCTCAACGAGACGCCAATGGTGTTCACGAGCCGACGGACCTCGGAACTGATCAAATATGCCGCCAACGCGTTCCTGGCCATGAAGATCACCTTCATCAACGAAGTGGCGGACCTGTGCGAGGCCGTGGGCGCCGATGTCCAGCAGGTGGCCCGCGGCATTGGCCTGGATGGCCGCATCGGCGGCAAGTTCCTCAACGCCGGGCCCGGCTATGGCGGCTCGTGTTTTCCCAAGGACACCAATGCGCTGGTGCAGACCGCGACCGACGCCGGCGCTCCGCTCCGTCTGATCGAGACCACGGTCGAGGTCAATGACGCGCGCAAGAAGGCCATGGCGGGGCGGATCATCGCGGCGCTCGGCGGCAGTGTGACAGGCAAGACCGTCGGCATTCTGGGCCTGACCTTCAAACCCAATACCGACGACATGCGCGATGCGCCGTCTCTCGATATCGCTCCCGCCCTGCAGGCGGCCGGCGCAAAGGTTCAGGCCTATGACCCCGAGGGTCACGAGGCGGCAAAGCTGCTGCCCGGGGTCGAGATGCGCGCCGGCCCCTACGAGGTGGCCGAAGGCGCCGACGCCTTGGTTTTCCTGACCGAATGGGACCAGTTCCGGGCCCTGGACTTCGAACGCATTCGCGCGGCCATGCGGGGCAAGGTCGTTGTCGACCTGCGCAACATCTACAAGCCCGGCGACATGGCGGAGACGGGTCTGGAGTATCAGGGCATCGGCCGACCGGGGGCATAAGGCGCCGGAACCATCGCCCGCCGCCTGGGTTGAGTTGGAATGAGTGGTGTTCGACATCTCGCGCCCCTGGCGGCTGTCGGCCTTGCTTTCGCGCTTGGCGCGGCCGCCCAGCAGTCCGACTGGACGGGCTTTGGAGCGAGCCCTGAACTGCCGGCGCCCAAGCACTACCTTATTCCAACCTTGAACATCGCCCCCGCCAGTCCATGGGCCCCGGGTGAGGCTCCGACGGCCGCGCCAGGTCTTGCTGTCAGCCGTTTCGCCGAGGGCCTGGACCACCCGCGCTGGCTCTATGTGCTGCCGAACGGCGACGTGCTGGTGGCTGAAACCAACGGGCCGGGCCTGGAGAAGCCCAAGGGCATTCGCGGCGCTTTCATGAAGTCGGCGATGAAGACCGCTGGGGCCGCCGCGCCCAGCGCCAACCGCATCACCTTGTTACGCGACGCCGACCGCGACGGGGTGGCCGAAACCCGCACGGTGTTCACCCAGAACCTCTATTCGCCGTTCGGCATGGCCCTGGCCGGCGGACAGATCTATATCGCCAACACCGATGGACTGGTGCACGCTGCCTATCGGAGGGGCGACACCGCGCTGGCCTCGCCGCTGGTCCGGCTGACCGAACTGCCGGGCCCGCCGATTGATCACCACTGGACCAAGAACGTCATCGCCAGCCCGGACGGGACCAAGCTCTATGTAACCGTCGGCTCCAACAGCAACGTTGGCGAAAACGGCATGGCGGTCGAGGCAGGCCGCGCCGCGATCTGGGAAGTGAACCGGATAACAGGCGTCAAGCGCCTTTTCGCCACCGGGCTGCGCAATCCCAACGGCATGGCCTGGGAGCCGGTGACGCGGCGGTTGTGGACCGTGGTCAATGAGCGCGACGAGCTGGGCGATGATCTCGTCCCCGACTACCTGACCTCGGTTCGCGACGGCGGGTTCTATGGCTGGCCCTACAGCTATTACGGCGCACACGTGGACGCCCGCGTGAAACCGGGCCGGCCGGACCTGATCCAAACCGCTCTGGTTCCCGACTATGCCCTGGGAGCACACACAGCGAGCCTGGGCCTGACCTTCTATGAGGGCCGGCTTATGCCGGCCTATCGCGGCGGCGCCTTCATCGGCCAGCATGGATCGTGGAACCGCTCGCACCTGAACGGTTACTGGGTGATCTTCGTACCGTTCGCCGGCGGCATGCCCAGCCGCGGGCCGCAACTGGTGCTGTCCGACTTCGTCGACAAGGCCGGTCACGCCCGCGGTCGCCCGGTCGGTGTGTCGGTGGATTCGACCGGCGCCCTGTTGGTCGCGGACGACGTTGGCGGGATTATCTGGCGCGTGACGCCAGCCCGATAGCTCCGCTCCGAACCAACCCCCGAGCGCCGCGTTACCTCCTCAAGGATTGGAGCTGACCGTGTTTGTATCTGCCTTGCGTTGGAGTTCGTTAGTTTTTGCCGGCGCCTTGCTTATCTCGCCTGCCTTGGCCCAGGCCCAGGCCGTGGATGAAACCGGCGGCACGGTTGGCCGCGCGCTGCAGCAGCCGTTACGCGACCTGAACCTGATGCGCACCGCCACGGCGCCGATCCTGCAGCAGGCCGTGGCCAATCCGTACGACACCAGCGGCCTAGAAAACTGCGCCGCCGTGGGCGCGCGGATCGATGCACTGGAAAGCGTGCTGGGCCCCGACATCGACGAGCCAGCCCGCAAAGGCCCCAGCGCGGGGTCGCAACTGGCGGCCGGCGCCGTCAGCAACATTGTCGATCTGCCATTCGGCGGGGTTATCCGCCACCTGAGCGGCGCCTACGCGCAGGATCTCGCACACCGCAAGGCCGTGCTGGCGGGCATGGTCCGCCGTGGCTATCTGACGGGAGTCTTGCGGACGATGGGATGCGGCGCGCCCGCAGCGGTCGCGCAGGTCGCAACGCCAGTTCCCACCGCAGCCCGGCCGCCCGAATTACTCACTTTGCCGGGCGAGCCGGAATTAATTCCGGCGGGCGCCGCTATGCCGACATTCGATTCGTCGCAGTTCGCCAGCGCTCCGCGCCCTGACGCACGGTAAGCACTTCAACGCCGCAGCAGGCCAGATGCGCGCAAAGACGGTCGAAGAATTCCGAGGTTATAGGCTCCCAGCCCTCGCCATCCAGGCTGTGATAGCCAAGGATCAGCCAGCCATCCTCCGGTATGGCGTCGATCGCCGCCAAGTGGTCTTCCCAGGAATGGCCTGGCCCGGGCGCCCATGACGCCAGGGCAAACGGATTGAAGTTCTCTCGCTGGTTATAGACAACCCCGCCCCCGCCCAGCCGGCAGGCCGAATAGTGGCGCTTCACCAGAAAATCGCTGAGCGGGGAGGCAGCGTTCCACGGCATCGAAATTGTGAAATCGTCCTGCGCAATTTCGCGCTTCAGATCGGCCTTGGACCGGGCCAGTTCACCGGCCACCCGCCAGGGCTGCAGCGCCGCCTTGGGCCCGCCTGCCTTGAAGTGGCTGACCGTATGGGAGCCGACCTCGTGGCCGGCCGCCGCCACGTCGCGCCAGAAGTCCCAGGTCCCGTGACCGCGGCCCTGATTGGCCACATCGCGAATCCGCGCGCGGACCGGCTCTACCCAGCCCGTGACGATGTAAAAGGTCGCCGGCAGGGCATGGCGCGAAAGGATGGAAACCGCCTTTTGCGCGCCTTCGTAAAGACCGTCATCGAAGGTGATGGAGACGGTTTTCATGACGAATAGTGCGACCGGTACCAGGCGACAAACCGCTGCAGGCCCTCTTCCAGCGTCACTTTTGGCGCATAGCCGGTCAGCGCGGCAAGCGCCGAGATATCAGCGCTGGTGCGGGTGACATCGCCCGGCTGCATGGGGCGGAAGATCTTCTCCGCCTTGCGGCCGAGGGCGCTTTCGAGAATGGAGATCATGTCCATCAGGGCGACGGGCCGGCCGGCGCCGATATTGAGGATTCGGTTCTCGCCGCCCAACGGCGGACGATCCAGCGCACCGATGATCCCGTCGACGATATCGTCGATATAAGTGAAATCGCGAGCCATGTTGCCCTGGCCGTAAACCTCGATCGGCTCGCCGGCGAGAATCTTCCGGGTGAAGCTGTAATAGGCCATGTCCGGCCGCCCCCACGGGCCGTAGACGGTGAAGAACCGCAGCCCCGTTTGTGGGATGTGATAGAGGCTGGCGTAGGCCTCGCTCATCAGTTCGTTGGCGCGCTTGGTCGCCGCATAGAGCGAGGCGGGTTTTGCCGCCGCATCCGTCTCCCTGAACGCCGCCCCGCCCTCCGGGCGCTCGCCGTAGACCGAACTGGACGAGGCGTAGACCAGGTGATCGACCTCGGCCGCCCGGCAGGCCTCAAGCACTGAAAGGTGGCCGGCGAGGTTTGATCGCTCATAGTCGAACGGCGCCTCGATGGAGTGGCGCACGCCGGCCTGGGCGCCCACGTGAACCACGCGCCGAACGCCGTCGATCAGGCGACGGACTGTGCCCGCATCGGCAAGATCGCCGCGCACCAGCGTAAATCCCGACTGGGCGGCAAGACGCGCCACTCGAGCCTCTTTCAAGGCCACGTCATAGTAGGCGTTAAAGTTGTCGAGGCCGACCACGGTCTCGCCGCGAGCCAGCAACCGCTCGCTGACGGCGGCGCCGACAAAGCCCGCCGCGCCGGTTACCACAACCGCGTTCATTGGTTTGCATCCGTGAAGGAAAAGCCATGCAGCGTCACCGTGCGGGCTTGCCGCTCCGCCGCGCGGCCCGTAAGAGCCGTCAGGCCGTCTGGCTTCAGGTGAGTGGGTTCTTCGGAATGGCTGGGCTTTATGCGCTCGTTTTCGCGGGCGGCTTCGCGACCACGGCGGCCGGCATCTGGGTGCTTTGCCTGGTGGCGCCGTTCCTGGGTCTCGTGGACACACCGCAGGGCCGCAAGAGCCATCTGAAATCGACCCCGGTGGTCGGGGGCCTGGCCATCCTGATGGGCGCAACCTTTGCAGTTGTGGCCGGGATGGTGTTTCGCGAAAACGCCGCCGTGATCGCCGATGTCGCCTTGCAGCACATCGGTTTTTTCATCGGCGCGGGGCTCTTGGTGGTGCTGGGGGCGATGGATGACCGCAAACCGGTCGCCGCGCGCTACAAGCTTCTTGTGCAACTCATAGCCGTCACGACGGCCAGCCTGATGGACGGTCTGCAAGTCCACGACTTTCCGATCGGGTTCGGCGCCTGGCAGGTGACTCTGGGACCGTTGGTAGTTCCATTCACCATCCTGGTCATGCTGACCATCACCAACGCCATTAACATGATCGACGGCATCGACGGTCTGGCCGGCGGCATCATCCTGGTGGGTTTCCTGATCATGGCCAAGGCGCTGGTTACGGCCGGCTTTCCGACCGCGCCCTATCTGATCGCCCTGGTGGCGGCCATGGCCGCGTTCCTGGTCTTCAACTTCCCGCTGTTGCCGAACAGGCCGGCCAAGGTGTTTCTCGGCGACGCTGGCTCGCTGGTCTGCGGCTTTACACTGGCCTATCTCGCCATCGACCTTTCCAGCTTGCCAAACCGGGTGTTCAAGCCCTCTACGGCGCTGTGGTTCTTTTTCATTCCGGTCGCCGACACCATCTGGCTTTACGTGCGCCGGACCATTGCCGCACGTGCCCCGTTCTGGGCGGGGCGCGACCATATTCATCACCTCTTGATGGAGCGCATGTCGGCCCGGGCCGTGGCCTGGCTGCTGGTGACGGCGAGCGGCTTCATGGCGGCGGGCGGTTATCTGGCCGAGCGGCGGCACACGCCCGGCATCGTCCTGATCGGCGTGTGGACCCTGGCGTTCCTGGTCTACGGCGCCGTGACCCAGAAAGCCTGGCGACGAGCGTGGGAGCGGGGTCTGGCGGCGCGGCAAGCCCACTAGACGAGACCGCGCCGGCGGGCCTCGAGCGCGGCCTCAGCCCGCGAGGCAATGTTCAGCTTCGAATAGATGATCTTCACATAGCCGGCGACCGTATGTCGGGTCAGACCCAACTGCGCGGCGGCGTCGCTGATCCTCAAGCCCCGGGCGAGCAGGCCCAGCACCTCGGTCTCCCGGCCGGTGAGCGCGCTCTCTTCAAGGGGCGCGGCTTCCGGCGCGGCCTGGCTTTTCTGAAAATGCGCCAGTATGCGCCGGGCGATAGACGGCGAGAGGGGCGGCTCGCCCTTTTCGATTTCCATCAGGCGGCGGACCAGGGTTTCCGGCTGCTGATCCTTCAGCAGGTAGCCTTGAGCGCCGGCGGCGACAGCATCGAAGAGGTGGGCCTCGTCGTCATAGATCGAGACCACCACCGGGATGACCTCCGGATGGTCCTGGACGATGGCCCCGATCAGGTCGACGCCCGAGCCGTCCGGCAATGCCAGGTCGATGAGGGCGATGGTCCGAACGCCTGAGCCGCGCATCGCGGCCAGATAGCCTTTCGCGCCCGCCAGATCGCCGTAGGCGGCGATGTCGATCTCGCCGAAGGCGCTTTTCAACACAGTCACCAGCCACTCGCGGGTGCCTGTCTGATCTTCGACGACGAGGCCGCGGCTAACGGGCATGAGGGACCAGAACCTGACAAGGGATAATCGTGTTCCGCGTGTACGACCTATGGGCAGGGGGCGACAAGGCCCGGGGGCGATTCCGGTAGAGTTTGCATGCGGATCGGCTAGGGTCGGCCCTAGGGAGAGATCATGGCAGGACCTGTCTGGAACTTCGCTGACGTCTGGGAGCTGGTGGGCGCCGAGCAAGGCGAACGGCTGGCTGTCATCCAGGGAGACAAAACCCTGACCTGGGCCGAATTCGACGCCCGCTCCGATGCGCTGGCCCAGGCCTTCGTCGTGGCGGGCGCCGGGCGCCAGGCCAAGGTGGGGTGCTATCTGGCCAATTGCGCCGAATATATGATCGCCACCTTCGCCGCCTTCAAGGCCGGCATGGTCCCGTTCAACGTGAACTACCGCTACGGGTCCGAGGAGCTCGCATACCTGTTCGACAACGCCGACGCCGAGATCGTGGTGTTCGACGCCGAATACGCCGAAAGGATCGACCCCTTGCGCGCCCGCCTGCCCGGCGTGAAGGCCTGGATCAGCCACGGAGAGCCCACACCGGGTTGGGCGCTGGATCTCGCCGCCTTGGCCGCCCAGCCGGCCCCGCACCCTTACCGCGCGCCCTGGGGCCGCTCGGGCGAGGACGAGATGTTCATCTACACGGGCGGCACCACCGGCATGCCCAAGGGGGTGATGTGGCGCCAGGAGGACCTCTTCGCCGCCAGCCGCTTTTACGAAAACATCCCGCTCAATATTCCTGGACTGAAGACGCCGCAGGACGCGCCTGGCAGGGCTGCGAAATACGGGCGCGGCGTGCTGTTGATCGCCAGCCCCCTGATGCACGCCACCGCCCTGATCAGCGCCTTCACCGCCCTTTGCGGGGGCGATGCGCTGGTGCTGCTGCCGTCGCGGCGGTTCAACGCCGCTGAGCTGCTTGACGAGGTGGAGCGTTGCGCCGTGACCCGGTTTGTCGGCGTCGGCATGCCCTTCTTCACGCCGATCCTCGAGGCGCTGGACGCCCACCCCGGACGCTGGGCCTGCCCCGCCTTGCGCGCCATCGGCTCGTCGGGCGCGATGTGGAGCTACGAAAACAAGCAAGGCCTGTTGCGCCACCTGCCGCACATCAGCCTGTCCGACTCATACGGGGCCAGCGAAGCCTTCGGGATGGGCCAATCGATCTCGACGGCGGGCGGGGAAGTCGAAACCGCCAAATTTGTCATCGGCGAGGACGTGGCCCTGTTCACCGAGGACGGCCGCCGGGTCGAACCGGGATCGGGCGAGCGCGGCCGCATCGCGCTCGCCGGCCCCATGCCGCAGGGCTACTACAAGGACCCCGAGAAGACCGCCCGCACGTTCCCCACACTGGAAGGTCGCCGCTGGTCGATGCCCGGCGACTGGGCGACGGTGGAAGAGGACGGCTCCCTCAACGTTCTCGGTCGCGGCAGCCAGTGCATCAACACTGGCGGCGAGAAGGTGTTTCCTGAAGAGGTGGAAGAAGCTCTGAAACGCCACGGCGCCATCCGCGACGCGGCCGTCGTCGGTCTGCCCGACCCGCGGTTCGGCGAGACGATCACCGCCGTCGTGGAGCTGAGCGCCGGGGCCGAGGCGCCGGGCGTGGACGAACTCAAGGCCTGGGTGCGCGGACAGCTGGCCGACTACAAGGCCCCGAGGCGGGTCCTGGTGGTGGAAAGCGTGGGCCGCAGCCCGAACGGCAAGCTGGATTATGGGGCGCTCAAGAAGGTGGCGGCGGAGGGTCTTGGCGCCTAACGACTTCCGCCCCAATCACCGCCCGATCCCACCCCACTGTGGCCGCAATCTTGGCCTTTACCTGCCGGGCGAGAGCGGAATTGGGGCCAGGCATGAAGCGGCGACTTTGGCGCGGAACGGCAATGGCGCTGGCCTGCCTGCTCGGCGGCGCGGCGAGCGCCCAGGACCTGCCGTTCGGTGATGGGCAGCCCGTCACGGTGGTCGATGAGCTGGTGGCCAAGGGCCCCGGCGGGCCGGCCTGGTGGCAGGTGTCGGACGGCGACACCACCGTCTTTATCCTGGCCACCCCGGGTGGCGGTATCCCCAAGGACGTAACCTGGGAGACGCGGCTGCTGGAAGTGCGGATCAAGGAGGCCAATGCGCTGATCCTGCCGCCCACGCTCTCCTTTGGCCTGTTGGGGATCTTCAGTGTCCCGAGCCTGGCGTTCAATCTCTACGGTATGCAGCGCGAAGGCGAGAAGATGGAGCGCAAGCTCGAGCCGGCCCTGCGGACCCGCTGGGTGAGCGCGCGAGAAAAGGCGGGCTTTCCAGAGGAGCGTTATGGCGCCCATCCGCCGGGCATGGCGGCGATGCTGCTGCTGGGCGATGTTTATGCCAAACAGTTCCCGCGCGATCCGCAGACGCCGAGGGACACCTACGGCCCCCGCGTCGAGCAGGTGGCCCAGAACATCGCGCGCGATCAGCATGTACGGGTGGACCGGGCCGCGACCTACGGCCTTTCGTTGATGAACCGGGTGCTGGACGATCTGAAGGTTCCGGGGTCCGACTGCATGGTCTCGGTGCTGGACGACCTGGACAAGGGACTGACCAAGGACCCGACCCTGCCGCCGGATGGCGGGGCGGCCGCGCGGGCCTGGGCTCAGGGCGATGTGCGCCCGCTGCTGGAGCGGGCGGCGATACCCCGGCCCGCGGACAAAGGCTCGCTGGGCACCATCGGCATCGCCTTTGGCAGTGATAATGTGCACCTCTATCGCACCAACCCGGTCTGCGCCGCGCCCATGGACGATTTCCGCAGGCTGGTGGCGAGTTTCATGACCGACGAGGTGAACGCCATCGACGAGGCGATGAAAAAGCCCGGCCACGCGGTGGCGATTGTCGGCGCGGCCGACCTGCTTCGCAAAGGCGGCGTGCTGGAACAGCTCCAGGCCAAGGGCTACGAGATCACCCTGCCCAACGCGCAGAAGTTGCTGGCGAACCCGCCGCAGCCTGCTTCCGCGGCTGCGCCATCGTGAGCCTACCTCTGGCCGGGCGGCGCCGGGCGGGCTAGCATCAAGGCATGTACGGGCGGCCAAGGGGGGCTCAATGGCCAGGGGTAGTGTTCGCAAATCCGTGACGGCCACCCGCGCCCCTGCGCCCACGCGCCGCAGGCCATCCGCCGCGCACAGCAACAGCCACCTGCTCGAGCGCCTGCTGTTCATGTCCGACGCGGTGTTCGCCATCGTCATGACCCTGTTGGCCCTGGAATTGCGGGTTCCCGAGGGCTTTTCCGACGCAACCGTGATGGAGGCTCTGCGGGAGATGACGCCGAAGCTGATCGCCTTCGCGATCAGCTTCGCGGTGATCTCGGTGTTCTGGATCGGCCATGCGACGATCACCCGGGATCTGAAACAGTTCGACTGGGCCGTGGGATGGGCGAACCTGGTCTTCCTGTTCACCCTGACCTTGATCCCGTTAGCTACCGCCCTGCTGGGCGAATTTGGGCAGATGGGTAACGCCTGGCGGCTCTATTGCCTGGCGCTGATCGCCATCGGGATTTCGCAGATGGTGCTGGTGGCCGTCATCAATCGTGGCGGCGGCAAGCTGATCGGCTCGCGCACACGCCGGCAGCTGTTGTATCGCCTGGGAAGGGCCGCTGCGCCGGGCCTGGGCTTTGCCGTGGCGCTGACCGTCAGCCTGATGGGTTATCCGCTGATCTCGCAATTCAGTTGGGTGTCGATCCCGCTGTTCATGGCCGCCGCCGGATGGCTGTGGGGGCCGAAGAAGGACGAGGCGGCTTAGAACAACCCCGCCACCAGATTGATGGTGAGCGCCAGGATCACGGTGTTGAAGGTGAACGCCAGCACCCCGTGTAGACCGCCGACACGCCGCAGCGCCTTTGAAGTGAAGGCGATATCCGCCGTCTGGGCCGCGACGCCGATGACCAGGGCAAAGTGCAGGAAGTCCCAGTAGTCGGGCTCGCCCTTGCCGGGGAAAGCGAGGCCCCCGCGCATGCCCTCCTTCGCCGTATCGTCCGTGGCGTAATAGTCGTGGGCGTAGTGCAGGGCGAAGATCAGGTGCACCATAAACCAGGACGCCGCGACGGTGGTGACCGCCAGCACGACGTGGGCGATTTTCTCAGGGCCCTGAGCGTTCTTGGCGAAGGTGAGTTCGATGGCGACAGCCGCGATGCTGGCGATGGCGGCCGCTATCACAAGGCCGAGGATAAAGCCGCGTCCGACATCCTGGCCGGCGGCGGTGGCGGCGATGTGGCGCGGTTCCTTGTTTCTCATGGCTGGCAGGGTGGCGGCGGCGAAGGCAAGGCAGGTCGCGTCCCAGCCCAGCACTGCGGCCGTGCTGGCGCGAAGCTGGACGAGGAAGACGGCGGCCAGCGCCGCGGCAAAGCCAACCACGATGGCGATAACGAGCCGCGGCCGGGCGGCCAGAGGCGCGAGGATCCAGCGCAGGCGGGGGCGGGAGGCTTTGGTGGTCTTGTCCGCGCCCGCCCTGGTCATGGGCTGAGGATCGGCCAGAATCGGCTAATTGGCAAAGGCGTCGCGGGCGGCCTCGTACTGGGCGCGGATCTCGGCGACGAGGTCGGCGACGGTGGTCGGCCCGGAAACACCCGAAACCGAGTGGCCAGCCATCCACCCTTCCGGATAGTTGGGCGGCGAGCCGTCGGCGGGCGGCGGGAAATGGACCTCGAGCCGGCGGGGATCCCAGCCCTGGGCTGCCAAGGCCTTGGCGAGGTAGTTCCCGGGCATCCCCTTGAAGGCGCCTGAGGTGACGATGTGGTCGAGGTCGGAATCGGTCAGGAAGCTGCGATAGGCATCGTCAGCGAAGCTTTCCTTGGTGGCGATGAAGAGGGTGCCCATGTAACCCAGGTCGCAGCCCAGCACCTGGGCCGCAAAGAGCGCCTGGCCGTCGCTCATGCCCCCGGCCATCACCACGATGCCGTCGTAGAACTGGCGCACCGCGCGCACGAAGGCGAAGGGGTTCATCCAGCCGGTGTGGCCCCCTGCCCCGGCCGCCAGCAGGATCAGGCCATCGACCCCGGCGGCGATCGCCTTTCGGGCGTGTTCCAGGGTGGCGACGTCGCAAAGCACCAGGCATCCCGCCTCATGCAGCGGACCCATGACCGGGGCGGGTGAGCCGACCGAGGTGATGACGACCTCGGCGCCCGCGTCGAGCACGGCTTTGACGTCCTCGGCGATGCGTTTGTCGCGCATGATCAGGTTGGGAGCGAAGGGCGCGGCGCCGGGCTTCAGCCCCGCCTTGATCTCGTCCAGCCATTCGACCAGCTGGGTGACAGGCCGCGCGTTCAACGTTGGAAATGCGCCGATGACGCCGGCGTTGCAGGCGGCGATGACCAGCGCCGGGCTGGAGACCTTGAACATCGGGGCTGCGATCAGCGGCAGGGAGAGCCGCGAGGCGATGTGTTCCGGCAGGCGTGAGCTCATGGTTCCCCCATCGACAGCAGGCTCTATCAGACAATAGAACCAGCGCCACAAGAACGAGGAAAAACACCATGCGCCTGAAAGAACCCCGCATCGCCCCGCTGGCCGAGGGCGAGGGCGATGAGCGGCAGAAGGAAATCCTGTCCATGCGCGGCCGGGGCGGGCCGACGCTGAACATCTTCCGCACCATGGTGAAGTCACCAGACGCTGCCGAGGCGTTCCTGACGTGGGGGCGGTATATCCTGTCGAAGAAATCCAGCCTGCCGGCGCGTGAGCGAGAGATCCTGATCCTGCGGACCGGGTATCTGTGCAAGTCGGGCTATGAGTTCACCCAGCACACGCGGATCGGGCTGGAGAGCGGCCTGACCAACAAGGAAATCGGCCGCATCAAAGGCGGGGCGGAGGCCGGTTGGAGCGAAGCTGACGCAGCGCTGATCCGCTTCGCCGACGACCTGCACAATGATTTCTTCGTCTCGAACGCGGTGTGGGCCGAGGCCCTGAAGCACTTTTCTGAACGCCAGTGCATGGACGCAGTCTATACCTGCGGCCAGTACACCCAGGTTTCCATGCTGCTGAATTCGTTCGGTGTTCAGCTCGACGAGGGCCAGACGCTCGATCCCGAACTGGCGGATTACAAATAATGCGGCTTTCCAAAGCGCGCATCGAACCACTCGGCGACGAGGTGATTTCACCGGAACTGGCGGCCTACCTACGCCAACGCGCCGCAAGCCCGCTGATCCTCGCCATCCACCGCACCCTTGCCCACGATCCGGCCACCATGGATGCCTTCCTGGCCTGGGGCGGGCACATCCTGTCGCGGGATAACGGCTTGCCGCCCCGCCAGCGCGAGATGGTCATCCTGAGGACCGGCTTCCTCTGCAAATCCGGCTACGAATGGGCCCAGCACATCCGCATGGGCGCCCGCGAGGGACTGACCGAGCCCGAGATCGCGGCGATCAAGATCGGCGCGGACGATCCGATCTGGTCGGACGCCGACCGCGCGCTGTTACGGATGACGGACGAGCTCCATACCGATCAGTTCATCTCCGACGGAGTCTGGACCCAGCTGAAAGCCCACTTCGACACCCGCGCGATCTTCATCGCCATCATGGCGGCGGGGCAATACACCACCGTGTCGATGTTCCTGAACTCGGTCGGCGTGCAGCTGGATGAGGGCCAGGTGCTCGATCCGGATTTGGCCGATCTCCCTTAACCCCCGTCACCCTCGCGCTTGTCGCGAGGGCCCGACGCGGGACCATTCGACTTCGTGGAACTCGCACGACCTTCGGACTCGCCTTTCGGCGTTTGAGATGTTCAACATCTGGCCCTCGCGACAAGCGCGAGGGTGACGGGATTTGGGGATGGCCGGTCGGCTTCAGGACAAAACAGCGATCGTTGTTGGCGCCGGCCAGACGCCGGGCTCAACCATCGGCAATGGCCGGGCGATGGCGGTGCTGTTCGCACGCGAAGGCGCCGAGGTGATGTGCGTCGACGCCCAGCTGGACCGTGCGCAGGAAACCGTGGCGCTGATTGAAAAGGAGGGTGGCCACGCCTTTGCCGTCGAGGCCGATGTCTCGACCACGGCGGGCTGCGAGGCCATCGTCGCCACGGGTAAGATGCACATGGGTCGCATCGACATCCTGGTGAACAATGTCGGCATCGGCGCCGGCGATGCGCCGCCGCACGTCATCGCCGAAGACGTCTACGACCGCATCATGGCCGTGAACCTCAAGAGCGCGGTGATGACCACCCGCGAGGCGCTGAAGGTGATGCGCGAGCAGCGCTCGGGCGTGATCCTGTCGATCTCGTCCCTTGCCGCCCTGCTCGGCCACGACAAGATCACCTACGAGGTCTCCAAGGCCGGCATGGTGCGCCACATCCAGGCCGTGGCGGCCGGCAACGCCAAATACGGTATCCGGGCCAATGTCATCCTGCCGGGCTTCATGGATACGCCCATGGCCATGGTCGGCATCTCGGCGGCCAAAGGGATCACCGAGGAGGAGCTGCGCGCCCAGCGCGACTCTCACGTACCGCTGGGAAAGATGGGCACCGGCTGGGACACGGCCTATGCGGCGCTGTTCCTTTGCTCGGACGAAGCCAAGTTCATCAGTGGCGTCGCGTTGCCGGTTGATGGCGGGATGAACGTGACGCGGGGGTGAACTCGACGGCCAGAAGCTCAGGTCGCCAGTTCCTCGGTGTCGATCGGAATGCGCATGGCCTCGCTGTAGCGGTGACCGTGGACGGTTCGGGCGTTCACCGTGGCTTCGATGCGGGCGAGCAGCTCGGGTGAGAGCGCGACCTGGGCGGACCTGGCGTTTTCAACCATGTGATCGGGGTTGGTCGTGCCGGGGATGGGGATGATGTCGTCGCCCTTGGCCAGCAGCCAGGCCATGCAGAGCTGGGCAGGCGTGCAGGCCGCCTCAGCCGCCAGCGCCTTGAAGGCGTCGAGCACTTTCAGGTTCGCTGCGAAATCCTCGCCCTGAAAACGCGGCATGGTTTTGCGGATGTCGGTGTCCTCGAAGATGTGGTCGGCGCTGACGCGTCCCGCCAGGAACCCCCGGCCCACGGGTGAGAAGGCGACGAAGGCGGTCCCGAGCTCGCGGCAGGCCTCCAGCACCGCAACTTCCGGATTGCGGGTCCAGGGCGAATATTCGGTCTGCAGGGCTGTGATCGGATGCACCGCATGGGCGCGGCGCAGCGTGGCGGCGGAGATTTCGGACAGGCCGATCGTGCGGATCTTTCCCTCGCGGACGAGATCGGCAAGCGCGCCGACGCTGTCTTCTATGGGCACGCGCCGATCCCAGCGGTGCAGGTAGTAGAGGTCGATGACGTCGGTCTTCAGCTGCTGCAGGCTGAGCTCGCAGGTGGCCTTCAGCACGGCCGGATCGCCATTGAGTTCGCGCCTGCCGTTGTTGGAAACCCCGCACTTCGAAGCCAGCATGAACCTGTCGCGATGCGGGCCCAGCACCTCGCCAATCAGTTTTTCATTGTGGCCGAGACCATAGAGCGCGGCGGTGTCGAAATGGGTGTAGCCGGCGTCGAGCGCGCCCAGCAGCACCCGCTCGGCCACCTCCCGTGAGGGCGGAGTTCCGTACCCCCACGACAGGTTCATGCAGCCCAGCCCGATGGCGGAGACCTCGAAGGGTCCGATTTTCCGTGTCTGCATTTTTCCCTCGCGTGGCCTGCAATCTTCCCCTGCGACTTCGCGCAAAGCAATGCTAGCATCGCTTCCGTTCAATGACGCCGGACCACCGGCGCGGAGGAAACATGCCGACGGAGACCGTCTCGATGATCGACCGCCGCAAGGCTCTGGCCGGCCTCGGCGCCCTGACCGCCGGCGCCTTCGCCGGATCGCGGGCCGCCGCCCAGAGCACCCTGGGCAAGCTGGTGTTCCTGAACCTCGGCGGCAACAAGGTGATGAGCTGTGACCTGGACGGCGGCAACCTGCGCACCCTGGTCGACGGTCAGGGATCGGCCGCCCCGGACGGCCTGACCTTTGACCCCGTCAGCCAGCGCCTGATCTGGACAAACATGGGCGGCGCCAGCGTCGATGACGGCACCGTTATGTCCTGCAACCTGTCGGGCGGTGATGTGAAGGCCCTGGTCGCCAAGGGCGGCACATTCACGCCCAAACAGGCCAAGTATGACATCGACCGGCGGCGCATCTACTGGAGCGACCGCGAAGGCATGCGGATTCAGCGGTGCAATCCGGACGGATCGAATGTCGAGACCCTGGTGCAGACGGGCGATCCGGTCGCCAATAAGGGCGATCAGACCCGCTGGTGTGTCGGCATCGCGCTCGATTACTCGCGCAGCCAGATCTACTGGACTCAAAAGGGCGGCGACAACGCCGGGACCGGGACCATCAAGCGCTGCAACATGGAAATCCCCTACGGCGAGACGCCGGCCAACCGCAGCGATATCAAGACCCTGTTTTCAAACCAGCCCGAGCCGATCGATCTGGAAATCGACCCGCGCGCGCGCAAGCTCTACTGGACGGACCGCGGCGACAACACCGTCTGCCGCGCGCCGATGGATGTGGCCGCCGGAACCGATCCGGCTACGCGCACCGATCGCGAGGTCCTGGTGCGGGGTCTTCGCGAGGCGATCGGCATCTATCTCGACCTGCCCAATAAGCGGATGTTTTACACCTCGCTTGGAGGGGAAGTTGGAACCTCGACCCTGGACGGCAAGGACGCGCGCCTGCTGCTGACAGGCCAGGGCTCGCTCACGGGCATCACCCTCGTGGCCAATCCCAGCCGGGACTATTTCTCGGGTTAGAGAGCGCTCTAGGCCGCCGACGGCGCGCTGGAATCACCCACGCGCTTCAAGGTTACTTTCTTGAGACCGTCGAGCACGGCCTGCCGCTGTTCCTGACTGAACGCCTGACCGCGAAAGCGCAGCAGCTTGAGGGTCTCGATGTGGACATCGACGGCTTGCCAGTCGCGAATACCCTTTTCCAGGGAAAGATCCGCAAGGTCGCAAAGCGCCCGGGCCGCATGCTCGATTCCTGAATTGGGCAGGCCCAGCGAGGAATCGATGATCTCCGAAGAGAGCACGTAGAGATCCTCGAACTCTTCCTGGCTGCGACCGGATGCCGAAACGCCGAAACGCTTGTCGATTTCGCTCAAGCACCGGTCGACGGTGACCAGGCACGGCTCGCGCAAAGGCTCAAGACCGGCGTCGGCGCGTTTGAGCGCCTCGCTGGCAGTGATGCCGCCGCCTTTGAGAACTTCGGTGGCAAGCTTGGTCTTGACCCGGAATTTTCTGACGCTGCTCACCCAGTACCCCTCTTCAAATCGCCGCTGTCGACGTCGTGGCCCTCGGCCGCGGCCGCTGACGCCCTGGCATCTTCGGCTCTTCGTCCCTGCACGCCTTCGGGCGCGCCAAGATTTCTGAGTCGCCGGTCAGGGCCGATATAGTTATCGCACTCGATGAATTTTCTCTGATCGTTGGCGACCCAGAAAATTCGCTCTAGAAGTATGCGCGGAATCAAGGGCTTGGCGACAATCGCATTGACGCCGCAATCGCGGGCCTCCAGCACCTGAGACTGACGGGTGTGGCCGGTGACGACCACTACCGGAATAAACCGGTTGGCTTCGGGCGCGCTCCGGCGAAGCCAGCGGACCAGGCTGTAGCCGTCTTCCTCTGGCATATGGGCGTCGGTCAGCAGGAAATCGATCGCATTGGTCGACAGGTATTCGCGGGCTTCCTTGACGCTGCCGCACTTGTGATAGTTGCGTACGCCAAAACCGGCCAGAACCGAGGCGGCGATGATCAGCGCCTGGGGATTGTCATCCACCAGGAGGAAGTTGATCCGTTCAAGATTAAGCTTGTCGCTGTCGAGCATCGTTCTGCGGCGCAGACTGAGCCGCACCGCTTAACAAGCCGTTGCGTTTACAACGTTTACTGAGGTTTCGCTCAACCCGCTCCTTAGGGTCTTTCTGTTATTGACCCCCTCTATCGAGAGGATTGAATAAATCGATTTGCCCTTGTCCGAGCGACCTGCTCTGGTCTGTTGAGGACGGCGCTCGCCTCAGGCGCCGCGAAACGACGGGAACGAGAAATGACACTGGCCAGCAGCAAGACCCTCCAGAACCTGAAAGACGCCTTCGCCGGCGAGAGCCAGGCCAACCGCCGCTACCTCTATTTCGCGCAGAAGGCCGACGTCGAAGGATACAACGATGTCGCCGCGGTTTTCCGCTCCACCGCCGAGGGCGAAACCGGCCACGCGCACGGTCACCTGGAATTCATGGAAGCCGTCGGCGATCCGGCCACTGGACTGCCGATCGGCCCGACGGCGCACAACCTGGCGGCCGCCATCGCCGGCGAGACCCACGAATATACCGACATGTATCCCGGCATGGCCCGCACGGCCCGCGACGAGGGCTTCGAAGAAATCGGCGACTGGTTCGAGACCCTGGCCAAAGCCGAGAAGTCCCACGCCGGCCGCTTCCAGCGGGCGCTCGATACGCTGGACTAGGCGGGGGCCTTAGCCCCAGGAGATTCCATTGGCTGACCCTGACAAAACGGGCGCTCGCGAGGGCAGCCTGGATGCGCCCTTTCGCCATCCCATCGCCTGGCGCGACGAAGCCTACTACGACCTCGCCGCCGTCGAGATGGAGATGGAGCGGGTGTTCGACATCTGTCACGGGTGCCGGCGCTGCTTCAATCTGTGCGATGCCTTCCCGCGCCTGTTCGACATGGTCGATGAGGGGCCGACCGGCGAGGTCGATGGCGTGCCCAAGGCCGACTACGCCAAGGTCGATGCGGCCTGCACACTCTGTGACATGTGTTTCCTGACCAAGTGTCCTTACGTGCCGCCGCACGAGTTCGACCTCGACTTTCCGCACCTGATGCTGCGCTACCGGGCGGCGAAACGCCGGGCAGAGGGTGGCCAGTGGGTGCGCGAGCAACTGGGCGAGACCGACCGCAACGGCAAGCTCGCCAAGCCGTTCTCGGCGATGATCAACTGGTCGACGGCGCGTGAAAATACGCCGCTGCGCAAGATGCTCGAAGCCATCGCCGGCATCGACGCCGAAGTTGAACTGCCGAAGTACCATTCGAAAACCGCCACAGACCGGTTGAAGAGCCCGCTCGCGCCCGACCCAGCCGGGCCCGCTTTCGGTCAGCGCAAGGTGGCGCTCTATGCCACCTGTTTCGTCGACTACAACACGCCGGATACCGCCGTAGCCGCTGCAAAAGTGCTGGCCAAACAGGGCGTCGAAACGCGGCTGGTCTATCCTGAATGCTGCGGTATGCCCCAACTAGAAGCTGGCGATCTGAAGGACGTAGCCGGCCGCGCCAAGCGCGTGGCCGCCGCCTTCGCGCCACTGCTCGACGAGGGCTATGAAGTTCTGGCGCTGACCGCCAGTTGCGGCCTGATGATGAAGTTCGAATGGCCGCTGCTGCTGCCGGAGAACGAGGCCGTGCGGAAGCTTTCGGCCGCGACGCAGGACGTCTGCGAATATGTCGTCGGCCTGTCGAAAACCTTCGGGCTCGCGCCGGGCCTTACGCCCGTCGAGGGTGGCGTCGCCGTGCATCACGCCTGCCATGCCCGCGCCCAGAACATGGGCGCGAAATCGGCCGAAATGCTGAAGGTGATCCCCGACACACGCGTTGATCTGATCGAGCGCTGCTCGGGCCACGGCGGCACCTTTGGCGTGATGAAAGAGACGCACGCCTTGGCCAGAAAGGTCGGCAAGCCGGCCGCCCGCCAGGTTGCCAAAGCCGCTGACGCCGAGCTCTGTTCCGACTGTCCGCTGGCCTGCAAACACCTGGGCCAGCTGTTGACCGTGGAAACGGAAGGGTCGGCCCAGCCCCGACAGTCGCACCCCATCGAAGTTCTGGCCCGCGCCTACGGCCTGATGTGAGGACCAAGTGATGCCCGCCAACCTGCGCCAGATCACCCCAGACGACCTGCTGCCTGACGTCGCCTTCGCCAAGGTGCGGGCCGAGCGCCGGGCTGACCTTTTGCCCACCAAAAAGAAGCGGCGGATCGACCTGGGTCCCGTCTGCACGGTCTATTTCGAGTGCTACGAGACCATGCTTTTCCAGATCCAGGAAATGCTGCTGATCGAACGCGGCGGCGCCGAGCAGGTGGCCGACGAACTGGCGGCCTATAACCCGATGATCCCCGATGGCTCGGAACTGGTCGCCACCATCATGTTCGAGATCGACGAGCCGGTACGCCGCGAAGCGACCTTGCGCCGTCTGGGCGGCGTGGAAGACCACTTCTTCCTGCAGGTCGGCGACGACAAGGTTGCGGCCATTCCCGAGGGCGACGTCGAGCGCACGCGCGACGACGGCAAAACCTCGTCCGTACACTTCATGCATTTCCCGCTGAAGGCTGAGCAGATCGCCGCCTTCAACAATCCGGCGGTGACGATCCTGGTCGGCTGCGACCACGAGCATTACGCCCACATGGCCCTGCTCAGCCCGGCCAGCCGGCTCGAGCTGTCGCGCGATTTTCAGGAAATCTGACCGGCGGTTGCATCCCAGGCGATTTGAGCGGTCCTCTTTAGGTCAGACACTTGATTCTCACCTGACCTCGGGGTTCTCCGATGAACGTCTTCGAATCTGTTCTTTCCCTTCTCACTCTGGTCGTCGTCGCTGTCGTCCTCCTCGTTCCCGTCTTCCTCCGCTGGCGCGAGCGAATGACCCTGCTTCAACTGGTTCGAACAACCGCCGAAGCCGGACTACCTCTGACCGCAGAGGCGATTCACGCCCTTCGCGGCGGCCGCTGGCCTTCCGCGTCGCGGGACCTCCGCCGAGGCGCCATGCTGCTGGCGTTCGGAATCGGACTGTTTCTCCTGGCCTTGTGCGCCGCCTTTGTCTTCAACGCCGGTTCGGTGGGAGCAACGGTGATTGGCGCGCTGGGAATCGTGCCGGCCTGCATCGGCGGGGCGTTCCTCTTCCTCGCCTATTCCGAACGCAAGCTGGTCAAGGACTAGGTTCGCCCCAAGTCCCGCGCGATGGCGCTCCTCGATCTGGATCTGGCCGCTGCGGCGGCGCAGGGCGACCGCGGCGCCTACGGCGAGCTTGTCAAGCGCGCCGCGCCGCTGGTGCGCGACATGTTGCGCCGCATGGGAGCGGACGCCGCCACCGCCGAAGACATGGCCCACGACGCCCTGATTGCCGCCTGGCGGGCGATCGGCTCCTACCGCGGCGAGGCGCCCTTTGCGTCCTGGTGCATGCGCATCGCCGCGCGGCTTTATCTGAAACGCCGTAAGCGCGACGCCCGCATGGTGGTAATGGCCGATCCGATCGGCGAGGACGCCTTCACCCCGTCTGGGGGCGTGGCAAGCAGGGCCCGGCTCGACCTCGACCGGGCGTTGGGCCAGATCTCCGAAGCCGAACGCATGTGCGTTTCGCTGTGCCACGGGGCCGGTCTGACCAGCGAGGAAATCGCCGCGCGCCTTGACCTGCCGCTGGGCACGGTCAAATCCCACGTGAACCGGGGCTTGCAAAAGCTCCGTGTCCTGATGACATCCGAATGAGGATACGCCGATGGATGATTTCGAAAACCAGCTCAGCGCCGCCTATATGCGTCCGACCGAGCCGCCGCGCGCCTACGAGTCCGCCGAAGCCGTAATGGCGCACATCGCCCGTCCGGCGTCCTGGCGTTACCCGCTGCTGATCACTGCCGGGCTGGCGGGCCTGGCTCTGGCGGTCGCCCTGATCGGCGTGTCGGGCATCCTGCCGCGGCTCGAGACGGACGCTCGCGAGTTGATGCGGCTGATTCAGGAGGCGCAGGGCCGCTGGTGGGCGCTGCCCGCACTGGCGCTGGGCCTTATAGCCCTGGCCTCAACGCGTCTGATCTCCCGCGACTAGGTTGCAGAACCCAGCTTGAGGTCCTCGAAATTGGTCCGGCCGCCGGCCAGCATGCCGCCGTCGATGACCAGATCCTGGCCGGTGTAGAACCGCGAGTCGTCGCTGGCCAGATAGAGCGCGCCATAGGCGATATCGAGAGGAAAGCCAGAGGCGTGCAGCGGGTTGGCCTTGGACAGGTTCCCCGCCAGTTTCTGCATCTTGGCGTCGACTTTTTCCGCTTCCATTCCGGCGGCGATGTCCGAGCCGCCGAGGAAGATCGGCGTGGCGATCGAACCCGGGCTGATGGTGTTGACCCGAATGTTGTGCACGCCCAGCTGCACCGCGGCGATGCGGGCCGAATGGATCACCGCGGCCTTGGCGACCGAATAGAGATAGCCGCCCATGTGGGACCGGTATCCGGCCACTGAGGCGTTGGAGATGATCGAGCCGCCGCCCTGGGCGGCCATGACCGGCGCGGCGTAGCGGATGCCGAAAAGCACACTACCAAGCAGCAGGTTCATTGCCTCGGTGAAGTCGGTCTGGGTGATGGTGTCGACCGTACCGCCGGTGCGCCCACCGGCGTTGTTGAACAGGCAGTCGAGGCGCCCGAACGCCTTCACCGTCTCGTCGATCGAAGCCTTCACCTGCCGCTCGTCGGAGACGTCGGCCTGGAAGAACCGGGCGCCCTCGCCCAGCGCCTTTTGCATGGCTGAGCCCTTGTCGGCGTTGCGGCCGACGAACAGCACCCTGGCGCCTTCTTTCAGGAACAACTCGACTGTCGCCTCGCCGATACCACTGGTGCCGCCGGTGATCAGGCACACTTTTCCGTCTAGGCGATGGGGCATGAAACACTCCGTGAATGATGCGAGGCCGATAGCCCGCTAGCAGCGCTAGGCCAAGGGCTATCTCAGGGCGCGACGCGAACCGGCGCCCTGCGCCGCTTGCCCAGCCAGCTGAGCCGGCCTGCCTGGCGCAGCAGGCAATAGTGCTGGCGAACGACGCCCAGGGGCGTGACCAGCTCCACGGCATCGCCGATCATCTTCAACTCGGCCAGAATGCCGCCGACAATGCCGACCTTGGTATGCTTGCGCACGTTGATTACGTCCCACCAGTCGACGACGGAAAGGCGCAGGTTCGCGGCGATGATCCGCTCATTGATAAACACCTCGGCGCCCCAGCGCGGCAAGGTCTCCATGATCTTCGGCGCATCTTCCACCAGCCAGGCCGGAATGACCCGCTCGCCGGAAACGAAATCCAGCCCCAAGCCCCGGTAGATGCCCAGGCTGTTGGAGCGCAGGCTGATGGTGGCGTTCGCTTTGCCGCGGCGGATCGGGTCGGCCAGGGCCTCGATGTGGCGCGCCTCAACCCCTTCAAGGTCGGCGTCGAGGAACATCAGATATTCGCCCTTCGCCGCCGCGATACCCTGGGCCATGGCGTAGGTCTTGCCCCGGTTCACCGGATAGGAAATCAGCGTGATCTGCGGATAGGCGGCGAGCACCGCTTCGGTCTCGTCAACCGAGCCGTCGTTAACGACGATGACTTCGGAAAGGGCAGGGTTGTCGAGCACAGCGCCGAGGATAGAGCGGACGCGCTCACCTTCGTTGTAGACGCAGATGATGCACGAAATCTCGGTCATCCAGCGCTCTCTCTCCGGTCGGCCGGGGTGACCAACCGCTATCTTGTTTAGTCGAATACCCCGGTCTTTCAATGACCTTGCGGCAAAGAAAAGGCGCCGAACCCGTGAAGGCCCGGCGCCTGATCTGGTCCAGATTGCAGTAGACGGGCCAGTTGCCAACGTCTGCGGTGACGATCGGGCAGCCCGTCAGCTGGATGATGTTGCCCGCGCTGTGGCGGCGATATTGCGGGCTCCGATGGCCACGTCCGACTTCAAGTTATTCAACGCGCGGTCAATTCTGCTTCATAATTCGCGTAAGAATGTTTCAGCGTCGCGTGGTTAAGCAGCACCTCGGCCAGTTGCTCCTGACCGGTTGGGTCATAGATGCGGCTCTTCACCCAGTAGGATTCAGTCCGCGTGCTTTCCGATAGAGCCACGATCTCCCGGCGCACCAGATAGTCTTCGCCCACGAACAGCGGGCCCTTGATCATGCGGATTTCCTGGTCGGCGTAGAGCCCGACTGACGGACCCTTCACCGGAAAGGCTGCCTTGCGGTTGGAGTATTCGGCCAGTACGCTGACCATCTCCAGCGGGATGATCGCCCGGCCCCAGGGCGAGGCGGCGGGGTCGGAATACCAGGCGGAATTTTCAGTGATGACGCCAAGCTTCTGGTTCAGCGAGAAGGGGTAGAGATCGCCCATGTGCTGATCGGCGTCCATGCGCACAATCTCGTCCTCGGCGCCTTTCATACCCACGTGCATGTCCGCCAGGATGACCAGTTTCTCGGGTGGGCGCAGCTTGGCCATGCGACGTTCGAGGAGGGTCTCACCCGCGCCGATATGGGCGCTGGCTTCCAGCACCGGCGTTCCGTCCGCCTTTTCGGCCCAGACGCGGGTCTCGCGCCCACCGATGGCCGGGATTTCGGCAAAGGCCCGGGTCTCTTCGCCCTCGACGACCATGTTCAGATAATGGGACGAGATCGTCCCGCGCTCGAACCAGGACTGGCCCCAGATGTGATGCAGCAAGGGTGGGAAAAGGCTGAAATGGGTGGGCCCCTCGATGGGACCAGCGCGAAAGCCCAGCTTTTCGGCCATGGAATCGTCGTGGATGGAGTTGTGACCGCCGTACTGCTGGTCGGCCAACATCTGACGCGGGCCTCGCAAGGGACCGCGCAGGGTAAGGGGCGTGTCGAAAATCACGGCGGGATCCTTCCTAGGTTTCCGGCGGCAGGAGAGCGGCGAGGCGCCGTTTGTATTCAGCCCACTCGGGGTCGGCGCCGGAGAAGATTTCCACCGGCAGCGCCTGGTTGACCTTCTGTTTCAGGAAACCGACCACAGCCTCAGGATCGCGGACATAGGAGAAGTAGCGGATCTTGCCGTCGCCAGTTTCGGCGAAGACGAATTTCAGCTGCCCGCGCTGTTCCAGCGCATCGAAGATCGTCTGCTCGAAGAAGTCCGCCTCGTCGTACTGCTCCTTGAACGGCAGGCGGGTGTCATCGAAGCACTCATAGGTCACATCGATAACCAGCAGGACGGGCAGTCCCACCTTCGGTTCGGCGCCCGGCTCGAACCGGCGGGCTCTTACGATGAACGGCTTGCCGTCGCGCTCGCCTTCGGCGCCTACCCAGGTCGATTGGTCGTTGGTTTCTTCCATTTTTTTAGGCGTTTCTTGTGTCGAGAGGGTTGGGGCCGCCGGTGGCCCAGTCGAGCAGTTGAACCGTGTGTATGACGGGAATTTCCTTGCGATTCAATTGGATGAGGCAGCCAATATTGCCGGCGGCGATCACATCCGGAGCCAGGTGATCGAGATTTGCGAGTTTGCGATCCCGAAGCTGGCCGGCGATCTGCGGCTGGAGAATGTTGTAGGTCCCGGCCGAACCGCAGCACAGGTGCGCTTCAGCCGGGCGGCGGACCGTAAAGCCGGCCTTTTCGAGGAGGTGGGCGGGCAAATCCTTGATCTGCTGGCCGTGTTGCAGCGAGCAGGCTGAGTGGTAGGCGACGGTGAGCGCCTGGGGATTGCTGATCTCAGGCAAACCGTAGCGACCGATCAGTTCGCTGACATCGAGTGCTTTGGCCGAGACCGTGGCCGCGCGTTCGGCGTAGACGGGATCGTTCCGCAGCATCCAGCCGTAATCCTTGATCGTCGTGCCGCAGCCCGAAACGGTGACGACAATGGCGTCGAGGTCCCGCTGGGCCGACCAGATGTCGACATTACGCCGGGCGGCGGCAAGCGCGTCTTCCTCAAAGCCCATGTGATGGCTCAGCGATCCGCAGCAGACCTCGTCCCTGGCCAGCACCACCTCGACGCCCATGCGGTTCAGCAGCCTTAAGGTCGCCGCCCTGATCTCGGGCCGGAGCGCAGGCTCGGCGCAGCCCTGCAGCAGGGCGACGCGGGCACGCGGCGGCTTTGGGGATGGATAGACTTCAGCCGAAGGCGCGCGGCGAGCCGACCTCCAGGAAGTCAGGGCCAGCATGGCGCGCAGGGGACCTTTGCCAAACAGGGGCGCGAACGGCTTGGCGAGGCGCGCCAGCCCCATCGCCAGGCGAAAACGTGTGGGGTTCGGCATGACCCAGGCGAGGAAGCGGCGGCGGGCGCGGTCGATCAGCGGGCGGTCATAGCGCTGCTCGATATAGACCCGAGCGTGGTCGATCAGGCGCGTATAGTTGACGCCCGAGGGGCAGGTGGAAACACAAGCCAGACACGAGAGACAGCGGTCAATGTGGGTGACGGTCTCGGCCGTCGGCGCCCGCTGGTTCTCCAGCATGTCCTTGATCAGATAGATGCGGCCGCGCGGGCTGTCGCGCTCATCGCCCAGCAGCACCTGAGTCGGGCAGGTGGCGTTGCAGAACCCGCAGCGCACGCAGCGGCGAAGCTCGGCCTCGGAGGCGGCGGTGTCCGGATCGGCCAGTTGCTGGGGTGTGAATTCGGTCTTCATGCAACCATCGCCCGGGAGGCAAAGACGCCGTGCGGATCGAAGGCGGCGCGGACGAGGCCTGAAAGGGCGGCGTGTGCGGGCTGTCGTGAGACTTCCGAAACCTCGCCGCGCACCTTCAGGGCCGAGCCGCCTACGGCGGCGGCGATGGCGGGAAGATCGAGCGTCGCGTCTGGCGCGGCGAGCACCCAGACCAGACCGCCCGCCCAATCGGCGATCCAGGCGGCGGCGCCATCGACCGCCCGAACCACATCAAGGCCGGTCGCCGGCGGAACCGACAACCGCCAGAGCGAACCCGGTTCCGACGCCAGCGGCGCGACGCGCCCGATATCGCGCCAGAAGTTCTCGCTGAACGCGGCGTCGCGCACCTCGACCTCGCCGAAGGGTTCGAGCTGGGCCGCGAGCCGCTCGGCGCGAACCTCGACCGAGGGGCCGAACCCTTCCAGCCGAAACGCGGTCTGCGTGCCCTTCAGCGTCGGCAGCATGACCGCGCCGGAAACCGCAAGGGGCTGGCCCATGGCCCTGGTCATCGCCCCCGTGGCGTTCTGAAACGAGGCTCCCCGCAGGATCACGGTTGTCGTAGTTTTGGGCTTTGGAACCACCTTGACCGTCACCTCGGTGAGCAGGGCCAGGGTTCCCCACGAGCCGGCCATCAGCTTGGGCAAATCAAAGCCGGTGACGTTCTTGAATACCTTGCCGCCGGCCTTGAAGATCTGGCCCTTTCCCGACACCGCCTCGAAGCCCAGGAAATGGTCGCGCGCCGCGCCCGAGGCGATTCGCCGGGGACCGGAGAGATTGGCGGCCAGCACCCCGCCCAGCGTCGTTTCGCCCGCCTCGCCGCCGAAGGCCGCGCCGAAGTCCGGCGGCTCAAAGCCGAGCATCTGGTTGTGTTCGGCCAGCAACGCGTCGATAGCCGAAAGCTTTTCACCGGCCCCGGCGGTCAAAACCATCTCCTGCGGGTCATAGTGCAAGATGCCGCCCAGCCGCGCTGTCCAAAGGGTCAGGTCGGCGCCCGGCGCGGGGCCACCGTAGCCTCGCTTTGAGCCGCCGCCGATGATCTCGATTCGCTGTCCATCGGCCACCGCGCCGGCGATGAGTTCGGCCGCTTCAAAGGCGCCAGTCGGGCTCTCGATGCGCTGGCCCATCCTAGAACCGCGGCAGGTGTGAAAAGCGCGTCTTGCCGCCATGGACATGCACGCGGCCGGCCTCGGCGCAGCGGTGCAGGTTCGGAAAGACCTTGCCGGGATTGAGCAGGAAATTGGGATCGAAAGCGGCCTTCAGGTCCTCCTGCACCGCCAGATCGACGGCATTGAACATGGCCGGCATCAGGTCGCGTTTTTCAACACCCACGCCGTGTTCGCCGGTGAGTACGCCCCCCACCTCGACGCACAGGCGCAGGATGTCGGCCCCGAAGGCCTCGGCGGCCTCAAGCTGGCCGGGAGCATTGGCGTTGTAGAGCACCAGCGGATGCAGGTTGCCGTCTCCGGCGTGGAAAACATTGGCGACGCCGAGACCGTAGGTCTTCGACATCTCGCCGATGCGCGCCAGCACACCCGGCAGCTCGCGGCGCGGAATGGTGCCGTCCATGCAGTAGTAGTCGCCGATGCGGCCTACCGCCGGGAACGCCGCTTTTCGCCCGGCCCAGAAGCGGGCGCGCTCGGCTTCATCCTTGGCGACACGGACGGTGTCAGCGCCATTGTTGCGGGCGATTGTCTGCACCTCGGCCAGAAGGTGCTCGCACTCGGCCTCAGGCCCGTCGAGCTCGACGATCAGCAGGGCGGCCGCTTCGGTCGGATAGCCGGCGTGGACGAAATCCTCGGCGGCGCGGATGGCGAACCCGTCCATCATCTCCAGGCCCGCGGGGACGATGCCGGCCGCCATGATGTCGGCGACGCACTGGGCCGCGCCCTCGACGGTGGGAAAACCCATCAGCGCCGCGCGGGTGCACTCCGGCGCCGGCGTCAGGCGCACGATCACCTCGGTGACGACGCCGAGCAGGCCCTCCGAGCCGATGACGACGCCCAGAAGGTCATAGCCGGGTGAATCGTAGGCCTTGCCGCCGAGAGTGACGATCTCGCCGTCGATGGTGACCAGGGTCACGCCCAGCACGTTGTGGGTGGTCAGGCCATACTTCAGGCAGTGCACCCCGCCGGAGTTTTCAGCGACATTGCCGCCGATCGAACAGGCGATCTGGCTGGAGGGGTCTGGGGCGTAGAAGAACCCCTCGTCCTGCACTGCCTGGGTGATGGAAAGATTGGTCACGCCTGGCTGCACCACGGCGCAGCGGTTCGCGTAGTCGATCTCAAGAATGCGATTAAAACGGCCGAGACCCAGCAGCACCCCGTCGGCCAGCGGCAGAGCCCCGCCGGAGAGCGAAGTGCCCGCCCCGCGCGGCATGATCTTCACCCGGTTCTCGCCGCACCATTTTAGGATGGCGGCGACTTCGGCGGTGGTTTGGGGCAGCACCGCCAGCATAGGCATCTGGGCATAGGCGGTGAGGCCGTCAGTCTCGAAAGTGCGAAGCCCGTCCTCGTGCTCGATGACCGCGTTCGCGCCCGCGATGACGCGCAGAGCCGCGGCGATCTCGGCGCGGCGGGAAATCGCCACGCGGTCCAGTTCGGGCATGGTCAAGGCCATGGGCCTTGCTAGCGGAAATGCGGTGAGCGGAGCAATGTCGGCGTTCGGGTGCTTGAACATCGCGAGTATTGGCTCTCTAAATGTTCTTGCCCCTCGATCGCGAGGAATAGAGAAATAGGTACACGGCGGTCACAGCGGACGCACAGCGATCACAGCGAAAATTCAAGCGCGACCGACGCCGTCGGTACGTCGGTTCTGGATGCGGCTTTCAAGGTGCATCGGGCTTTTGGGCCGGGATTGATTGAAGTGGCGTATGAGGCGTTTCTGGCCCATGAACTGCAGCGGCGCGGATACAAGGCAGACCGGCAACTCGCCTTGCCGGCCGTGTATGAAGACGCGCGGGCCGATGTCGGATATCGCATCGACATGGTCCTGGACGATCGGATGGCCTCTTTCGGCGAGATCGTCTGTCGCAAAAGAGTTCTGGTTTTACGATCCAACGCCCGAGTTATCAGTACCCCATCGACCGCTTCCCCTTTGCAAGTCTTCTCGGTGTCGTGTGATGCGCGTTTTTGAGGTGCGGGAAGAAATACTAAGGTTCTTGCGGAACGTGGCGATCTCCCTGCCGACGTTTCTTGTCGACCTGGGCCTGCTGTACCTTTTGGTGCACGAAGCGCACGTGGAGTATCTGGCCGCGACGGTCGCCTCGTTCCTCGCCTCGCATGTGCTGAGCTACTTTCTGGCCCGGTGGTTTGTGTTCTCGGGAACCAGGCGCGGGGTGAACGTCGGCCTCGTCTATTTCATGGTGATCGCGTCGCTCGCGGCGTTCGTCCTGACACTGTTGATGTGGCTGTTCGTGACCGTGTTCCACCTTGAGATCATGTTTAGCCGAATCGCTTCGGCGAGCATCACAGGCGTCGGCGGATATTTGTTGAACCTGATCTTCAATTTTCGCGTCGCTGGAATTGCACGTCCGCCCGGAGATAATGACAACAGGCTCGAGGGGCCGATGTCCTGAAAGCGCCAGAAGCAGCCGCAAGAGGCGAAGGCGAACTACGACCGTTGCCGCCAAGGTCAAACGGTTCAAAGGTGATGTTGAATCGGGCCAGGGCTGAGACAGACCACCGATGACACACCCCGACCGACCGATCAGATCAGATCAGATCAGATCAGGTAAAAACCGTGCTCCGATCCGACGATCCCTTATAATCCACGCCTTTGCGGGGACAATCGGGTGGTAAAGGGGCCTCGGCGCATGAGCGTCTATTCAGCCTAGCGAACCACCATCTCGGTGAACGGCCAGACGTAGGCCTGCAGCATGACGAGGCCGCCGACGAGGAGGGCCAGGATGATCGAGTTCCAGAACACGAAGCGCAGGATCTTGCCTTCGTGGCCGAACCAGCCCGTGGCCGTCGAGGCGACGACGATGGACTGGGTGTCGATCATCTTGCCCATCACCCCGCCGCTTGAGTTGGCGGCGGCCATCAGGATGGGCGAGAGGCCGAGCTGCTCGGCGGTGATCTTCTGCAGGCCGCCGAAGAGCACGTTGGAGGCGGTGTCAGACCCCGTCGCCGCCACGCCCAGCCAGCCCAGCAGCGCGCCGAACAGCGGGTACATGACGCCTGTCTGGGCGAAGGCGAGACCGAGGGTGGCGTCGGCGCCGGAGAACCGCGTCAGGGTTCCGAGCGCCAGCATGGCGACGATGGTGATCAGCGAGTAGCGCAGGGTCCAGATGGTGGTGAAGTAAGTCCCGATCACCTTGGCCGGCGACAGGCGCATGATGATGGATGAGAGCAGCGCCGTCACCAGGATGCCGGTGCCGGTGTAGCTGAGGAAGCTGAAGGTGAACTTGGCGTGCTCGGGGCTCGCCTTGGCGACCACCGGCGGCACGCGCAGGACGAGATCATGCAGACCCGGGATCGCCCAGGCCGGCGCGAACACCGAATCCAGCCAGGCCTTCATCGGCTTGTGGGCCCAGAGGGTCAGGACCACGCAGAGCAGGATCCATGGCAGGGCGGCGAGGAGCACCGAGCCCGCGCTCGGCGGCGCCTCATCGGTCATCACGGGTGGCTCGTCAGTGGCGGAATCGTCGTGGCCGCGCAGCTTTGGCGAAGTCCAGACTTCGGCGGGGCGCCATATCTTAAGGAACCCGATAAGGCAGGTCATGGAGATGGCGGAGGCGACGATGTCAGTGATGGCGAAATTGCCGAAGTTGGAAACCAGATATTGCGGCAAGGCGAACGAGACGCCGCAGACCAGGATGGCCGGCCAGATCTTGAAGGCGCCCTTTACCCCGGCGAACACCGCGATCAGCCAGAAGGGCACGATCAGCGAGAAGATCGGCAGCTGCCGGCCAACCATCTGGCCGAGCAGAACCGGATCAAGCCCGGTGGCGGTGGCCAGGCCCGAGATCGGCGCGCCCATGGCTCCGAAGGCGACAGGGGCGGTGTTGGCTATCAGCGCCAGACCCGCGGCGGCCAGCGGCGAGAACCTCAGGCCGATGAGAATGGCCGCGGTCACCGCCACCGGCGTTCCGAACCCGGCCGCGCCCTCGAAGAAGGCCCCGAAACAGAAGGCGACCAGCAGCACCTGCAGCCGCCGGTCGGGCGTCACGGTGGAGATCCACGCCTGCAACACCTGGAACCAGCCCTTGGCCACCGTCAGGCGGTAGAGGAAGAGGACGTTCAGGATGATCCAGCCGATCGGGAAGAGGCCCGACAGCACCCCGAACCCGGCGGCGCGCAAGGCAAGGCCCGCCGGCATGGAAAAGGCGAAGATGGCGATGGCGAGCGCTGTGGCGATACCGATGGCGGCGGCGATATGGGCCTTGATCTTCCCCGAGGCGATCATCGCCAGCAGCAGCACGACCGGAACCGCCGCCGCCAGGGTCGAGATGACCGGATTGCTGAACGGATCGTAGACCTGGTTCCACGCCATCGAAGTTCCCCCCTTCGCCTTTGCGGCTGTTATGGGCGGGAGGCTAGCTTGTCTCTCCAGCACACGCCAGTCCGCCACAAACCTCCCGATCTCCCCCGCGAAGGCGGGGGCCCATCAGGTGCTGAAGCCGGCGCCGGCGCGTCATGTCCTGACCTCGGATGGGTCCCCGCTTTAGCGGGGATGAGCGTGTTTTAGAGGACCAGGCCCGCGTCCCACCCACCCTCGCGCGAATTACAGGACCTTTGCCGCCCGGGCGGGCGCGCGCTATGGCTTGGCCGTGGGGAGGGAGATGAAGCAGTTCCGGTTGATCCTGGCCATGGCGGCGGCCGCCGCGCTGGCCGGCTCGGCGGTCGCGCAAGCCCCGCGCCCGTGGATGGATACGCGGCTGTCGCCTGAGCGCCGCGCCGACCTGGTGCTCGACCAGATGACCCTGGATGAACAGATCGCCCTGCTGCACGGCAGTGTGCCGGGGATGGTCGCGGGCGGGCCCCCGCCGGGATCGCTGTCTTCGGCCGGCTTTGTGCCGGGCAATGCGCGGCTGGGCATTCCGGCCCTGACCGAGTCCGACGCCAGCCTCGGCGTCGCCGCCGCTGGACGGCAGAACGATGAGGCGACCCCCCTGCCCTCGGGCCTGGCCTTGGCCTCGACCTGGAGCGAGGATCAGGCCTTCCGATCCGGCGGCATGATCGGCAAGGAAGCCCGTTCCAAGGGCTTCAATGTCCTGCTGGCCGGGGGAGTCAATCTGGTGCGCGAGCCGCGCGGCGGGCGCAATTTCGAATATCTGGGCGAGGACCCGCTGCTCGCCGGAACCCTGGCCGGCGCCTCGATCCGCGGCATCCAGAGCAACCACATCGTCTCGACGGTCAAGCACTATGCCCTGAACAGCCAGGAAACGGGCCGCATGGCGATCAGCGCCGAAATCGAGCCGGCGGCGTTTCGCGAGAGCGACCTGCTGGCCTTCCAGATCGCCATCGAAAAGGGCCAGCCGGGCTCGGTGATGTGCGCCTATAACCGCATCGGCGGAATCTATGCCTGCGAGCATCCGGAGCTGCTGACCAATGTTCTCAAACGCGACTGGGCCTATCCGGGCTGGGTGATGAGCGACTGGGGCGCGGTGCACTCGCTGGGCGCAGCAAACGCGGGCCTGGATCAGGAATCCGGCCAGGAGATGGACGCCCAGGTGTTCTTCGGCGCGCCGCTGAAATCGGCCGTGCTGAACGGCCAGATCTTCGCGGTGAAGGTGCGCGACATGGCCCGGCGCATCCTGCGCGGCATGTTCGCGAACGGTCTGTTCGACGATCCGGTGAAGGCCGCGCCGCTCGACCTCGCTGCAAACGGGGCGGTCGCCCGGGCCACGGCCGAGCAGGGCATCGTGCTGCTCAAGAACGAGGGCGGTCTCCTGCCGCTGAGCCCCGCCGTCCGGAAGGTGGCGGTCATCGGCAATCACTCCGATTACGGCGTGCTGTCCGGCGGCGGCTCATCGCAGGTTATCCCCAAAGGCTCGGGCCGGCTGCAGGCCGAGCCGGGGGCGGAATCCTGGATCGCCGGCGTGATCTATCACCCCTCCTCGCCGCTCGCCGCGATCCGGCTGCGGGCGCCGCAGGTGGAATACAACGACGGCGCCGATATTGCCGCGGCCGCCAACCTCGCGCGACAGGCCGATGTCGCCATCGTCTTCGGCGGCCAGTGGACCACCGAGGGCAGTGATGCGCAGTTGTTCCTGTCCGGAACCCAGGACGCCCTGATCGCGGCGGTGGCGGCGGCCAACCCGAAGACCATCGTGGTGCTGGAAACCGGCGGGCCGATCATGATGCCATGGCTGGGGGCCGTGCCGGCCGTGGTCGAGGCCTGGTACCCCGGCGCGCAAGGCGGCGAGGCGATCGCGAGGGTGCTCTATGGCGAGGTGAACCCCTCGGGCCGACTGCCGGTCAGCTTCCCGGCCAGCGTCTTCCAGCTGCCCAACCCCAGCCTGCCCAACGGCCCGACTGCGCGTTACGAGGAAGGCTCTGACGTCGGCTATCGCTGGTACGCCCGCAATGGCATGACGCCGCTGTTCCCGTTCGGGCACGGCCTTTCCTACACCAGCTTCCGCTACAGCAACCTCGACCTCTCAGGCGGCGACACCCTCAAGGCGACCTTCCGCGTCACCAATACCGGAACCCGCGAGGGCATCGACACGCCCCAGGTCTATCTCGTCTCCAGCCCCACCCGCCGCCAGCAGCGCCTGATCGGGTGGTCGAGGGTATCGCTGAAACCCGGCGAGTCGCGTCAGGTGAGCGTCACCGCCGACCCACGCCTCCTGGGCAACTGGGACGAGGCCGCAAGACGCTGGCGGGTCGAAGCCGGCGACTACCGCGTGGCGCTGGCCACGGACGCGACTGCGCTGGGACCGCCCGTGACCGCGTCGCTCAAGGCTCGAATCCTGGCGCCCTGACCGGAATTTGATCCAGGTCACGGTTTGGCTTCAATTCCCTTGCAATGACCGGCCTTGGGGGCGTTGAGACAAAAGGAATCAGCTGTCTATGCGTTTTCCCTCCTCCAGCCTTGTGCGGCTGGCGTTCGTTGCATTTGCCTTATTGTCCGGCCTCGCCGCCCTGCCCTCGGCAGCCAACGCCGTCCCGGCCTTCCAGCGTCAGACCGGCCTGCCGTGCGAATCCTGCCACGTGGGCGGATTCGGCCCACAACTGACCCCCGAGGGCCAGGAATTCAAACTCAGTGGTTATGGCGCGGCGTCCAACTATTCCAAGGGTCAGCCGGCGTTCGACGCCAGGCTCTCGGCCATGATCGTGGGCGACCTGAGCCACACGCAGAAGGATCAGCCTTCCAACGCCGCGCCCGACTAACGGCCCAATGACAACGTCACCATCCAGGAGACTTCGCTGTTCGCCGCCGGGCGGCTGGCGCCGGATGTGGGGATGTTCGGCCAGCTAACTTATTCCGGCGTCGATCAGGCCCTGGCGCTCGACAACCTGGACATCCGCTTTGCGCACGCCTTCAAGTGGGGCGGCAAGGATACGATCTTCGGGGTCTCGGTGAATAACAACCCGACCTCCCAGGACGTGTGGAATTCGCTTCCCGCCTGGAGCTTTCCCTACCATTCGCCCGATCTGGCCATGCAGCGCGCCGCCTCGCCGCTGATCGCGGGAGGTCTTGAGCAACAGGTCGTCGGCGCCACCGCCTATGTCTGGTTCAACCGAAGTCTCTACGCGGAAGTCGGCGGCTACGCTTCGCCAGGGAACGGATTTCTCGACAGCCTGGGTCTGTCGCAGGACGCCAGGCTGGGCGGCATGGCGCCCTACTGGCGGCTGGCGTATTCCGGCCGGGTCATGCAGGGAACATTCTCTGCGGGCGTCTTCGGCATGAACGCCCGGCTGGCGGGCGACGGCGCGGGTAACCTGCGCGACCGCTACAACGACCTGGGGGTCGATGCGACCTATCAACGTGACGTGACCCCCATTTCTCATCCAATCATAATGAGAGTCCTGAGCTGATTTGAACCGTCCTGGTGGTGGCTTGCAAGAGGCCATGGCGCGCGACCGCAAGAGTCGGGCGCGCCTTGGCCGGTCTTTCCGCAGATGGCGCTGGCGTAG